>CBINOL010000042.1:0-36548 GCA_966252285.1 uncultured Caulobacter sp.
GCCAGTCCCCGGCGGATCAGGTCGAGCAGCAACGGGTCGGTCGATCGCGTCACGTCGCCGGTCGGGCCCGTGGCGTTGATCACCGCCGACACCGAAAACGGCTGCGAGGCGGTCTCGCCGCGCGGCCGCCAGGCGCCCTCGACCCGGCCGTCCTCGGCTTCGGCCAGGCGCACGATCTTGCCGGCGGCGACCTTCAGGCGGCCGGAGCGACGCAGTCCGGCGACGCGCGTGGCCACTTCGGGCGACAGGCGGTGGCGGTGCACGTCCCAGAAGGGGCGCGCGTGGCGCAGGAAGGCCTGCTTGTGGGCCACGCTCCAGCCGCGCCAGAGGTCCTGGGTGGCCGGGCGCAGCGCGTCGACGGCGGTGCGCCAGCCATGCTCTGCCGCCGTACGCCGCAGCCAGGCGAGGGCCGCCAGCGGCGGAATATCGGACGCCGGCGGCGAGGGCGGCCTGGCCGGCGGCTCGCCCTCGTGCTCCCGAGGGATCAGGCCGCGGCGCGACAGGGCGATGATCGAGCGGCCAGGCGCGGCGTCTTCGAGGCTGAGGGCCAGATCCACCATCGTCAGGCCCGTTCCCAGCAGCAGAACGGGACCGGGCGGCAGGCTGGCCGGATTCCAGCGCCAGGGATCGGCGACATAGGCCGGCGAGGCGGCCAGGGCGTCGGTCACGCCAGAAGGGCGGCAGGGCGGGGGATTGCCGAGCGCCAGCACCACGGCGTCGGCCAGGATAGGGCGGCCCATGGCGGTGGTCAGCCGCCAGCCGTCGCCGCCGGGCTCGAGCCCGACCACGGCGTCCGGCGCGATCACCAGGCGGCCGGCGCCTTCCGGCCCTTCGACGATGCCGGCGAGCAAGGCCTGCAGATAGCGCCCATAGTCGCCGCGCGTGGCGAAGTCGCCGGAACCGACATCCAGTCCCAGGCCTCGCAGCCAGGCCACGAAGTCGCCCGGACGATCGGGCCAGGCGCTCATATTGCCGGCGCGGACATTCAGCCGGTGGCTGGGATTATGGGTGGCGTAGGCCGCGCCCAGGCCGACCGGCGCGTTGCGCTCCAGCAGGATGACCCGCACCGCCGCGCCATCCCGCAGCAGATGCAGGGCGGTCATCACGCCGCTGAATCCGGCGCCGACGACGGCGATCACAGGCGTTGACGGCGAAGTCATGCTCACAAAACTCTATAAAATCGATAGGAGTTTCTTCGGCGATCGTCGCGCGGTGCGCAAGCCGTCTGTCGAGCATGGCTGATCCTGGCTATTCGCGCGCCTGAAATATGCGCGCGGCCAATGCCGTTTATTGCGGTTCGCGATATATAAATCTCTGAATTCTTTCTGAGAAATACTCGTTCGCGCCATTTGGGCGTGCTGGCCATGTTCGCCTCCGCCGACCGCATCGCGTCGGCTGCAAGGAGGTTCCCATGAGCGCCGTCCTCGACCAGGTTCGCAATTCCCTTGGCCTGACCGTCACGCCCGTCAGCCCGACCATCGGCGCCGAAGTCGCCGGGATCGACCTGCGCCAGACGCTTTCGCGCGAGCAGCGCGACGCCCTGAAGGCGCTGCTGCTCGACCGCAAGGTCCTGTTCTTCCGCGACCAGGACATCACCCGCGACCAGCAGCTGGCCTTCGCCGCCAACTTCGGCGAGGTCTACGCCCATCCGACCGGCGGGGTGGAGACCCACCGCGCCGTGCAGCCGATCTCGGCCGAGGCCTTCAAGAAGTACGACATCCGCGAGAACCACTGGCACACCGACACCAGCTGGCGGGTGAACCCGTCGTTCGGCGCGGTGCTGAAGGCCGTGCACATTCCCGAGGTCGGCGGCGACACCATCTGGGCCGACGGCCACGCCATCTGGAAGGGCCTGCCCGACGACCTGAAGGCCGCCGTCGACGAGCTCTATGTCATCCACGACTACCAGGACGCCCTGAACCGCTCGGGCGAGCGCTATCCGCTGACCGCCCATCCGGCCATCCGCACCCACCCGGAGACCGGCCAGGAGATCTTCTGGATCAACTTCAGCCTCAAGCCGCGCTTCGTCGACCTGGCGCCGGACGAGAGCAAGGCGCTGCTGGCCCGCCTCTATGACGAGGTGAAGAAGCCCGAGCACCACGCTCGCTTCCGCTGGCGGCAAAACTCGGTGGCCCTGTGGGACAACCGCGCGGGGTTGCACTACGCGGTGCGCGACTACGGCGACTTCCCGAGGGTGATGGAGCGGGTGCTGATCGGCTCCGACGACGTGCCGTACCGCGAGCGCCCCTCCACTGAAAGCAAGCCCGCCTGATCCAGGCCGGCGCGGCCCGCCGAAGCCGCGCCCGTCTTCCGACTTTCCAAGACCACACAACGACGCGGGGCCGATGCGCCGCGCGCGGGGGGATAGACTTTTGACTCGTGTTTTTCCGAAGACGACCCTGAAACGCTCGGCCTTCGCTGGCCTGCTGCTGGCCTGCGCCTCGGGCGCGGCCCTGGCCGCCGAGCCGATCCCGACAGTGGACGCGCCCGACGCCGCGGCCGACGCGCTGGACGGGGTGGTCGTCACCGGCGTGCGCGGCGTGCGCCGCACCGTGGCCGACAGCCCCGCGCCGATCGACGTCATCTCGTCCGAGCAACTGACCGCCACCGGCAAGGTGGGTCTGAAGGAGGTGCTCAACACCCTGATCCCGTCCTTCAACCTGCCGGGAGTCAACGGCGGCGGCACCTCGTGGACGGTGCGGGCGATCACGCTGCGCGGCCTCAACGGCGATCAGGCCCTGTTCCTGGTCAACGGCAAGCGCCGGCACACCACCTCGCTGATCAACAACCTGGCTCGGGTGGGGCGAGGCGGCGTGCCTGTGGATCTGGACCTGATCCCGGCCTCTGCGATCGAGCGCATCGAGGTGCTGCGCGACGGCGCCTCGGCCCAGTACGGCTCGGACGCCATCGCCGGCGTCGTCAACATCATCCTGAAGAAGGACACGGGAGGCGGGGCCTTCTCCTACACGGGTGGCCAGAACTATCTGGGCGACGGCGACACCCGCGCCGCCAGTCTGAACTTCGGCCGCGCCCTGGGCGAAGACGGCGGTTTCCTGCAACTGGCCGTCAACTGGAAGAACAACGAGGCCGCCTCGCGCGCCGTGCCTTCCCGCGCCCAGTACCTCTACCAGCCGACCGTCACGACCGTGGGCGGCGTGACCACCGCGACGCCCGATCCGCGCGACGCCACGGCCGACCGCTACTTCTGGGGCGCCAGCTACGGTCCCGGCGAGGAAGACATCATCGCCACGGCCTACAACGCCGAACTGCCCTGGCGCGACCTCGTCCTCTATTCCAGCGGCACGGTCAGCCATCGCTCGTCCAAGAAGGTCACCGGCAGCTTTCTGCCCAACCTGGCGCCGGTGACCGGCGTCACCGCGGGGCGGCCCCTGAACCGAAACTCGTTGCCCGAGGTCTATCCCAACGGGTTCAACGCCCTGCGCCGGATCTTCGAGCTCGACTGGCAGACCAGCCTGGGCGCGCGCGGCGAGAAGGCCGGCTGGGCCTGGGACGTCTCGACCACCTTCGCCCAGGACCACGCCCAGCTCGACGGCCAGAACACCCTGAACGCCACGCTGGGCCCTGACAGCCCGACCTACTTCCACCTGTCGACCCACCAGTTCCAGCAGTGGACCAACAACCTCGACGTCACCCGCTCGTTCGAGGGCGTGCTGCCCCGGCCGCTGCAGGTGTCGTGGGGGCTGGAGCACCGCTACGAGCGTTTCCTGATCGAGGCCGGCGACGAGGCTTCCTACATCGTCGGCGACTACGTGATCCCGGCTGGCCAGCCGTTCGCCGGCCTGCGTCCCAATCCCGGCCTGTCGTCCTATGCCGGCACCGCGCCCGAGGACGCCGGTTCGGCCACCCGCCATTCCTATGCCGCCTATCTCGATGTCGGGACCGATCTGACGGAAAACTGGTACGTCGGCGCGGCCGTCCGCCACGAGCGCTACACCGGCGATGTGGGCGAGACGACCAGCGGCAAGCTGACCACCCGCTGGGAGTTCCTGCCCGGTTACGCCCTGCGCGCCACGGTCAGCAACGGCTTCCGCGCCCCGTCGCTGGGCCAGACGGTGTTCGCCACCTCGACCATCTCCGGCAGCCTGTGCCCGGCCGCGCCCAACAACACCTTCCGCGGCGCGCCCTGCACGCCGGGCGAGTACCTGACCTTCCCGACCAAGGTGCTGCGCACCGACACCGCCGAGGCCAAGGCCTTGGGCGCCAGCCCGCTGAAACCCGAGACCTCGACCAACTACAGTTTCGGCATCACCGCCGAGCCGCTGCCGCGCCTGCGCCTGACGCTGGACGCCTACCAGATCGACATCGACGACCGCATTGTCGACACCAGTAACCTCGACCTGTCGGTGACCCAGTTGCAATCGCAGCCGGCGCTGGTCGGCCTCCTGGCGCGCTTCCCCCAGGGGCTGACGGCGACCTACTACACCAACGCCGTCTCGACCCGGACCACGGGGATCGATTTCGTCGCCGAGTACGGTTTCGGCCTGGGTTCGGCCGGCCGCCTCAACCTCAACGCCGCCTACGCCTTCAACAAGACCAAGGTCCGCGACGTCGCGCAGACCCCGGCGATCCTGAAGGCGGTCAATCCGAACCTCGTTCTGTTCGATCGCCAGAAGATCTCCGACCTGAACGTCGGCACGCCGCGCGAGAAGCTGGTGCTGGGCGCGGTCTGGAGCCGCCAGACGCTCAGCGCCAGCCTGCGGACCACGCGCTACGGCGAGTACACCGAGGCCGGCACGTCGGTGAGCCTGGATCGTACCTACAGCCCCAAATGGGTGGTCGATCTCGACATCGCCTGGGACGTCCGGCCCGACACCAATGTCGCGATCGGGGCCAACAACCTGTTCGACCAGTATCCCGACAAGATCGGCATCGTGAACGCCGACCAGGGAACGCTGCAGTACGGCCTGTTCTCGCCCTTCGGCATCACCGGCGGCTACTACTACGCCCGCCTGACCCAACGCTTCTAAGGGGAGGGCGGCATGGATCGACGCCAGCTCATCATCGGTTTCGGCGCTTTGGCGGGCCTCTCAGCCTGCGGCAAGAGCGAGGCCCAGGCGCCGCTCAAGGTCGGCAGCCAGCGCGGCGGCACCAAGGCGGTGCTGATCGCCTCGGGCGCCCTGGAAGGCGTTCCCTACAGGATCGAATGGAGCGAGTTCCCCGCCGCCCAGCCCCTGCTCGAGGCCCTGGGCGCCGGCGCGGTCGACCTGGGCGAGGCCGGCGACGCGCCGTTCCTGTTCGCCTATGCCGGCGGCGCGAAGATCAAGGCCGTGCAGGCCGGCCGCAGCGGCGGTCGCTCCACCGCGATCCTGGTGCCCAGGGACTCGCCGATCCGCGACGCCGCCGGCCTGCGGGGCAAGAAGATCGCCACGGGGCGCGGCTCGATCGGCCATTACCTGCTGCTGCGGGTGATCGAGAAGGCGGGCCTGTCGCCGACCGATGTCGAGGTCGTGTTCCTCAGCCCCGGCGACGCCAAGGCCGCGTTCACGGCCGGCTCCATCGACGCCTGGGTGACCTGGGGATCGTACGTGGCGCTGGCCCGGCTGCACGACAGCGCCCGGGTTCTGGCCGACGGCGAGGGCGTGCTCAGCGGCAACGGCTACGAGGCCGCCAGCGTCAAGGCGATCCTCACCAAGCGGCCCCAGATCGACGACTTCCTGCGTCGCCTGGCCAAGGCCCGCCGCTGGGCCGCCCAGAACCCCGACGCCTTCGCCGCCGTGCTGTCGAAGGAGACGGGCCTGTCGCTCGACATCGCCCGCTGGACGGTCGGCAACTACAAGGCCGTGCCCGTGCCGATCGACGAGACCTCGGTGGCCGAGGCGCGCTCGGTGCTCGACCACTTCCGCGCGGCAGGGGCGATCAAGTCCGACCTTGATGCGGCCGGCGCCTTCGACGCCTCGTTCAACGCGGCGATCGCCGGATGAGCGCCGACTTCGACACACCCCATTGGGACACCGACGTCCTCGTCATCGGCGGCGGGCTGGCCGGAACCTGGGCGGCCATCGCGGCGGCCCGGGAAGGCGCGCGGGTGATCCTGGCCGACAAGGGATACTGCGGAACCAGCGGCGTCACCGCCACAGCCGGCCCCGGCCACTGGTGGGTTCCGCCGGAGCATCGCGAGGCCGCTGTCGCCGATCGCCTGAAGCGCTCTCTAGGGCTGGGCGACCCCGACTGGATGGCGCGGATCATCGACCTCACCTGGACCAGCCTGCCGCAGCTGGCCCGCCACTACGCCTTCTCGACCGACGAGCAGGGGAGGGTCCAGTATCGCGGCCTGCGCGGCCCCGAATACATGAGGGCCATGCGCGCCTTCGCGCTGGAGGCCGGCGCGACCATCCTCGACCACCATCCGGTGCTTGAGCTGCTGACGAACGCCGACGGCGTGGTCACCGGCGCGGCGGGGATCGCCCTGCGCGGCGAGCGGCCCTGGACGATCCGGGCCGGGGCGGTGGTGCTGGCCACCGGCGGCTGCGCCTTCGCCTCGCGCCTGCTGGGGTCTGCGACCAACACGGGCGACGGCCTGCTGATGGGCGTCGAGGCCGGGGCCGATCTCTCGGGCATGGAGTTCACCAACTACTACACGCCCATGCAGGCGGGCACGAACATGGCCCGTTCGATGAGCTTCGCCTTCGCCCGCTGGTTCGACGAGGCCGACCACGAGCTCGACATTCCCGCTGGCCCCGACGTCAGCCCCCATCTGGCCCGCGCCCTGCTGAAGGGGCGCCTCTACTGCCGCCTCGACCGCATTCCGCAGGACATCCGCGAGGTGATGCCGCAGGTGCAGCCCAACTTCGTACGCCCCTTCGCCCGCATGGGGATCGACGCCTATGCCGAGCGCTTCGAGGTCACGCTGGTGTCGGAGGGCACGGTGCGCGGCATTGGCGGACTGCGCGTGGCGGACACGCTTTGCCAGACCGCAGCGCCGGGCCTGTTCGCGGCCGGCGACGCGGCCAGCCGCGAGCTGGTCACCGGCGCCATCTCGGGCGGTGGGGCGGTGAACTCGTCCTGGGCGCTGTCGTCGGGCCAGTGGGCCGGGCAGGGGGCGGCGCAGTTCGCCCGTGGGCGTCGCGGCGCCGGCGAGCGCCTGCATCATGTCGGCCAGGCCGGACTGCGACCCACCGGCCGTCTGGCCGGCGTCGACCTGTCCGCCGCCGTCCAGCTCGTCCGTGACGAGATGGGCGCCTACGACCGCAACATCTTCCGCAATGGCGAGGCCCTGGCCGCTTCGGGTGAAAAGCTCGACGAGGCCTGGCGCGAGATCGCCGCCCATGCCGGGGGCTGGGGCAGGGGACTGCTTCGGGCGCGTGAGACCGCCGCCCTGGTCGCCGCCGCCCGCTGGAGCAAGGCCAGCGCCCTGCAGCGCCGCGAGAGCCGGGGCATGCACCGCCGCGAGGACGCGCCGGGGCTCGACCCGCGCCTGGCCTCGCGTCAGCGCGCGCACGGCCTGGACCGGGTGGTCACTCGCTTCGAGGCGGCCAGCCCCCTGGAGGCCGTGGCATGATCGAGGTCGTGATCGACGACCGCTGCGGCGGCTGCGGCGACTGCGTCGATGTCTGCCCCAGCGACGTGCTGGCGCGCGGGCCGGACGGCAAGGCGGTGATCGCCCGCCAGGCCGACTGCCAGACCTGCTACCTGTGCGAGCTCTACTGTCCCGAGGACGCCCTGTTCGTCTGGCCCGAGATTGACCGTATCGCCGGCGTCACCGCCGAGCAGGCCCTGGCCACCGGCGATGTCGGCGGCTTCCGGCGCGACAGCGGCTGGGACGAGCACGCGGCCACCCACACCAACCAGCACTGGCGCATGGGGGCGATCTTCGAGCGCGCCCGCCTGATGGCGATCGACGCCGCCAACACCGCTCGAACCGAGGACGGGAGGACCAAATGAGTCAAGACACCCTGCGCGAGCGCCTGGCCGCGCTGCACGCCGAACGCGTCCGCACCTGGGAGCCGGTGGCGCTGAAGATCAACATCGACCAGCGCGCCCGCCTCGTCGAAGCCGCCGATCCGGACGCCTGGGTCAAGGTCGGCGACAAGGTCGCGCCCTTCGTGTTGAAAGACGTCGAGGGCGGCGATCTGACCCTCGAAAGTCTGACGGCCAAGGGGCCGGCGGTGCTGGTGTTCTTCCGTTTCGCCGGCTGTCCGGCCTGCAATATCGCCTTGCCCTATTACGAAGAGCGGCTGGCCCCCGCCCTGGCGGCGATCGGCGCGACCCTCGTGGCCGTCAGCCCGCAGGTCCCCGAGCGCCTGGGCGAGATCCGCCTCCGCCATGGCCTCAGCTACAAGGTCGCCGCCGACCCCGGCAACGAGCTGGGGCGCCGGTTCGGCGTGCTCTACACCGCCGACCAGGCCAGCCAGGACGCCCAGCGCGCCAAGGGACGCTTCATCGGCGACGTCACCGGCACGGGTACGTGGGAGCTGCCGCAGCCGGCCGTGGTGGTCATCGACCGCAAGGGCCTCGTCCGCTTCGCCGACGTCAGCCCCGACTGGCTGGTCCGCACCGAAGCCGACCCGATCATCGCCGCCGTCCGCGCCCTGACCCCGGCGCCGGCCGCGGTGTGAGGGGAGCGGGATCCTAATCCGCCCCGCACTTGAGCCCGCTCAATTCCCATGCCTACAGTAGGGTAACGTCGTTCTCGAAGCGGCGATGGGAGGACGCCATGAACGCCTTGACCCCGATCTCAGCGGGCGACGCGCCCGACTATGCCGGCCTGACGGTTACGCCCGCCGGGCCGGTGCTGGGCGCCGAGATCTCCGGCCTCGACCTGACGAAACCGCTCGAACCCGAGATCGTCGCGGCCATCCGCGCGGCGCTGCTGCGCCACAAGGTGGTGTTCTTCCGCGATCAGGACATCAGCCACGAGGACCACGTCCGCTTCGGCCGCTATTTCGGCGACCTGGAGGGCCATCCGGTCACCGCCCACGTGCCGGGCTTCCCCGAGATCCTGCACATCGAGGCCGCCGACGGCATGAAGCTGCGCGAGGCCATCGTCCCGATCGTGCGGGCCGCCAACAAGTGGCACACCGACGTCACCTTCCGGCCCGCGCCGTCGATGGGCGGGGTCTTGCGCGCCCGCACCCTGCCGCCGTCGGGCGGCGACACCCTGTTCGCCGACACCGCCGCCATCTATGCCGACCTGCCGCAGGCCCTGAAGGACAAGCTGGCTGGCCTTTCGGCCGAGCACGACATCCTGCAGAGCTACGGTTACCGCATCGACGAGGCCAAGCGGCAGGAACTGCGCGCGGCCTATCCGCCTCAGGCCCATCCCGTGGTGCGCACCCACCCCGAGACCGGCCAGCCGCATCTCTTCGTCAACAAGGTCTTCACGACACGGATCCTCGGTTTGCCCGACGACGAGGCCGCCGCCTTGCTGGCCGAACTGCTCGACCGCGTGAAGGCGCCGGAATACCAGGTCCGCTTTCGCTGGAGCCCGAACGCCATCGTCTTCTGGGACAACCGCGCCACCCAGCACTACGCCGTGCTCGAATACTGGCCGGTGGAGCGTGTGGTCGAGCGGGTGACGATCAAGGGCGACGCGCCATATTTCCAAGCCTGATCAGGGGCTTGAGAGCATCTCGTTGGATCGCGGGAAATACGCTTCGTAAGCAGGCTTCCGTCATTTTCAGCCAACGGAACGGCCCCGATGTCCCAGCCCCGCCAACTCAAGCTCGGCTTCATCCTGCACGGGGTCGGCCCCGGTTGGGGCGACTGGCGCCACCCGCAGGCCCATCCGGGCGCCAGCACCGACTTTTCGTTCTACAAGCGCCAGGCCCAGGTCGCCGAGGCCGGCAAGTTCGACTTCCTGTTCGTGGCCGACAGCGTCTACATCACCGAGAAGTCGAGCCCGCATTACCTCAACCGCTTCGAGCCGCTGACCATCCTGTCGGCCCTGGCCGGCGCCACCAGCAACATCGGTCTCGTGGGCACCCTGACGGTCAGCTACAGCGAGCCGTTCAACGTCGCCCGCCAGTTCTCGTCGCTCGACCACATCAGCGGCGGCCGCGCCGGCTGGAACGTCGTCACCTCGTGGCTGGAAGGCAGCGCCGCCAACTACAGTCGCGAAAAACACTACGCCCACGACGTCCGCTACCGCCTGGCCGGCGAATATCTCGACGTGGTCCAGGGGCTCTGGGACAGCTGGGAGGACGATGCCCTGACCTTCGACAAGGCCGGCGGCCAGTTCTTCGATCCGGCCAAGCTGCACACGCTGAACCACAAGGGCGAGTTCTTCTCGGTGAAGGGCCCGCTGAACATCAGCCGCTCGCCGCAGGGCCAGCCGGTGATCTTCCAGGCCGGCGCTTCCGAGGACGGCAAGGCCTTCGCCGCCAGCCGTGCCGACGCGATCTTCGTCTCGCACGAGGACCTCGACGCCGCCCAGGCCTACTACAAGGACATCAAGGCCCGCGCTGCCGGCTACGGCCGCGATCCCGAACAGCTGCACGTGCTGCCCGCCGCCCGTCCGGTGGTCGGCAGGACCTCAGAGGAGGCCGAGGCGCTCTACAAGGAGCTGACCGAGCTCGTCTCGCTCGACAACGCGCTGTCGATGCTGGCCCGGCCGTTCAACGAGTATGACTTCTCCCGGCACGACCCCGATGCGGCGTTCCCGCTCGAGGCCGCCGCGTTCGGCGCCAACTCCAACCAGAGCGCGGTCAACCGCATCGTCGCCGCCGTGAAGGCCGAGAACCTGACCCTGCGTGACACGGCCCCGCGCTTCGCCACCCCGCGCGGCCACTTCGTCGGCGCGCCGGAAGCCGTGGCCGACAGCTTGCAGGCCTGGTTCGAGGGCCGCGGCGCCGACGGCTTCGTGCTGTTCGAAAGCCTGCCGGGCCAGCTGGAGGCCTTCGTGGAGCTGGTCGTGCCGATCCTGCAGGCGCGGGGGCTGCTGCGCACCGAATATGAAGGCTCGACCTTCCGCGAGAGCCTGGGTCTCGACGTCCCGGTCAATCGCTACACCGGCGCCCTTGCGGCGGCCGAATAGTCTAGAGCGACGCCTCCGCCGCCGAAGCGGCGGGGGCGATGCGCCGTTCTTCCGCGCGGGCCTCGGCGGGCTTGCCGCTCCAGTAGTGATCGTTGCCGCGGAAAGCGCCTTCGATCGCCCGCAGGCCGCGCTCGACCTGGGCCGACAGGTGGCCGATCAGGCTCTGGTGCTTCTCGACGACCGCCAGGTCGCGCGGGGCGCGCTGAATGGCGCTGGCGTAGCGGTGCAGGCAGGACTTCATCTCCCGCATCTCGCGGGCGATCCGCGCGATCCGGTCCCTGTCGACCTGGCCGAAGTGGCGGGTGCCATGCAGCCGGTTGCGGGCGCAGGCCGCCACCCACTGACCGCGCGTCATGCCGGTGACTCGGCATTCCTCGTCGAGGCGCAACCGATCGTCCCTCGTCAGCAGCACCGCCAGGGAACTGGTCTGGGCCTGGCTGACCGGTTCGGGCGCCGGTCGCGGCGGCGCGCCGTCTCCGTCCGACAGGCATTGCGAGACCAGGGCCCGCAGCACGGCCGAACGACCGCCACGCGCGGCGGCGTAGGCGTCGAATTGTTCGGCGAGTTCGTCTGGCAACTGGAAGCCGAAATGCGTCATCGGTCTGTCGCTTCAAGGTCAGGCGTCGCGATGATTTCCGCTTCGCGCAGATGTCTGAAGAAGAGCGCATGGTTCGCTCTATTTTAGACATACGACCACTTTTTCGAATTTGATCATTACAGCTTTGTATCAAATTATTGCTCAGAAAATGTGTCACAAAACTTTGGGCTAACTGTCTTCGCGGCTCTGTAGCCCGCCGATCCAGGGCGGGAAGGGCAAGGCTTTTCCATTGGTGGGGACCGGGGGTCTTCGCCGCCCTTTTGCGGCTGCGCCAATGGAGAACCGTCATGAACCGCGTTGGAAACGTTAGCTTGATCGCGCTCGCGCTGAGCGCCTCCCTGGCGCTTGCCGGCTGCGGCGGCGCCGACGGCGTCGCGTCTCCGGGCGAAGGCGGCTTCGGCAACGGCGGCGGTTCGAACCCGACCAATCCGACCACGCCGCCGCCCGGTACGCCTGCCGCCGACTGCCCGACCGGCTTCGCCAATGTCGGCACCGTCGCCAACGGCACGCTGCGCAACTGCCAGCTGCCGCAGCTGATCACCGGCAATCTCGTGGTGCCGCTGCGCGCCGGCACCGTCTACTCGGTCAGCGGCCGCGTCGACGTCGGCCAGGACCAGGGCGGCGACCCGAACGCGCCGATCGCCGGCCGCGCCAAGGGCGTGATCACCGTCGAAGCCGGCGTGAAGGTCTTCGGCTCGGCCGGTCTCGACTACATCGTCGTCAACCGCGGCTCGCAGATCTTCGCCGAGGGCACCGCGACCAATCCGATCGTCTTCACCAGCAAGCAGAGCATCGAAGGCCAGACGGGCGTCGACTCGATCGGCCAGTGGGGGGGTCTCGTCATCCTGGGCCGCGCGCCGATCAGCAACTGCTCGGGCGCCGGCGCCACGCCGGGCACGGCCGGCTGCGAGGCCCAGGTCGAAGGCACCAACGCCTTCTACGGCGGCAGCGGCCTGCAGGATAACAGCGGCGTCATGCGCTACCTGCGCGTCCAGCACTCGGGCTTCGTCATCGTCGCCAACAACGAACTGAACGGCATCACCCTGGCCGGCGTCGGCTCGGGCACCACCTTCGACCACATCCAGGTCCACAACAGCAGCGACGACGGCATCGAGTTCTTCGGCGGCAACGTCAACGGCAAGTACCTGGTCCTGACCGGCAACGACGACGACAGCATCGACACCGACACCGGCTACAACGGCGCCCTGCAGTTCGGCATCATCGTCCAGCGCGCCAACGGCGGTAACCGCGCCTTCGAAACCAGCAGCGCCGGCACCGCGCCGCGCTCGAACCCCAAGTTCGCCAACTGGACCGTCATCGGCCGCGGCGGCTCGGGCAACGACCTGCTGGTGGCCAACACCTCGACCAACAACGTCTGGGTCAACTCGGTCGTGCAGATGACCGCCAGCACCGCCGGCTGCGTCGACATCGACGACGCCACCACCCAGGTCGCCTTCCATTCGGTGGCCCTGGCCTGCGCCACGCCGTTCACCAACGACAGCAATGTCGACGCCACGGCGGTCGCGGCGATGTTCAACGCCGGCACCAACAACACGTCGAGCCACACCTCGACGCTGACGGGCACGTTCATCAACGGCGCCAACGAGGCGGCCCGCACGCCCTACGCCAACATCACCAGCCTGAGCAGCTTCCTCGTGAACCCCGGCTACATCGGGGCGGTCAAGGACGGCAACGACACCTGGTGGCAGGGCTGGACCTGCGGCCTGACCAGCGGCTCGACCTGCTGATCCGGTTGGGGGCGGCGCCGAGCCGCCCCCGCTTCCCGACGCCCGACAATTCCAAGGTTCCTCCGATGAACATGCTGTTCCGGCCCCTGAGCGGCCTCCTGCTCGCGACGTCGGCGCTGGTCGCGCCGCAGATCGCCATGGCGCAGACGACCCCCGCCGCCCAGCCGCAGCCGGGCGCAGCCGAAACCCCCGCGCCGCGCCAGTTCGCGGCGCTCGATCCCGAAGACGCGCCCGTCGCCGTCGAGGAAGTCCTCGTCCTGGGCCGCAACATTCCCGAACCGATGCGCACGACCTCCGAGGTCGCCAGCTTCCTGACGCAGGAAGACCTCAAGCGCGCGGGCGACGGCACCGCCGCCGAAGCCCTGACGCGGGTCAGCGGTCTCAGCCTGGTGTCGGGCCGCTTCGTCTACGTCCGCGGCCTGGGCGAGCGCTATTCGTCGGCCCTGCTGAACGGCTCGCCGCTGCCCAGCCCCGAGCCGCTGCAGCGCGTCGTGCCGCTCGACCTCTTCCCGTCCAGCATCCTGGCCGGCGCCACGGTGCAGAAGAGCTTCTCGCCGAACTATCCGGGCGAGTTCGGCGGCGGCGTCATCGACCTGCAGACCGTGGCCATTCCCGACGAGGCCTTCTTCGAGGTCGAGATCGGCGGCGGCGGCAACACCGAGACCACGCTGAACAAGGGCCTGACCTATTACGGTTCGGACACCGACTTCCTCGGCTACGACGACGGCACGCGGAAGAAGCCGCCGGAACTGCGCGAAGCCCTGGCCACCGGCAAGCGCATCAATTCCAGCAACTTCACGACCGCCCAGTTGGTCCGCATTGGCTCCAGCCTGGTCAACGCGCCGCTGAACCTGATCCAGACCAAGAACAAGATCCCCGGCAACTTCTCGGCCGACGTCAGCGCCGGCCGCTCGTTCGAACTGCCCTCGGGCGCGCGCCTGGGCGTCGTCGCCATCGGCGGCTTCGAGAACAGCTGGCGTTCGCGCGAAGGGATCCAGCAGCAGGGTCTCGAGCAGAACGGCGTGCTGGAGCCGCGCACCAGCTACAACTTCAACAACACCAGCAACAATGTCACCGTGAACGGCCTGGTGGGCCTGGGCCTGGAGTGGGACGACCACCAGGTGCGCTGGACCAACCTCTACGTCCATAACACCACCAAGTCGGCCCGCCAGCGCGCCGGCGAGGACTACGCCGCCGGCCAGGAAGTGCTGGACTCCTACACCGAGTGGTTCGAGCGGAACCTCTACGACACCCAGCTGTCGGGCAAGCACGAGTTCGGCGCCTGGAACTTCGATTGGCGCGGCTCCTACGCCAAGTCCGAGCGCGACGCGCCGTACGAGAAGTTCATCCGCTACCGCCTGGAGAACGGCGTCTACTACCACTCGGCCTCGCAGGAGCAGAACTCGACGAGCTTCAGCACGCTCGACGACACCGTGGCCAGCGCCGGCTTCGACGTGGGCTACACCCTGCCTCTGAGCAGCGGCCGCGACGCCAAGTTCAGCGGCGGCTATGCCTATCTCGACAACGAGCGCGAGGCTGAACGCCGCGACTTCCGCTACCAGGGCGGCGCCATCCCGCTGGCCATCCAGCGCGAGCGGGTCGACTTCCTGCTGTCGGACTACAACCTCGCCCAGGGCTACCTGACCTTCACCGAGATCACCGGCGGCGACGGCGCGGCGGCCTACGAGGCCGGCCTGAAGGTCCACGCCGGCTACGTGCAGGTCGACGCGGAGTTCCTGCCGCGCCTGCGCACCTCGTTCGGCCTGCGGGTCGAGGACGCCGAGCAGACCGTGCAGGTCGTCGACCTGTTCGGCGGCGCTCCGGCCACGCCGACGGCGCTGGAAGAGACCTATGTCCTGCCGGCCGCGACCCTGACCTACAACTTCGCCGAGGACATGCAGCTACGCCTGGGCGCGTCGAAGACCATCGCTCGTCCGCAGTTCCGCGAACTGGCGCCGCAACAGTACTTCGACCCGGACACCGACCGTCTGTTCATCGGCAACCCGTACCTGACGGACACCGAACTGCTGAACCTCGACGCCCGCGTCGAGTGGTACTTCGCCGCCAACCAGTACCTGTCGGGCGGCCTGTTCTACAAAGACCTGGATCGTCCGGTGGAGTCGGTGGTCAGCGAGCAGGGCTCGACGATCGTCCAGACCTACGTGAACGCGCCGAAGGCCTCGCTCTACGGCTTCGAGCTGGACTTCAAGAAGCTGTTCGACAGCCCGTTCGAAGGCGCGTTCTTCGGCAGCAAGCGCTGGCTGGTCGGCGCCAACTACACCTTCTCGGACTCGCAGGTGAAGGTGGGCGAGGACGACGTCGTCTACCCGCTGGCCGGGGCCGGCGCGCCGCGCCGCGCGCTCGACTACGTCAAGGACGGCAGCCAGCTGCAGGGCCTCTCCAAACACCTGGCCAACATCCAGTTCGGCTGGGAGGACGAGGAGAACCGCTCGCAGGCGACGATCCTGGCCACCTATGTCAGCAAGCGGATCTCGGCCCGCGGCCGCCCCGACCAGCCCGACCTGGTGCAGGAGCCCGGCGTGACGGTCGACTTCACCTACCGCAAGGCCTTCGACGTCCGGGACCGCGAACTGGAGTTCACCTTCAAGGCCCGCAACCTGCTCGGCGAAGACTTCGAGGAGTACCAGGTGCTGGGCGGCGGCCGGGTGGACGCCAACACCTACGACCTGGGCCAGACCTTCTCGGTTTCGCTCTCCACGCGGTTCTAGGTCTCGCCAGGACCGACCGCGGCCGATCGACGGCGCTCTTCGCCCTGGCGGGCGGAGAGCGCTCGTCGCCGTTGAACCACCAAGCCGATCCCGATGCTCGACAAGCTGACCGAAACATTCCGGACCCAGGGGGGGAGGGCGTTCATCGCCCTCGAACTCGTGGTGCTGTTCATCCTGGCGGTGCAGATCGCGCGGCTGGTCTGGATCGTCGCCGCGCCGGCGCCGCCGATCGCCGTCAAGGCCGCGCCGGTCCAGAGAACGGTCGATCCAAAGATCCTCGCCACCTTCGACGCCTTCGGTTCGGCCGGGGCGTCTTCGCGCGTCGGGGGCGCGGCCAGCGTCGAGGGCCTTCGGCTGTTCGGCGTGCGCCAGACCGACGGCGGCGGCTCGGCGATCATCGCCGGACCCGACGGCGTCCAGAAGTCCTACGCCGTGGGCGAGACCATCGCCGACGGCGTCACCCTCGCGTCCGTCGCCGCCGACCATGTCGAACTCTCGCGGGCCGGCGCTCGCATGACCCTCTCGTTTCCGGAACGTCCATGACCAAGGCCCCCACGCTGCGCATCCTCGCCGCGGCCGCCTCGATCGCGCTGGCCCTGCCGTCGGCTGGTCCCGCGCTCGCCCAGACCCAGGTGCTGAACGTCCAGGACGCCGACATCCGCGCCTTCATCCAGGACGTGGGCAAGACCACCAACACCACCTTCGTCGTCGACCCGCGGGTCAAGGGCACGGTGTCGGTGACCAGCAACGGATCGCTGAACCGCCGCGAACTGTTCGAGCTGTTCCTGGCCACGCTGCGCGCCAACAACCTGGTGGCCACCCCGGCCGGCGGCGGCGTCTACCGCATCGAGCCGTCGGAGAACGCCGCCCGCCAGCCCAGCACGGCCGGCGGGCAATTCGCCACCGAGGTTTTCCGCCTGCGCACGCTGGATGCAGCGACGGCGGCCGATATGCTCAAGCCCCTGGTCGGGCCGCAGGGGCAGGTCGTGGCCAACGCCCGGGGCGGGGCGGTGGTCGTGGCCGACTACGCCGACAATGTCCGCCGCATTCGGGCCCTGCTGGCCCAGGTCGATCAGGACCGCGCCGCCGTCCACACCGTCACCCTGACCAACAGCTCGGCGCGCGAGATCGCCCAGGTCGTGAACGACCTGATCGCCGGGCCCGGCGCCGACGGCAAGGCGGGCAGGGGCGCGGTCACCGTGGTGGCGGTCGAGAGCAGCAACTCGGTCCTGCTGCGCGGCGATGCCGACGCCGTTCAGAAGCTGCTGCCGCTGATCGCCGACCTGGATCGCCGCGCGGAGTCCAGCGACGATGTGCGGGTCGTCTTCCTGCGCCACGCCAACGCCGAGCAGATGCTGCCGGTGCTTCAGCAGCTCGTGGGCCAGGCGCCGTCGGCCGTCACGCCGAGCGCCGGCCGCTCGATCGGCGGCGCGACGGGATCGGTCAACGCGACACCCGCCGCGGCCTCGGCCGTCGCGACCGCTCCGGGCAGCGCTCGCGCCAACGTCGCCCGCTATCCCGGCGCCAACGCCCTGATCATCAACGCCCCGCCGGAACTGCAGCGCACCCTGTCCGAGGTGATCCGGCAGCTCGACGTGCGTCGCGAGCAGGTGCTGGTCGAGGCCATCGTCGTCGAGGTCTCCGACGACGCCGCCAAGCAGTTGGGCGTGCAACTGCTGCTGGGCGGCACGAACGGAACCATCCCGTTCATGGCCACGAACTACACCAACGCCTCGCCCAGCCTCCTGCCGCTGGCCGGCGCGATCGCGGCGGGCGATCCCAAGGACGGCGACTCCGAGGCCGTGACCTCGATGCGCCAGGCGGGCATCAACTCGCTGCTCAACGCTTCGGGCGTCACCGGCGGCGTGGCCGGCCGCAGCGGCGATGTGCTCTTCGGCGCGATCATCAATGCGGTGAAGAAGGACAGCGGCTCCAACCTCCTGTCGACGCCGTCGATCATGACGCTCGACAATGAGGAGGCTCGCATCCTGGTCGGCCAGGAAGTGCCGATCACCACCGGCGAAGTGCTGGGCGACGCCAACTCCAACCCGTTCCGCACCATCCAGCGCCAGAACGTGGGCGTGCAGCTGGAGGTCAAGCCGCAGATCAACGCCGGCGGCGGCATCACCCTGTTCCTGCGCCAGGAGGTCTCTGCCGTGGCCGGGCCGGTCAGCGTCGGCTCCAGCGAACTCGTCATCAACAAGCGCGAGATCGAGACCACGGCTCTCGTCGACGACGGCGACATCGTCGTGCTGGGCGGCCTGCTGGACCAGACCGAGACGTCGTCGGTGCAGAAGGTGCCGGGCCTGGGCGACCTGCCGGGGATCGGCGGCCTCTTCCGCAGCACCGCGCGCGAGCGCGGCAAGACCAACCTGATGGTCTTCATCCGCCCTCGCATCATCAAGACGGTGGACGACGCCCGCGCCGTCACCGGTCCGCGCCTGGACCGCATGCGCCGTGAGAGCGCCCTGACGACGCCGGAGGGCGACAGCTCGCTCGACGCGGTGATCCGCGACTTCCAGCTCACGTCGCCCGCGGCTCTGCCGGCGCCGCCTGAGGCCCAGCCGCAATGACCGCGCTCGACTACGCCTTCGCCAAGCGCCACGGCCTCGTCCTGCTGTCGCTGGACGGCGAGGCGACCATCGGCCTGCGCGAGGGCTTCGATCCCCTGGCCCTGATCGAGGCGCGGCGGGCGCTGGGCGTGCCGCTGAAGCTGCAGCCGCTGGCCACCGCCGCCTTCGACCGCAAGTTCTCGGAGGTCTATGCGGGGGCGGGCCTGGCTTCGGCCTCGGGCGACGACTTCGACGGCGCGCTCGGCCACCTGCTGGAGGACATGCCCACCGCCGCCGACCTGCTGGATCCGCAGGACGACGCCCCGGTGATCCGCCTGATCAATGGCCTGATCGCCGAGGCCGTGCGCTCGGGCGCCTCCGACATCCACGTCGAGCCCTACGAGCAGGCGCTGATCGTACGCCTGCGGGTCGACGGCGTGCTGCGCGAGATCCTCAGCCTGTCGCCGCGCATCGCCGCCATGCTGGTCTCGCGGGTCAAGGTCATGGCCAAGCTCGACATCGCCGAGAAGCGCATTCCCCAGGACGGCCGCATCTCTCTGGCCCTGGGCGGCAAGAGCCTGGACGTTCGCGTCTCGACCCTGCCGGCCCGCATGGGCGAGCGGGTGGTGATGCGGATTCTCGACAAGGAGCAGGCCGGGCTTGGACTCGCCGACCTGGGCATGTCGCCGCGCATGCTGGCGGCGCTGGAGGCGGCTCTGCGCGAGCCCAACGGCATCGTGCTGGTCACCGGCCCTACCGGTTCGGGCAAGACCACGACGCTCTATGCCGGCCTTGGCCTGCTGAACGACAAGAGCCGCAACATCCTGACCATCGAGGACCCGGTCGAGTACGCCGTCCACGGCGTCGGCCAGACCCAGGTCAACACCAAGGTCGGCATGACCTTCGCGGCCGGCCTGCGGGCCATCCTGCGCCAGGACCCGGACGTCGTCATGGTCGGCGAGATCCGCGACGCCGAGACCGCCCAGATCGCCGTCCAGGCCAGCCTGACCGGCCACCTGGTGCTGTCGACCGTGCACACCAACGACGCCGCTGGCGCCGTGGTGCGCCTGCGCGACATGGGGGTGGAGCCGTTCCTGCTGGCCTCGACCATGCGGTTGATCATCGCCCAGCGCCTGGTGCGCCGCCTGTGCCGCGTTTGCGCGGTGGAGGAGCCCGCCGACGCGGCGGCCGCCGCCCTGGTCGACCTTCCCGCCGGCGCGCCGCTGCGCCGTCCCGTCGGCTGCGCCGAGTGCGGCCATACCGGCTTCCAGGGCCGGATCGGCGTCTACGAGGCCCTGCGCGTCGACGACACGGTGCGCCGCCTGATCGGCCAGAACGCCGCCGAGGACGAGATCGCCGCCGCCGGCGTCGAGGTCGCCTTGAAGGACGAGGCCCGCCGCTACGTGCTCGAAGGCCTGACCACGGTCGAGGAGGTGCTGCGCATCACCGGGGCGGGGGCGCGCGATGGCGAGCTTTGACTATGTCGCCCTCGACCTGGCGGGGGCCACGCGCACGGGCCGGATCAAGGCCGCCGACGAGGGCGACGCCTGGGCCCAGCTGGAGCGCCGTCGGCTCGCGCCGGTGAAGGTTTCGCCCCACGCGCCAATCGCGGCGAAGAGCGGGCAGGGGATGTTCGGCGACCGCCTGGGCGGGCGCGATCGCTCGCTGTTCACGCGGCAGTTGGCCACCCTGGTCGCGGTTTCGACGCTGGAAGAAGCCCTGCGCACCATCGCGCTGCAGGCCGACCGTCCCAAGCTCAAGCGGGTGGTCGAGCAGGTGCACGCCGCGGTGCTGGAGGGCTATCGCCTGTCGGACGCCCTGGCCCGGCCGGTGGGCGCCTTCCCGCCGCTCTATCGGGCGATGGTCGCCGCCGGCGAGGCCTCCGGCGCGCTGCCGACCATCCTCGATCGCCTGGCCGATCTGCTGGACCAGCAGCAGAAGGTCGCCGCCAAGATCACGACGGCCTTGGTCTATCCGGCGGTGCTGGCCCTGGTGGCCTGCCTTGTCGTCACCGTGCTGATGGTCTTCGTCATCCCCAAGGTGGTCGAGCAATTCGACAGCATGGGCCAGACCCTGCCGCTCTTGACCCGCATCGTCATCGGCCTGTCGGATTTCCTGCAGCAGTTCGGCTGGCTGGTCGTGCTGGCCGTCGCGGGCCTGGCGCTCGCCTACTGGCGGGCCCTGCGCAACCCGGCCTTCAAGCTGCGCGCCGACAGCTTCTTCCTGGCCCTGCCGTTCGTCGGCCAGCTGATCCGCAACGTCCACGCCGCGCGGCTGGCCCGCACCCTGTCGACGATGATCGCCAGCGGCCTGCCGATGCTGGAGGGGCTGATCCTGACCTCCGGCACCGTCCGCAACGCCGCGCTGCGCGGCGGCATGGACGCCATGATCGCGGGCATCCGCGAGGGCGGCGCGTTGTCGACCGCCATGCGCCGCACGGGCGTGTTCCCGCCGGTGCTGGTCTACATGACCGCCAGCGGCGAGAGCAGCGGCCGCGTCGACGCTATGCTGACCCGCGCCGCCGAATATCTCGAGCGCGAGTTCGACACCTTCACCGCCACCCTGCTGAGCCTGCTCGAGCCGGCGATCATCGTCGTGCTCGGCGGCGTGGTGGCCACCATCGTCCTCTCGATCCTGCTGCCCATCCTGCAGATCAACACCCTGGCCATGAACTAGGAGGCCAAGACCATGCGCGCCCCTGACAAGACCCGCCGCCGCCGCGCCCGCGAAGCCGGCTTCACCCTGGTGGAGATGATGGTCGTCATCGTCATACTCGGCCTCCTGGCCACCGTCGTGGCCATCAACGTCCTGCCCAGCCAGGACAAGGCCATGAAGGAAAAGGCCCGCGCCGACGTGGCGGTGCTGGAGCAGGCGCTGGAGGGCTACCGCCTCGACACCTTCGTCTTCCCGCGCACCGAGGACGGCCTTACGGCCCTGGTGACGCCGCCGGCCAGCCTGGCCCAGCCCGACCGCTACCGCGAGGGCGGATATGTGCGCCGACTGCCCAAGGACCCTTGGGGCAACGACTACCAGTACCGCTCGCCGGGCCAGCACGGGGTGATCGACGTCTTCTCGTTCGGCGCCGACGGCCGCGAGGGCGGCGAGGGCAAGGACGCCGACATTGGCAACTGGGGCTGACATCCCGCGCAGGGCTAACGGCAGGCGAGGGGGCTTCACCCTCGTCGAACTCATGATCGTTTTGGTGATCATGGGGCTGCTGGCTGGCGCCGTCGTTCTGGCTTTGCCGGACGGCCGCCCCGGCCTGCCGCAGGAGGCCGAGCGCTTCGCCGCGGCTCTGCTGCGGGCGCGGGACGAGGCCGTGTTCTGCGGCGGGCGGATCAGGGTCGTCACGTCCGATGGCGAGTATCGGTTCGAGCGCCGCGAGGGGCGCGACTGGCGGCCGCTGGACGAGGCCCCGTTCCGCGCCCGCGCCTTCGAGGCGGGCACGCAGGTCCTGGCCGCGCCGCAGGCCGTTGTGGTCTTCGATCCCACGGGCCTGGCCAACCCCACCGAATTCACCTTCACGCGCGGTCAGGCGCGTCGAACCGTCGTCGTCGACCTGGCAGGGAACGTCTCGCTCGATGCCCCGCGCCCGTTCTGAAGCCGGCTTCACGCTGATCGAGCTGCTGGTCGCCCTGGCGATCTTCAGCCTGGCGGTGCTGGCCCTCTTGAATCTGGCGGGCGAGAACAGCCGCGCTGGTGGGCGGCTCTCCGACCGCGTGCTGGCCGAGGTGGTGCTCGACAACCGCGCGGTCGAGGCCATGACCAGCGCCGGCCCCCTCGCCATCGGCGCCAGCGCGGGCGTGGAGACGGCCGGCGGGCGCCCATGGGCCTGGGCCCGCCAGGTCAGCCGCACCGCCGATCCGGCCGTGGTCCATGTCGACATCGCAGTCGCCGCGCCTCGCTCGCGCGCGCCGCTCGTCCAGGCCTCGCTGTTCCGGGGCGCGCGATGAAGGGCTTCACCCTGGTCGAGATGCTGGTGGCGGTGCTGATCTTCGCCCTGATCAGCGCGGCGGGCGTGGCGGTGATGGGCTCGGCCCTGGCCAACCAGAGCGCCGTCCGGGTCACGGTCGACCGCCATGCCGAACTGCAGCGTGCTCGGGCCATCCTCAAGGCTGACCTCTCGCAGGCGGCCGCCCGCCGCACGCGGGGCGAAGATGGGCGGCCGGCGATCACCGCCTTCGCCGGCGGCGATCCCTGGGGCGGCGGCGGACCGCTGCTGGCCTTCGTCCGGCGCGGCTGGGACAACCCGGACGCCGACCCCCGTGCTTCGCTGCAGTACGTGGAATACGCCCTGGTCGAGGGCCGTCTGGAGCGTCGTTCGCGCTCGGCCTTGGACGGCGCGCGCCTTGGTCCCCCGCAGGTGCTGCTGCGCGACGTCGCGGCCATTCAGCCAGCCTTCCTGTTCAACGACGCCTGGACGCCCACCTGGAAGGGCAATCCGCAGACCGACATCCCCACAGCCGTACGCCTGGACATGACGCTGGCCGACCTTGGCCGCGTCGACCAGTTGTTCCTCACCTCGGGGGAGGGACGATGAAGCGCAAGCAGGAGGAGGGCGCGGCCCTGCTGACGGTGCTGCTGATGGTCGCCGTCATCGGCGTCATCGCCGTCGGCGTGCTCGAGGACATCCGCTTTGGCCTGCGCCGGTCGTTCAACGCCCAGGTCGCCGGCCAGGCGCGCTGGTACGCCCTCGGCGGCGAGCAGATGGCCCGGTCGCGCATCGACCAGCTTCTCGCCCGCGATCCGGGCAAGACCTTGCTGGAGGGCGGCTGGAACGGTCGCGCCGCGGAGTTTCCGATCGAGGGCGGCCTGATCCGGGCGCGTGTCGCCGACGCCACCGGCTGCTTCAATCTCAACAGCGTGGTCGAGGCGGATCAGGGCGAGCCCTTCCGCCGTCGCGAACTGGGCGTGCGCCAGCTGTCCAGCCTGATGACCCTGCTGGGGATCCCCAACGGTCCCGACCTGGCCGAAAGCCTGGCGCAGTGGATCGACAGCAACGACGTCGGCCCGGCGGGGCTGGAGGACGACGGCTATGCGGGGAGCAAGACGCCGTACCGCACGGCGGGCGCGCCGTTAGCCGAGGTCAGCGAACTGCGCGCCGTGCGCGGCTTCGACGCCAAGGTCTACGCCGTGCTGCGCCCATACGTCTGTGCGCTGCCGACCACCGACCTGTCGCCGATCAACGTCAACACCTTGCCCGAGGAGCGGGCCGTGCTGCTGTCGGCCATCACCCTGGGAACGGCGTCGCCCGAGAGCGCTCGCCGGGCCATCGCCGCGCGACCGGCGGGGGGCTGGTCGGACTTGGAGGCCTTCTGGGGCCAGCAGGCCCTGGCCGGCGCGACGCCGGTCGACGGCGTCCGCGATCAGGTCCGTTTCCGCACCCGTTACTTCTCGCTCGAAAGCCGCGTCGGCCTGGCCGGCGGCGAAACCTTCATGACCTCGCTTTTTGAAGCCGGCCCGACGAACCGCGTCCGTCTCGTCGCCCGGCGCTGGACCCTGGAAGAATGACCCGCCTGCTGCTCCTTCCCGAAACGCCCGACGAAGCGCCCGAAATCCTCGAGGCCGGCGCTCATGGTCCGGTGCGCCGCAAGCTTCTGCCCAGCGAGCAGGGCGGCGGCGAGGCCCTGCTCGTGCTGCCCGGCGCCGAGGCCGTCGCCCGCTGGCTCGACCTGCCTGGTGGCAGCGCCGCCCAGGCGCGGGCGGCGGCGGCGTTCCAGATCGGCGAGGCCGTGGCGACCGGCGGCGAGGGGCTGCACCTGGCGGTGGGCGAGCACGACGCGGAGGGACGCGCCCTCGTCGTCTGGCTCGACCGCGAGCGGCTTCGTTCGGGGCTTGAGGCGGCCAAGGCGCGTGGCGTGACCGTCACCGGCGCGACCCCCGACTATCTGCTGCTGCCAAAGGACGCCGAGGGGCGAACGGTGCTGGCCTCGTTCGGCGAACGGCTGGGCGTACGGGCCGAGGGGCTGGCGTTCGGCGTCGAGCCCGAACTGGCCTCGGCCGTCGTCGGCGATCAGCCGCATCGCTACATCCCGGCGTCCGAGCTCGACGCCTGGCTGCTGGCGGGCGCTGAGCGTCCGCCGGTGGACCTGCTGCAAGGGCAGTTCGCGCCGCGTCGGGACGGGCCGGTCCTGCGCTGGCGGCGGCTGGCCGTGCTCGCGGCGGTGGTCGTGATCTCGCCGCTGGTCCTGCTGTCGGCCCAGATCGTCAAGGATGGCCTGGAGGCGCGCGCGACCGAGCGGCGCAATTCGGCCCTGGCCGTTCGGCTCGTCCCGCAATCGGCGCGTTACAGCGATCCGGCCCAGTACGCCGTCAGCCGGCTGCGGGCGGCCCGCCAGCAAGGCTTCGGCGAGCTTTCCGCCGGCTATCTCGCCGCGGTGCGCGCCGTGCCGGGGATGAGACTGGACACCCTGGTCCATGGCCAGGACGGCGCGATCCGCTCGTCGGTCTCCTACGCCAACTATTCCGACATGGACGAGCTGCGCGAGGCGCTGAAGGCTGGCGGCCTCGACGTCATCGAGCAGGGCACGGTCACCGAAGGCCAGCGCGTCACCAGCGACCTGATCGTGCGGAGCAAGCCATGAGCCGGATCTTCGAAGCCGCGCGCGGCGCGTGGGGCGGCCGCACGCCGCGCGAGCGGATCATGCTGAGCGTCATGGCCGCCGCCATTGTCGGCGTCGGCGGCTTCTACGGCGTGGTTTCGCCCCTGATGCGCGCGAGCGAGGACGCGCGCGAGCGTCTGCAGGCGGCGCGCGAGGTGTCCGTCGCACTGAAGTCGGCCTCGGGCGGCAGCGCGACCGCGAAGCCCGACGCCCGCCCGGTCGCGGCGATCGTCGAAGCCAGCGCCGCGAGCCTGGCCGTGCCGATCGCCCGCAAGCGCCAGGAGGGCGACGGCGCCTTCACCGTCTGGATCACCGCCATCGACGCCCGCGCCCTGCTGCCGTGGGCCGCGTCGCTGGAGCGGGAAGCCGGTTTGGATGTCGCGGGCTTCACCGCCTCGCGCCTGGACAACGGCCTCGTCGAGGCCGAGGTGACCTTCGCCAGGGCCGCCCGATGAACACGCGGATCATGATCGCCGGACTGGCCGGGATGACGGCCGTTATGGTCGTGGTTCTGGCGCCGGTCACGTTGCTGACCAGCCGCCTGCCGGACGGCGGGGCGCTGCAGGCGAGCCAGGCCTCCGGAACGGTCTGGCGCGGCCGCGTGGCGCTGGGAGCGTCTCAGGGCAAGCGGCTTGGAACCTTCCAGGTCGGGCTCTCGCCCCTGGCTCTGCTGGGCGGTGAAGTGCGGCTGCGCGCCAGGGATCAGGCGGCCGGACGCGCGTTCACCCTGCGCGCGGGGCGGGACAAGGGCGTGGAGGGGCTGGGCGGCGCGATCTCGCTGGATGGAGGGCCGCTGCCTGGGCGGATCGAGGCTCGCGACCTTTCGGCGATCTTCCGCGATGGTCGCTGCCTCGAGGCTTCCGGCCAGATCAGTTTCCGCGCCGCCCAGGATCCCTTGCTCGGCGGCGTGACCTTCGCCGGAACGCCGGCCTGCATCGGCGGCGACTGGGTTGCGCGGCTGACGCCGGCGGGTGGCGGCGGCGCGGCGATCACCTTGCGCGCCGATGGCGCCGGTCGGCTGCAGGCCGAGGTCGCGGTGGCGACGGCCGATCCGGTGCTGGTCCAGGCCGCGCTCGATCAGGGCTTCGTCAAGGACGCGGCCGGCGTGCGGCGGGTGGTGTCGACCCGGCTGTCAGCGGAGAAAGCCGTGAAGCGGTCCTAGCAGCCAGGTCAGCCAGGCGCCGATCGCCAGAAACACCCCGAACGGCAGCCGCTGGTCCATCGTCACGTGGCGGTGAAGGACCAGTTGCGCCAGGGCGACGCTGATCCCGGCCAGGCCCGCCCAGACCAGCACCGAGGGCAGGGCGGTCCAGCCTGTCCAGGCTCCGATCGCGCCCAGCAGGCGCGGGTCGCCGCCGCCCAGGCCCTCGCGGCCGCGCACCCGCTCATAGATCCAGGCCAGCAGCCAAAGCGATCCAAAGCCGATCGCCGCCCCCAGCACCGGTGTCCAGACCGGCTCTCGC
This sequence comes from uncultured Caulobacter sp., assembly GCA_966252285.1. Taxonomy (GTDB): domain Bacteria; phylum Pseudomonadota; class Alphaproteobacteria; order Caulobacterales; family Caulobacteraceae; genus Caulobacter. Next base: position 26,686 of record CBINOL010000042.1, read on the forward strand.
AGCACCAGGATCGAGACGGCGAAGCCGACCGCGCCCAGCGGCAGGGTCAGCATGTCGGGCAGCCAGAAATGCTCGCCGTCGATCACCGCCAGCAGCAGCAGCCACCAGCCGAGGATCGCTGTGGCCAGGGCCATGGGACCGGCGAAGGCCCAGGCGCTCCAAAGGCCGATCACGAGGCAGCCCAGTTCCAGCAGGAGGTAGCGCCGCGGGATCGCCGCGCCGCAGCCCCGGCAGCGTCCGCGCAGGCCGACGAAGCTGATGATGGGGACCAGATCCAGCGGTCCCAGCTTGCGGCCGCAACCGTCGCAAGCCGACCGCGAGGCGGCCCAGGGACGTTCGGCCGGCAGGCGCAGGGTCAGCAGGCCGATGAAGCTGCCGACGAAAGGCCCCAGCATGCTGGCCGTCAGGGTCCAGGAGATCTCGGGAACCTGCATGGCCGCCGACCTTCCCGTAACAGCACGCTCAAAGGGGAGAGAGGCGCGCCACAGTTGGCTGCGACGCGACCTCGGTTCGATCCGTATCCGATTCTGCGAGGCTTTGGTCGAACCGAAGGCCCCCGGCGTCAGCCGAGGGCCTTCAAGGTCGGTGCTTGTCGGACCTTCAGGTCGCCATGCCCTCGATGATGATCATCATGATGGCCCAGTTGATCTGGCTGGCTTCTTCGGGCGTGGTGGCGGTGATCCTCACCCAGTCGCCCTGCAGGGGCGGGTGGATCTGCACCTGCACCAGGATGCCGAAGCGGTGCTCGAGCGTGTGAGCGAACGCCTTGGCGCTGCCGGGCCACTGGATCAGCACCCAGGGCGCTGGCCCGCTGATCATCAGCAGGCCCAGGCGCCGCAGCCCGTCCTCGAGGAGATCGCGGGCCGCGCGCTGCTGGTTGCGCAGCGCGCCGAGCAGGTCGGGCCGCTCCAGAAGGGCGACGGCCTGGCGCACGCCGCTGGTGGAGAGCGGAAAGGGCGGCTGGATCTGGGCCAGGCGCTCGGCGTGGCGAGCCGAAGGCACGATCCAGGACAGTCTGGCGCCAGGCAGGAAAATGTCCTTCGAAGCCACCTGGAGGTAGATCACCTGCTCGAACTCGTCGGCTAGGCCGGCCAGATGGAACTGGTCGCCGAACTGGCGATAGGCGCCGTCAATCAGGATCTTGATCTTGGGATTGGCCTCGATGACGGCCCTGATGTGCCGCCGGGTGATCGGTGTCTGCAGCGGGTTGGTGACGAAGAACGTCAGGCAAAGCATCGCGTCGTCGAGGTCGCGGACGGCCAGCGCCAGTTCCTCGGGGGTGATGGTGCGGTTGCGGGCGTCGACACGAATGCTCGTCCGCTTGACCCCGGTGAGCAGGGAAAAGCGATGGTAGCCGTGGAAGTCGCCTTCGAGGCTGACGAGATGCTTGACGCCCAGGCTGGTGGCGATCAGCGGAATGCGGTCCAGGCCTGACCCGCCGAGCAGGACGCGGGCGGGGCTGCAGTTCTCCCGCTCGCCGATCAGGTGGCGGAGACGGTCGCCGAGACCGTCGTCGCGGCGGCTGTCGTCGTACTCGAGGCAATCTCCAGGATCGGCCGCCAGCAACTCGGCGAGTTCGGGATGGTGCAGGAGGGCGCCTCGGCCCAGGCAGTTGCTGTCAGCCTTGATCAGGCTGGTTCGATCCGGACCCGGACATGGGAAAGGGGTCCGGCGGGGGGCGGGGGTGGGGGACATCGCGGGCATCGGCGGGGCTCCTTCTGGCTGCGCCGACGGAATAAGAATCCCATTTTTTCCGTGGATTCAAAGCGTTGTCGCTGGATGTTAGCAGCATGTAGGGAGCTTTGGGCGCTTTTCGCCCATGCTTGCTCGCACAAGGTCGGCTTAGCTAAAGTTAGCGAAAAGTTGCCGTACCCAGTGAAACAAGGGTTCGCGGGGCCAGCTGAGCCATGTTAGGCTGAATTTCGATAAACCTAGCTTGGCGAATGTTCGTTGAGCAAAGCTGTCATGGGGGACAGCCTTGCTCCTTATGAGCGCTCAAGCTGGGCTTTTATGGCGGAGTGAGGGTTAACGCAGCGTTACGGCAGGCCCAGGCGGGGGTGCAACCGATGGCTGATGGGGAATGGGGCGAAGACCCCCCGGACATACCAGACCTGCTTCTGGCTCTGGACAAGCTGCGCAAGGGGCTGCCGCCCCTGGAGCGGCGGAACCCGGTCATGGCCGCCATGATCCGCGCCTATCTTCGCGAGATTTCCCAGGACCGTCAGGCTCTCGAATACGAGATCGACAGCCTGGAGCCGCGCCACGTCGAAACGAGCAAGCCCGCTAAGGCCACTGGCAAGTCCGCGGCCAAGGAAGAGCCGCGCCCCTGCATCTACACGCTCAAGGGCATGGTGCGGCCGGTCTTCGAGTTCTTGGTGCTGCGCTGGCTGTTCGTGATGGATGACAGCATCTGCGACAAGCGCGACATCTATGATGAGCTGTCGGGCCGGTTGGCGTTCGACCTTGGCAAGTTCACCGCCTTCTCGACCAGGATGGCCGACCTCAAGAAGACCGAGTTCGTCGACTGGGAGACAAATGGACAGGGGGCTCAGGTCCAGCTGACCGAGAAGGGGCGTGAACAGCTGCAGAAGTTCATGGCCGGGGAGCTCAAGCCGTCTTACCGCAAGTATCTGGCGGACACCGTCGACTGGTCGGGCCTGCGTGGGGGCGAGGGCCAGTCGTCACCCTCGTCGAAAACCTAGCACCCCCAGCTTTTCACGGCGCTGCGGCCATCGCGTATGGTCTCGATGTCTCCCCGGCGGAGCATGAAGTCGTCGCCGTTCATCCGCCGATCGATCACGCGCAGCAGATCCCAGCGCTTCTGTCCCGTCTCCATCTCAGCCAGGACCAGCGTGGCGTCGCCGTGAAGCAGCCAGTGATGGCGAGCCTCGAGCTCGGCGATGATCCGCTCCAGCTCCTTGGCGGATTCCGGCGTCTGGGCGTCCTGGGCGATCAGCAGCCTGAAGCGCTCGAGTTCGAGCTCGACCCGGGCGACGTAAGAGCATTCGCCCTGGGTGACGAACGGGTGACGGGCCGCTTCCTGGAGATATTGCCCCGCGCTGGCGAAGTCTCCGAGCGCGCGCAGCAGCATGATCTTGGTGGTGTAGAGCGCGATGATGTCATTCGAGCCGCGCCGGGCGGTCGCGGCTCGTCGGGGCTGCAGGTTCCTGTCGATCAGCGCATCGGCGGCGGCCAGATCGTCCGTGAAGCACGGGCCCCGGCGGACCATGGCCTCGATATGGCGGCGCAGGGCGTCGCCGGACAGCTTGTCGCCGCTCTGCTTCTCGATCGCGAGCGCAAGTTCGTAGCCCTCGCGGGCCCCGGTCTGGTCGCCGGCCCGTAGCTTGACGTAGGCGTCCCGGCAGATCAGCCGTCGCGCCGATCGCAGCTTGGCCTTGCGCTCGTCGTCGAGCGTAGCGTTGAGGGTCAGGACGGCTCTGGCGTAGAGCAGGCTGACGGCGACCGGCCGCGCCAGCACGGCGTCGATCACGTAACGGGGCCGACCCATGCGCATCAGCACGAGCGCATGGGTCGAGAGCGTCTCGCTCCACTGACGCATGCGCTGGTCGCCGAGCACGGGGAAGCTGTCCTGGGTGACTTCCAGGCCCTGGACCTGGAAGCAGCGCATCGCCTTGGCCAGCGCCTGATGCGCCAGTTTCAGACGGCCGGCGTGCATCCAGCAGACTCCGATCTCGCCATAGAGGTCGGCCTGGTCCCAGAGATCCAGGTGGCGAGGCTCGCCCGTCTCGTCGATCGCGTCGAAGAACAGTCCCAGCAGGCGCGCCTTGGTCTCGAACTGCCCCAGAATGTGCGTCGCGCGCTGGGTCTTTCGATCCATCAGGTAGCGCCGCACGATCGTGTCGAGGCAGTACTTGGTGATGGCGGCAGGCGAGGGCGGCTTGCCGATCAGCGACTGCAGCAGGACCAGGTCCTCGTCCGGCGCCGCGCCCGCCGTCGGCTCGTCGAGCACGTCGCGCACCGCCAGCAGGTGATAGAGCGCGCCTTCGATGACCTCGATCTCGGCCACGGTGTAGTCGCTGGCGCTCTTGGGCAGGCGCTTGGCGCAGTCCAGCGCGGCGGTGATGTGGATCCAGCGCAGTTCGGCCCGGTCCCTGGCGACGCCGGGGTCGCTCTTGCGGACATGGCGCGCCAGCTCCTGCCGCAGCAGGCCGCGGACCATCGGGTTGATGTCGACATAGGGGCCCTGGTCGATGGCGAAGGCGATCCGCATTCGCTCGAAGGTGGCCGTGTCGCCGTTCTGGAGGCGGAGGATCTTGCCTTCGCCCATCAGCCGGTCCAGGCGGCTCTTGGGCACCGAACCCGGCATCAGCGCCAGCAGACGCAGATAGGCATGGGGATGGGCCTGGATGTCGAACTCGCCCTGGTTCAGCGCATCCAGATAGCGAGTGAAGAAGTCGCCGAAGAACTTGAAGTGCCCCTCTTTGGCGATGCCGGTCAGAAACGCTTCGGCCAGGCCCTGGAGGCGCTCCGACAATGCTTTCAGATCGGCGTGAGCGGTCTTCTTCGCGCCCAGCGCCGCAAGCAGGCGCGCGCCTTCGCTCTGGTTCAGTCGCGGCACGCCGACGGTCTCGACATGGGCCGAGGCGTCGAGGCGCGCTGAGAGGGCCAGCGCGTCGCTGGTGGTGTCGGCGGCCTGCACGCCGAGAAGCAACGAGGCGCGCACGCCCGACTCGGCCAGGAACAGAACCAGTTCGCGCACGCGGTTGAACGCGGTGGGGTCGGCGCGGCTGGCCGGCACGAGCGTTACCTGGCGATCTTGGCGAAGCGACGTCGCCGCTGCTTCGGGCCCTTCGCTCGCTTCCGGCTTGAGCAGCGGGTCGCCGTCTTCGTGCGAAAGACCGTCCAGCACGATCAGCAGGCGAGGCAGTTCGTTCAGGCGCGCCGCCAGTTCGGGCGTCAGCTCCGTGGTTTTCTTCGACATGAAGAACTGGGTGAGGCTGGAGACGATCTGATCGCCGCCCAGGCGGGCGCAGTCGAGCGTGAAGGTGGTGCGGTCGAACCAGGCCTTTCCGTGGCTGGTCCACCACTGGGAGATCAACTGGGACTTGCCGATGCCCTGTTCGCCCTGGACGACCGCGACGCGCAAGGTCTGCAGACGATTGGGACGCAGGGCCAGGTCGATCTCCTGCGCCAGCTTCGTCCGGGAGGGCAGGGCCGTCAGTTGCGACGAGCTGAGGCTGATGCCGCCCAGGTCGACGACGCGCACGCCGCCGCCGGCCGAGCGTTCGACCCGATGCTGCGATGGCGGCGCAGCTTGCTGGTGGGCGATATAGTCGGCCCAGGACTTCAGCAGTTCTTCGAAGGCGTCGACGCTGGTGAACGGTGCGTCCAGCACCCCTTCCGGCCACCCGCAGACCTGCTCGATGATGCGCGCGTGTCCAGGCGCGATGGCCTGCTTGCCTTTTTCGACGCGGCCCAGCCAGCGTCGGCCCTGTTCGTCACCGCGGTTGAACAGGCACTCGGCGCGAAGATTCGGCGGCGGATTCTCGATTTTCCGGCAGAGCGCGTGGAACTCAGACTGATTGGGCGCGCCGCCGGTTCTCTTGTTCTTCAAGGCCTTGCGGCCGTCCCTGATCACCTCGCCCACGACCTGCAGCCGCGCCTGATCAGCCCCGCTGGCGGGGCCGGCGGCCGCCGAGCGGAGAGGCGGGGTCTTCACGACCGCACCAAGAAGCGGGCGCGAAGGCGATCCTTCGACACAGACAACGACACATAGACAAACACAACCAGTTCCCCCGGCGCGCTTTGAAGCGCGCTTCTGTGCCTTCGAACGCCACAAGGAGCGTGTCTATCAACCGCACAAACGGTGCGGATATTTAGAGGGCCTCCATCACGGCAAGGGAGGCGCCCACTGATCGACAGATCCCATCGGAAGCGCGGGGAAGCCCCCGCCGCCCCACGTGACTCGCAATCAACCAAACCGGGCGTTCGGGCGCAAGTCGCTCTGCTCGGTTGCGCGCCTAGCGGCGTTTTAAACACGGAAAATTGCAATGAACATGCACATGCCTAAGGCGGCCGTTTCGGTCGCGACCGAGCGGACCGCCGAACACGTCGGCATTGGCCACCCCGACAAGGCCACCGATCAGATGTCCGATGGCGTGGTCGACGCCATCCTGGACAGCGCCAACGCGGTCGCGGGCGACGACGAGGCGTCCCCCGACCATCCGCGCCATCAGCGCATGGCGATCGAGGGCCTGACCAAGGATAACCTCGTCGTCATCACCGGCGAACTGAAGCTGGGCCCGAAGGTGGCGGCGGCGTTCGACGCCGAAGCCGTGGTTCGCGAGACCTGGCGCAAGGTCGGCTACGCCGGCCCCGAGGCCATGACCGTGATCAACCACCTGCGCCGTCAGTCGGGCGACATCGCCCAGGGCGTCGATCTGGCCGGCGCCAGCGAGGGCGCCGGCGACCAGGGCGTCATGGTCGGCTTCGCCACCAACGAGACGCCCAGCATGATGCCGCTGGATTGGGACATCGCCAGACGCCTGGCGATGGACATCGAAGCTCTGAGGAAGAGCGGGGTGCTGGCCTGGCTCGGTTCCGACATCAAGACCCAGGTGACGCTGTCGAAATCCAACGAGGTGATGGGCGTCGTCATCGCCGCCCAGCATGCCGAGGAGGTCAGCACCGAAGAGGTGCGCGAGAGCCTGATGGCCCATGTGGTCACGCCGCTGATCGGCGGCATCGAGCCCTCCCGGGTGGTGATCAACGGCACGGGCCGCTTCGTGGTCGGTGGCCCGATCGGCGACGCTGGCGTCGTGGGCCGCAAGATCGTCGTGGACGCCTATGGTCCCAGCGTTCCCGTCGGCGGCGGCGCCTATTCGGGCAAGGACCCGACCAAGGTCGATCGCAGCGCCGCCTACATGGGCCGGCATATCGCCAAGACCATCGTGGCCAAGAGGATCGGCGACGCCAGTTCCTGCATGGTCAAGCTCGCCTACGGCATCGGCCAGACCCAGCCGGTGATGGTGACCGCCATGACCGACACCGGTGTGGAGCTCGGCGACTGGGTGCGCCGCAACTTCGACCTCTCGCCGCGGGGGATCATCAACCGGCTGAACCTGCTGCGCATGGGCGAGGACGGCAAGCGCTGGCGCTACCAGGACGCCGCCGCCTTCGGCCACTACGGGCGCGAGATGTTCCCCTGGGAGCGCATCGCCGACGTCGACTGACACGCCCGCCTTCAAGCCCGCCGCGTCAACGCGGCGGGCCCTTTTTCCAGGAGAGCATCATGCCTGCCGTGAAGGAATACTACGTCACGACTCCGATCTATTACGTCAATGGGTCCCCCCACGCCGCGCACGCTTATACTTCGGTGAACGCCGACGCGATCGCGCGTTTCTGGCGCCTGACCGGCCTCAAGGTCAGGTTCGTCACCGGCACCGACGAGCACGGCCAGAAGGTCGCCCAGGCCGCTCGCAACAGGGGCTGCACGCCGATCGAACTATGCGACCAGATCTCCGCGGAGTTCCAGGACATGGGTCGGCTGATGGATATCAGCAACGACGACTTCATCCGCACCACCGAGCCGCGTCACATGAAGGCGGTCGGGGCGGTGTGGGAGCGCCTCAAGGCCAGCGGCGACATCTACGAAGGCCAGTTCTCGGGCTGGTACTCGGTGCGCGACGAGCAGTTCTTCGACGAGCGCGAGCTGGTCGACGGCCGGGCGCCGACCGGGGCCGAGGTCGAGTGGATCGAGGAGCCCAACCTCTTCTTCCGCCTGTCGGCCTATGGTGATCGGCTCCTGGCCTTCTTCGAGGCCAACCCCGACTTCATCGCGCCGGCGTCGCGGCGCAACGAGATCATCAGCTTCGTTCGCGAAGGGCTGAGGGATCTGTCGATCTCGCGGACCAGTTTCGACTGGGGCGTTCCGGTGCCCGGCCATCCTGGCCAGGTCACCTACGTGTGGCTCGACGCTCTGATCAACTACGCCACCGCGGCGGGCTATCCGGGGGCGCTCGAGCAGGAAGGCGCCTGGCCGCCCGACCTGCACGTGGTGGGTAAGGACATCATCCGCTTCCACTGCGTCTATTGGGTCGCGTTCCTGATGGCCATGGGCCTGCCTCTGCCCAAGCGGGTCTTCGCGCATGGCTGGTGGACGGTCGAGGGCCAGAAGATGTCCAAGTCGCTGGACAACTTCATCCCGCCGCAAAGGCTGACCGACCGCTTCGGCGTCGACGGCGTGCGCTTCTTCCTGATCCGGGAAATGGCCTTCGGCGCCGACGGTGATCTGACCGAGGTGGCCCTGCAGCGGCGGATCGTCGGCGAGCTGGGCAACGAGTTCGGCAATCTGGCGCATCGGACCCTGACGATGGTCGGTCGCTACGAAGGCGGCGTCGTTCCGACGCCCGGCGCGTTCGCTCCGCAGGACCAGGCCCTGCTCGCGCGGGCCGGCGCGATGCTGGACGAACTGCTGCGGCTGTTCGGGGTCCAAGCCCTGCAGGCGGCGACCCAGGTCATCTGGGACGTGGTGGTCGCGGCCAACAAGTACATCCAGGACGAAGCGCCTTGGGCCCGCGCCAAGGGCGACCCCGAACGTGTCTCGACCGTGCTCTACACGACGGCCGAGACGCTGCGGCGGCTGGCGCTGGTGCTGCAGCCGATCATCCCGAGCGCGGCCGGGCGCCTGCTCGATCAGCTCGGCGTGACCCCGGAGGCGCGCACCTTCGCGGCCTTCGACGACGCCCTGTCGCCGGGCGTCGCGCTGCCGTCGCCGCAAGTTCTGTTCCCCCGTCCCGACCCCGCGCCGCAAGCCGCCGCGGTGGTCATGGCCAGCCGAATGTGAGGTTCAAGATGCTCTACGCGAACGCCCAAGCCTTCCTCGACGCGCCTCACAAGGCCGTCACCCTCATGGGGATGTCCAACGTCGGCAAGACCCGTATGGGCGGTCTTCTGCCGCGCGGCTCATGGTTCCACTACTCGGTCGACTATCGACTGGCGACCGCGCACCTGCGCGAGGCCATCCTCGACGTGCTGAAAGCCGAGATGATGAAGAGCCCCGTCCTGGCGCGTCATCTGCGGGATGAAGCGATGTGCGTCGATCTCGACGTGTCGTTCGGCAACCTGTCGGTGCTCAGCCACTACCTGGGCATGCTCGGCGACCCCGAACGCGGGGGACTCGAGCAGGACGTCTTCCGTCAGCGGCAGGACAGCCATCGCGCGGCCGAGATCGCCGCCGTCGGCGACGTGATCACCTTCGTCAAGCGCGCCCGCGAGGTCTACGGCTATCCCAACTTCCTGCTCGATGCGAGCGGGTCGCTGTGCGAGCTGATCGATCCTCTGGCGCCCGCCGATCCGCTGCTGGAGCTGGTCACGAAGACCACGCTCCTGGTCTACATCGCGGCCGACGAGGCGCACGAGGCGCGGCTGATCGAAGCGGCGCGGGCTCACCCCAAGCCGCTCTACTACCGGCCGGAGTTCCTGGACGCCGCCATACCCGAGTTCCTGGCCTTGAATGGGCTCGGGCGCATCGAGGAGGCCGATCCGCAGGCGTTCACCCGCTGGGTGTTTCCGCGCCTGCTGGCGGCGCGCCGGCCCCGCTACGAGGCGATCGCGCGTCACGGCGTGATCGTGTCGGCGCAGGAGGCCGCCGCCGTGCGCGACGAGCGTGACTTCCTGCTGCTGGTCGCCGATGCGATCGATCGCCGCGACTTCAGGCTCGCCTCTTAAGAGAGGCCGCCGCCAGGGCGCCAGGGCGCCTTGGCGGTGAAGGCGGCTGTTTCTGCGGAGGCCTGCGGCGCAAGCCGTCGGCTCGACCCGGAACAGTCTGATTATCAAGGAGAAGGAGTGGTGGATGCGACAGGGATTGAACCTGTGACCCCCTCGGTGTGAACGAGGTGCTC
>CBINOL010000043.1:0-36375 GCA_966252285.1 uncultured Caulobacter sp.
GCTTTAGATCCTCCCCCTTGTGGGGGAGGTGGCCCGAAGGGCCGGAGGGGGCCGCCGCAGGCGCTTACACCTTCTCCGGATAGACCGGCGCGATATCCACCGGGATGTCCTTCAGCGTGGCGATCACGCCGCGGGCGTCGTCGTCGAGGTGGGCGTAGCGGTCGAAGAAGGCGACCATGCCGGCATAGTCGCCGTCGCCCTGCAGCTTGACGATGTCGGCCACCAGGTCGCGCATGCCGGCCGCCATCTTGACGTCGTCGACGCGGAAGCGCTTGAGGGCCGGGTCGTAGGCGAAGGCGCCCTTGGCCTTGAGGTAGCCGTACTGCAGGGCCGCGCCCCGGCCATGGGCCTCCTCGTCGCCCCAGCGGGCGGCGCGGAAGATGCCGGCCAGATAGGTGGCGAACAGCTGCGGGCGCTCGGCGGCCGGGATCTCGCCCTTGTCCATCATGAACAGGATGTTCCAGGCCCCCATGACGTCGGCCTTGGCCTCCTCGGCGGTGCCGCCGATGTCCTTCAGCTCGGCCGAGACGGTGGTGGCGCGGCCGTCGACGACGATCGAGCCCGGGCCAAGGCTGTGCGACAGCTCGTGGAACAGGGTCTCCAGCGTCATGTACTTCTGGCTGACCAGGGCGGCCTGGTCGGCGACCAGAACGCGGTTGGCGATCGGCTGCAGGATGCCCTCGTACTTGGCGGCCAGCACGTTGGACAGGATCACCTTCTTGGCGCCCTTGGCCTCGCGCACACGCTCGTCGTTGGGCAGGTTGAAGGCCACGGTCTGCGGGCCGTGCAGATTGTCGCCGCCGCCGCGGATCTGCTCGGCCACGGCGATCGGCGAGGCCCCGCCGCGCTTGAAGTTCTTGTAGGCGTCGGCCACCGGCAGGTTGGCCTCCATGTCGCGCAGATAGGCCTTGTACTTGTCGAGCGCGCTGCTTTCGGTCGGGTTCTTAAGGGTGACGAAGGCCTCGAAGGCGGCCTTCTGGCCCATCAGTTCGTCGGTGTAAGTCTCGTACGGACCGATCGCCACCTCGATGGGCGTGCCCTCGAGGTCCATCCAGGCCATTTCCGACTGGAAGTAGTCGTTGGTGCGGAACGACTGGGCGCGCAAGCTGAGGAACTTCTTCAGGCTGGCGTTGGTGGTGATCCTGGCGGCTTCGTCCAGCAGGGCGGCGGCCTTGGTCAGTTCGGGCTTGTAGGCGGCCGAGAACGGCACGGCGACCAGCTTGTCGCCGTCGCGACGGACCACCGTGTAGGTGTCCATCAGCGCGGCCTTCTGGTCGGGATGGGCGGCCAGATAGGCTTCCAGTTCCGCCTTGCTCAGGCCGGCCGGATAGAAGCCGTGGCCTGGGCCGTCGGGGCCGCCCTGGGCGACCATCTGCTTGGCGTAGATCGCCGTCATCTGGTCGGCGGCCTGGATCAGGAGGTTCACCACCTTGCGCTCCTCGGGGCTGAGGAAGGCGGTGTCGGTCTTCATGCGGATGGTGGCGTAGTTCTCCGGCGGCGCGGCGACGGCAGGGGCGGAAAGGGCGGCGGCCGAGACGCCGAGCGCCAGGGCGAGGGGAAGAAGCACGCGCATGTAGAAGGCCTTGCGGATGAAGCGAGGCCTTCGCTTACACCCGCCTTGGGGCGAAGACGAGGCGCAGCTAGAAGCGCCGCCGCTTCAGGGAGGCGAAGGCGTCCAGCATCACGGCGGCCAGATGGCTCTGGTTGCGGGCGAAGGTCGGATCCTCGGCCTGTCCGGACAGGTTCATGCCGTCCGGGCGGGTGACGCTCCAGGTGTAGCGGCCGGCGGCGATGTCGAGTTCGACCTGGCAGTCGGAGGCGGGCGGGACGGCGGTCAGCATGGAAAATCTCCTGGCCGGGAAGGCGTGATCGACACCCTAGGCGCGGCGTGCGGCGCCCTGATGGAACCCGTGTGGAGATTTCGTGCAGATGATCAGGCGGTCGGCAGCGACAGGGTGAAGCGCGCCCCGCCCGGATCGGCGACATAGGCCACCTCGCCGCCATGGGCGCGGGCCAGCGAGCGGGCGATCGACAGGCCAAGGCCGGTTCCGCCTTCCGCCCGGCGGGTGGTGAAGAACGGTTCGAACAGTCGCGCAGCGTCGGCTTGCTGTACGCCCGGCCCGTCGTCGGCCACGACCAGCACGACGGCCGCGCCGCGGTCGTGGCCGCTGATCGCCACCTTGCCGGCGCCGGCCTGGCGGCTGTTTTCGACCAGCACGGTCAGCACCGTCTCGATCATCGCCAGCGGAGCGGCGACGGGCGGCAGGTCGGAGGGCAGGTCGCTGGCGACCGCGAAGGCCGGCGTCGACAGGGCGGCGGCGACCGTCTTGGCGGCGGCGGCGGGCGCGGCGACGACCCCGGCCTCGGGCGCGGCCATGTCGGCGCGGGCCAGCTCCAGCAGGCGTCCGACCAGGGCCGACAGCCGGGCGTTGTCGGCGGCGATGTTGGCCAGGAAGCGCTCGCGCTCGGCCTGGCTCATGGTGGGATAGTGGTCCTGCAAGAGTTCGATGGCGCCGCGCACCCCGGCCAGCGGCGTCTTGAACTCGTGGCTCAGCGCGGCGGCGAAGTCGCGCAGATAGCGCGAGCGCTTGTCGATCGCCTCGGACATGGCCCGGAAGTCGTCGTACAGCGCCTGGATCTCGACGGCGGCCGTGCGCGGCGTCTCGGGCGGCTCGCCCCGGCCGGTGGCCATGGTCCGGGTGGCCGCGCTCAGTTGCTCGATCGGCCGCGTCACCCCGCGCGAGACCAGGCCCGCCAGGCCGAACAGCACCACCAGGATGACGCCGGCGCCCAGCAGCAGCTTGCCGCGATCCTCGTGCAGCCCCTTGAACAGGCCGCGCGGTGAGCGCGACAGCAGCAGCACCCCCACCGTCCTGCCGCCGACCTCGACAGGGCGGGCGTGGTGCAGGCGCACGGCCGAGGCCCGGCTGAACAGCTCCCAGATCGAACGCTGGCGGTACTGGCCGTTGCGGCGCAGCACGGTTTCGGGCCGCCCCGCCAGCGCCTCGCGCACCTCGGGCAGGGCCGACAGGTCGCCCCCCGCGCCCAGGCCCCGCACCACGCGCCCTTGCGCATCGGTCAGGACAATGGCGGCCAGGGTGCTGCGGGTGGTGTCGGCGAAGATGTGGTCCAGGCGGGCGGCGGCGAGGACGGCGTCCGCCTGCGGAGGCGTGCCGCTCGGCGCGGGGGACGGGCGCTCGGGCAGGATGCGGGCGGCCGACAGGTCGATGCTCGGCCGCTCTGGGCGATAGTAGTATGGGTCCTCGGGATCGGGGCGCGGCGCGGGGGCGGGCGGCGGCGCGCCGGGCCACAGGGCCGTGGCCGTGGCGGCCAGGGCTGCGCCCTGGGCCGCCAGTTCGGCCTCGGTCTGGCGCACCAGGGTGTTCTCGTAGCTGCGCAGGAACACCCCGCCGATCGCGGGCATGCAGGCGGCGAACAGCAGCACCGCCAGCAGGATGCTGCGCAGCCGCAGCGCCGGCCAGCGTCGCTTGACCGCGTTCTTCCAGGCGTCCAGCGCGGCGATCACGCCCCGGCGCTCTGGCTCGAGCCCTGGCACGGGCCCAGGCGGTATCCCACGCCGGGACGGGTTTCGATCAGGTCGACGCCGCCCAGCTTGGCGAACTTGGCCCGCAGGTTGCGCACGTGACTGTCGATGGTGCGGTCGGTCAGGGCGAAGCCGGGGCCGCGCAGGCGGTCGATGATGGCGTCGCGGCTGAACACCCGGCGCGGGGCGCTGGCCAGGGTCCAGAGGATGCCGAACTCGGTGACGGTCAGCGTCGCCTCCTCGCCGGCCCAGGCGGCCCGCCAGGCGTCGGCTTCGAGGCTGAGGCGGCCGTGGCTGACCAGCTTGGGCTCCTCGGCCGGCGCGGCGGCGCTGGCGCGGCGCAGGATCGCGCTGACCCTGGCCGTGACCTCGCGCGGGCTGAACGGCTTGACCACGTAGTCGTCGGCGCCCAGCTCGATGCCCAGCACCCGGTCGATCTCGTCGTCGCGCGACGACAGCAGCAGCACCGGCAGCTGGCCCTCGGCCCGGATCCTGCGGCAGACGTCCAGGCCGTTCAGGCGGGGCATGTTGATGTCCAGCACCACCAGCGCTGGCTTGTGGGCCGCGATCGCCTCCAGCGCCGCCTCGCCGTCGGCGGCCTCGACCGTGGCGTAGCCGGCCTTGCCCAGGGCGAAGGCCAGCAGCTCGCGGATGTGCGGCTCGTCGTCGACGATCAGGATCGGCTGAGTCATGAGGCAGATGTTCCGCGTGCGACGTCGGAGGTCAACGGTTGGGTTGGAGGCAGGGGCACGGCCCGTGGCGGGCTCGACGGATCCACGCGGCCTGGATTGGTCATCGGATAGCCGTCGCAGTCTTCGAGGCCGGCCGGTGTCCTGACGACGAGATCGCTGGGACCCAGCGCCAGGGCGGCGCGTAGCCGCCGCTCGCCGCGCCAGGTCCAGCTGCGCCAATCGGCCTGGCGTCGCGAGAGGTCTTCCAGCAGCAGGGTGCGCGACCAGGCCACGCGGGCCGCCAGGGGCTGGGGCAGGGGGCGGGCCCGCAGGCGGCTCAGCGCCACGACCGAAGAGTCGCCCAGTTCCTCCAGGTAGCAGACGTCGAGCTCGGTCGCCGGGCCGCCGACTTCCTTGGCGTGGCGGGCGTTCCAGTCGGCCGCCACCGCGCCGATGTCGACCACGGCGCACGCGGCCAGCACCACGATGGCGGCGGCAACATTGGCGTTGACCAGCCACGCGCCGCTCTTGCCGCGTAGCATCCGCCAGCAGATCAGGGCCAGCCCCACGCCCACCAGCGCCATCCAGATCAGGGCGGCGATCCTCAGGCGGGTGAGGCCGTAGGCCTCGATGTAGTCGGCCGTGCGCAGGATCGACGAGGCGACCAGGAACAGGTTCTGCGCCACCCACAGCACCACCAGGCGCCGCAGCCAGGTCGACCGCGCCGTCGCCGATCCCGGCGCCAGGGCGACCAGCACGAAGAGGCCGGCCAGCAGGGCCGTGGCGATCAGCGGATAGGCGCCGCGATGGGCGTACTGCGCCAGGGTCACGCCCTCGGGCAGCGGCGCGCGCGACCATAGGAAGGCGATGTCCAGGCCGTTCTGCAGGGCGAAGAGAGCGTTGAACACCACCAGCGACAGACCGACCGAAGCGACGCTGACGCCAGGCAGGGGCGCGCTTGAGCCGACGGGCAGGCCGCTCGTCTTCCTGAGGAAACGCGGGCGCAGCAGCGTCCAGCCGCAAACGCCGATCAGGCCGGCGAAGACCAGGCGCGCGGGGTCGAACAGCGGCAGGCGCAGTTGGCCCAGGGCTTGGGCGATCACCGGGTTGGCGGTGGTGAAGAGGGCCAGGAACACCATGCCGCCGATGAGCGGCAGCGCCAGGACGGCCAGGCGGCGGATCAGAAGGTTGCCGCTGACGGAGCGATGCCTGCGCAGGGCCAGCAGGTCGAGGATCGGGGCGACCAGGGCCATGGCCAGCCAGAAGCCCAGGCGCTGGGTCCAGCGCCACGCGCCCTCGCGCCGGCCGGCGCGGGCCGCCAATGCGGCCACGCCGAGAGACAGCATGCAGAACAGGAAGGCCAGTCGCCCCGGCGTCTCGATCATCAGCACGGCGAAGGCCGCAGCCAGCAGCAGGGCGGGCCAGGCCTTGCGCGAGGCGGGCGAGACCAGGGCCACGGCCAGGATCGCCAGCAGGAAGAACAGGCCAAGGTTCGCCCCGGCCGCGTGCCGGTAGAGCAGCTGGTCGGCCGCCAGCACCAGCACGGCGGCCGCGATCGGCTTCATCCAGAATGGCGCGGCGGAAGGCGGGCGGAGGGCTGGCATCGAAGGGCTCCTGGTGTCGGAGCCTTGTGCTTAGGCGGGCCGGTTGCAGTCGAGGCGGCGCGGACGTGCACGGCCCGACCGCTCGCCGTGCAGATCCGGTGCAGACCTAAAAAAGGGCGGCGCGAGATCGCGCCGCCCGAAAGTCGGAGGGGAATTCAGAGAGAGAAAGCGATCGGTCGCGGCTTAAGCGGCCTGTTCGCCTTCGATCAGGCTGGAGGTGTCGCCGCCGGCGTTGATCGGGATGGTGCGGGGCTTGAGGGCTTCGGGCAGCTCGCGCTTGAGCGAGATGGTCAGCAGGCCGTCGGCCAGAGCCGCGTCGGTCACCACCACGTAGTCGGCCAGCTGGAAGCGGCGGTCGAAATTGCGCTCGGCGAGGCCGCGATGCAGGTAGCGCTTGGTCTCGTCGTTGGCCGCCTTGCGGCCCGAGACGGTCAGCAGGCCTTCCTTGGCCTCGATCGACAGCTCTTCCGGCTTGAAGCCGGCGACGGCGATCTCGATGCGGTAGGAATTCTCGTCGGTGCGCTCGATGTTGTAGGGCGGATAGCCGGAGGCGGCTTCGGTCTTGGCGGCGGCGTCGAGTTGCGCGGCCAGGCGGTCGAAGCCGACGAGCGAGCGGTACAGGGGCGAAAGGTCGATAGTACGCATAAGTGTAGAACCTTCTCTTCAAGCAAGGTTGCAGTCAGTGTTCGAACCTACGACGACCCGATTTCGGCCTCGTCTGTGATCCGGAAGGCCCGGCTGTCCAGCGCCTTCGGTTGAATAGTTGGGAGGTCGTTTTTCGACTTCAAGGGGTGCGGCGTTTTTGAATGCAGCCGTCGTCGGTCGCGGCTGGTGCAAGCTGGACAGGCGAGGCGGAGGGCAGGGCGGAATCGCTTGATCGACCGCCACCCAAGGTTAAGGTCCGTCACCTCGACGACGACGGAGACAGACCATGCCCGCCCGCCGCCACCTGCTGATCCTCGCCGCCGCCGCGGCCCTTGTTCCCGCCACCAGCGCCCTTGCCGCCGACGCCGCCCTGAAGGCGGCCGTGGCCTCGCCGGACCGCACGGCCGCCAGCGTCGCCCGCGACGGCGCCCGCCACCCTTACGAGAGTCTGGCGTTCTGGGGGCTCAAGCCCGGTCAGACCGTGATCGAGGTCTCGCCCGGCGGCGGCTACTGGACCGAGATCCTGGCGCCCTACGCCAAGGCCACGAAGGGGACCTATGTCGCCGGCGTCGCCGACCTGGCCAATCCCAAGCTGTCGGAAGGCGCCCGCAAGGGCCGCGCGGCCTTCGAGGCCCGCTTCGCCGACGAGGCGAAGTACGGCAAGGTCAAGTTCGTCGACTTCGGACCCGTCGCCGCGCCGCTGGGCGCGCCGGGCTCGGCCGACCTGGTGCTGACCGCCCGCAACGTCCACAACTGGACCGGCCGTCCGGGCGAGGTCGACAAGATCTTCGCCGACTTCTTCGCCGTGCTGAAGCCGGGCGGCGTGCTGGCCATCGAGGAGCACCGCGCCGAACCGGCCGACGAGAAGAGCCCTGGCGCGGGCGGCTACATGGCCACCTCGACCGTCGTGGCCATCGCCGAGAAGGCCGGCTTCAAGCTCGACGCCAAGTCCGAGGTCAACGCCAACCCCAAGGACACCAAGGACCACCCCTTCGGCGTCTGGACGCTGCCGCCCACCCGCCAGTCGGCGCCGTCGGGCCAGCCGGCCGATCCGAACTTCGACCGCGCCAAGTACGACGCCATCGGCGAGAGCGACCGCATGACGCTGCGCTTCAAGAAGCCCGCGTGAGGTCGCTTCGGGGGAAGCGCCGCAGGCGTGTTTTGAACCCGGAGCCCGCGCTCCGCGGGCGTCTTTTGGCCCCGGAGCCCGCGCTCGGCGGGCGTCTTTTGGCCAAGGTCGCGGTCTAGGCTGGGATCCATGCGTACAGGGGGATCAATGGACCCAGCGTTTTCGTGGTCGCGTCGCGGCCTGCTGCTCGCCGCCGGTGCGGCGGGGCTCGTCGGCTGCGGCCGCAAGAAGGACGAACCGGCCGCCAAGGCCGAGGCGCCCAAGCCCGCCGCCGCCAAGGGCGGAGCGTCCACCCTGGCGGGCGCCGTGGCCGGCGACTGGCGCACCAGCGCCGACAAGGCCCGCGACGCGTCGCGCCATCCGGTGCAGAGCCTGGAGTTCTGGGAGATCAGGCCCGGCCAGACGGTGGTCGAGTTCTGGCCTGGCGCGGGCTGGTACACCGACATCCTGGCGCCGTTCCTGGCCTCGACCGGCGGCAAGCTCTACGAGGCGGTGCTGGAGGCCGATCCAGCCGACCCGGCCGCCGCCGAGATCGTCGCCGCCTATCGCCGCAAGCTGGAGGCCAAGCCGAAGCTCTACGGCAAGGTCGACATCACCACCTTCGGCCGCGGCAGCGGCCCCGTGGCCCCTGCCGGAACCGCCGACCGCGTGCTGTTCCTGCGCAACCTGCACAACTGGATGGCCGGCGGCATCGCCGAGAAGGCCTTCAAGGACGCCCTGGCGGCGCTGAAGCCCGGCGGGATCCTGGGCGTCGAAGAGCATCGGGGCGAGCCTGGCCGCGTGCAGGACGTGCTGGCCGCCGACGGCTACGTGCAGCAGGCCTATGTCGAGCAGCTGGCCAAGGAGGCCGGCTTCGTCCTGGCGGGATCCAGCGAGATCAACGCCAATCCCAAGGACACTAAGGACCATCCGTTCGGCGTCTGGACCCTGCCGCCGACCCGCCTGTCGGCGCCGCGCGGCGAGCCGGCCGAGCCCGACTTCGATCACGCCAAGTACGACGCCATAGGGGAGAGCGACCGTATGACCCTCAAGTTCGTGAAGCCGAAGTGAGCGCCCGCATCGCAAGGCGCGCGCTGGTCGCCGCGGCCCTGGCGGCGGTCGCCGGCTCGGCGGCCCTGGCCCAAGGCAACAAGACTGCTCCCGCCGACAAGGTGTTCGCCTACCTGGAGAACTTCCTGAAGGTGCCGGCGCAGGAGCGGGCGCGCACCCGGGTCGCCTACGCCCTTAGCCGCGACGGCAAGCCGGCGGCCGGCCTAAAGGCGACGCTGATCGAGACGAGCGGCGCGCGCACGCCGCTGCCGATCGGCGCCGACGGCCGCTTCGAGCGCCTGCCGACGCTCGCCCAGCTGCAGGGCGGGGCCAAGATCGAGTTCGAAGCCTCGGCCAACGGCAAGTTCGGCTCGACCCTGATCATCGAACCGGTCCTCAAGCCGGCCGCCGAGTACGAGGTCGCCGAACTGAAGACGGTCCTCGACTCGACCAACGGCGTCATCGGCAAGGCCGCCGGGCCCATGGCCATGCTGGCTCCGAAGATGACCGGCTTTGGCTTCACGGGCGCTGCGAGCGGGGTGGTGATCGGCGCCGACGGCAAGTCCCAGCCGCTGCCGATGGAGGGCAAGACGCCGATCCTGCGGCTGGCCGACGCCAAGGGCGCGGCCCGCATCAAGCTGTCCGCGGCCCCTTCGCGCGTAGGCTTCATCCAGAGCAAAAAATAGCGTGGAGAGCGTCTAAACGGTGTTTACTTGCGGCCCGGCTCCGGCCAGGGTGCCCACCAAGTTTTCACGCGCAGAACGCTCAAGCGCAGAAAAGAGGGAGACAGCGTTTATGGCCACGTTGCAGGAAATCACCGACAAGATCAAAACCGCCGTTGGCGACGACAGCGGCCTGGGCAAGAGCCTGAAGTTCGACCTGAAGGGCGAAGGCGTCATCCTCATCGACGGCGGTTCGGTGTCGAACGACGACGGCCCGGCCGACCTGACCATGACCCTGTCGAAGGAAGACTTCCTGGCCATCGGCGCCGGCTCGCTCGACCCGACCATGGCCGTCATGACCGGCAAGCTGAAGCTGTCGGACATGGGCGCGGCGATGGCGCTGCAGTCCAAGATGGCGGCGCTGTTCTCGAAGCTCCGCTAAGCCATGGGGGAACCTGCGCCGCTGGTCTCGATTCCCGAGGCGCCGGTTCCCGACCACGGCCAGGCCGAATGGTTTTCCGGCGCGGATGGGGCGACCCTCCGCGCCGCTCTGTTTTCGCCTCGGGGCGATCCACGCGGTTCGGTGGTGGTCAGCCCCGGCCGCAGCGAACCGATCGAGAAATACTACGAGGTCGTCGACGACCTGCTGGCGCGGGGCTTCGTCGTCCTGGTGCACGACTGGCGAGGGCAGGGGCTCTCGCATCGCATGCTGCCCGATCGCCTGAAGGGTCACGCGGCCGGCTTCCACGACTTCGTCGGCGACTACCAGGCCCTACTGGCGGCTTTCGAGATGCGTCTGCCCAAGCCCTGGATCGCGCTGGGCCACTCGATGGGCGGCTGTCTGACCAGTCTCGTCCTGGCCCACGGGGAGGCCCGCTTTTCCGCCTGCGTGCTGTCGGCGCCGATGCTGGGGCTGAACACCGGCGGCAAGCCGGCCGGCATGGCCCGCGCCCTGGCCTGGCTGGCCGCGCGCACGCCCTTGCGCGGCGGCTACGTGCTGGGCGACGTCGGCGACCCCTTCAAGCACGTCTTCCCGCAGGACGCCCTGACCCACGACGCGGCCCGCTACGCCCGCCACCAGGCGCAGATCCGCGTCTGTCCCGATATCGCGCTGGGCGGCATCACCTGGGGCTGGACCGACTTCGCGTTTTCCGCCTGCGAGTGGCTGGTCCGTAGCAAGGGCGTCGAGGCTATCACGATCCCGGTGACCATCGTCGGGGCCGGGATCGACACCCGTGTCCTGACCTCGGCCCAGAAGGCCATCGCCGCCCGCATCCCCAGGGGGCGCTACGTCGAGATCGAGGACGCCTTCCACGAGATCCTGATCGAAACCGACGACCGCCGCGCGCGGTTCTGGGCGGCGTTCGACGAGACGGTGGGCATGATCTGATCCTTCTCCCCCTTGCGGGAGAAGGTGTCGCCGCAGGCGACGGATGAGGGGTCTCTCAGATCCATCCGCATCGCCCGGCTGGACCGCCTTTTGCAGCGGCCTCGGTCTTCAACCCCTCATCCGACCTGCTTCGCAGGCCACCTTCTCCCGCAAGGGGAGAAGGAAATCATTTCGCCGACCGCTTCAGCGCCACCAGCGCCTCGTCCAGCACGCGCTGGTCGCCGGCGATGGCCATCTGGCCGCCGTGCTGGCCGATCGGCGCGCCGCGCCAGTCGGTGACGACGCCGCCGGCGCCTTCGATCAGGGGGATGGCGGCCTCGACGTCCCAGCTCTTGAGGCCGGCTTCGATGACCATGTCCATCGTGCCGGCCGCGACCATGGCGTAGGCATAGGCGTCGCAGCCCAGGCGGGCCAGCTTGGCGGCCGCGCGCACCTGGCGCCAGGCGCCCAATTCGGCGCCGTCGAAGCAGGCTTCCGGATCGGTGGTGGCGATGATGGCGTCGGTCAGCACGGCGCAGGGGCGCACGCGCAGCGCCTTCTCGCCGCCGCGCGACAGCAGGCGCGAGCCGAGGGCGGGCGAGCCGACATAGAGCTCGCCGATATAGGGCTGGCCGATCGAGCCCAGAACGGGACGGCCCTGGTGGCGCAGGCCGATCAGGGTGGTCCACAGCGGCAGGCCCGAGATGAAGGCGCGCGTGCCGTCGACGGGATCCAGCACCCAGACGAGCTCGGCGTCCGGGCGGTCCTCGCCGTATTCCTCGCCGATCACGCCGTGCTCGGGAAAGCGCTCGGCGATCAGCTTGCGGATGGCCGCTTCGGCGCCGCGGTCGGCCTCGGTGACGGGGTCGAACGCCGCGTGGGTGTCGCGCGGCAGGTTCTTGCCGGCCGCCTTGTCTTCCAGCCCGTGGTCGGACCGGAACAGCGGCAGGATCGCTCCTGCGGAGGCGCTGTTGAGCTCGACGATGAAGGCGTCGAGGGCGGCGAGGCGATCGGCGGAGAGCGTCATGGGCGCAGGCTTTAGCCCGCCTTGGCCCAGGACGCTACTCCACGAAAGCAGCTCAGGCTTCGAGCTGCTCGACGCCGTTCAGCGACTTGGCCAGGTCCAGCAGCCGGCGGCGCGGACGCTCGCCCAGCAGGTAGTAGGCCCGGATCAGGTCGATGGTCTCCTTGCGGGCGAACATCTCGCCGCCTTCGGAGTCGTTGCTGGCCGTCGGCGCGGTGTCGCGGGCGATGGCCGACAGGCCGTCGTAGAAGTAGCCGACCGGCACTTCCAGCGCTTCGGACAGCTGCCACAGGCGGGCGGCCGAGATGCGGTTGGCGCCGCATTCGTACTTCTGGATCTGCTGGAAGCGCACGCCGACGGCGCCGGCCAGTTGCTGCTGGGTCAGGCCGAGCAGCCGGCGACGGCGGCGAAGGCGCTTGCCCAGGTGAGTGTCGATGTCGTTGCCCATGATGTGGACCCTTGACCCCCGATGGCTTTTCCCCCGTCCCGAAACGGAACGGTCTGCCCTGACAGCCGCAAGTCGCGCGCCAAGCGAAGCTCGCTCGCCCGGCGGGGTCTGGAAGCTCCGGCGCCACAGTTCCGCCGCCGGCCAAGTCGAGCTAGTAAGGGCCGATGTCCGACGCTCGTGTTTCCCCCACCCAAGACTTCCTCTGGCGCCTCGAGGCGCTGGGCTACGACCTGTTCATGGGCCTGTTCCGGCTCCTGGGCGTGGACGGGGCCTCGGCCCTGGGCGGCTGGTTCGGACGTACGTTCGGGCCGCTGAGCGGCGCCCACAAGGTGGCCGACCGCAATCTGCGCCTTGCCTTCCCGGAAAAGGACGCCGCCTGGCGCGCCGACATGCTGCGCAGGCAGTGGGATGGCCTGGGCCGGACGTTCGGTGAGTTCCCGCTGATGGACAAGCTGTTGCCCTCCACGGGCCGGGTCGAGGTGGTGAACGCTGAGCGCCTGGCCCAGATCGCCCGCGACAGTGAGCCGGTGGTGTTCGTTTCGGGCCACCTGTCGAACTGGGAAGTGATGCCGGCGGCGATCGTCTTTTCCGGCGTCACCTGCCAGATGACCTATCGCGCGGCCAACAACCCCTACATCGACGAGCGTATCAAGAAGAGCCGGTTCCGCTATGGCGTGCGCCTGTTCGCGCCCAAGGGCGGCGACGGCGCGCGCGAACTGCTCGACGCCATGAAGCGCGGCGAGTCGGTGGCGCTGATGAACGACCAGAAGTTCAACGGCGGCGTGGCCGCCCCGTTCTTCGGTCACGACTCGCGCACCGCGCCGGGACCCACGCGCCTGGCCATCCGTTTCGGCACGGTGCTGCAGCCGATGTCGGTGCAGCGCACCAAGGGCGCGCATTTCCGCGCCGTGGTCCACGATCCGATCGTGCCGCCCAGCACCGGCGACCGCACGGCCGACATCGAGGCCGGCGTGCGGATGATCAACGCCTTCATGGAAGACCGCATCCGCGAGCGCCCGGAAGAGTGGTTCTGGGTTCATCGCCGCTGGCCCAACGAGGTCTATGCGGCGCTGCTGGCGGGCGAGATCCGCTCGAACTGAGACTCTTTCACTCCCGTCATTCCCGCCCTTGTGGCGGGAACCCCTCTGTCAGCCGCAGGGCGCTAGGGGCGGACTGCTAGGCAGTCCGCTTGCGTCTCACGTGCGAGCGGAACCAGAGGTTCCCGCCACAAGGGCGGGAATGACGGGAGCAATAAAGGGGCAGGGCTCGCCCTAGAGCTCGATCGCGCCCTTGTCGGTGCCGCGACGGAACGGGCCGCCATAGTGCGGGTCCTGGCGGCGGCGGCGGCAGGGGCCGAAATAGTCGCCGCTGCGGATGAACGGCCGCGGCTTGAAGATCACCATGTCGATGCGGTCGAGCAGCGAGCGGGCCGTGACCGGCTTGACGACGATCTCGGTTACGCCGGCGTCGCGGGCCTCGAACACCCGGTGCCGTTCGGCAAAGCCCGTCAGCATGATGATCGGCAGGAACGGGTCGGGGCTGTCGGGCGAATTGCGCACCAGCTGGGTGAACTGCACCCCGTCCAGCGGCGACATCTTGAAGTCGACGATGGCGATGTCGATCTGGCGATCCTTCAGGATCTGCAGACCCTCGGCGCCGTCGATCGCCTCGTGCACGTGGCGCACGCCGACCCCTTTCAGGATCGTGCTGACGATAGCCCGCATGTGGTGGTTGTCGTCCACCAGGAGGAAACGGAGCTTGTCGAGCGCCGCGGACATGCGGGATTACGCCTCATACGCGAGTTTCAAAAGCGGGGCTGGGGATAACCATAACCGAGCGGGCCTGTCGATAGGGGGTGTCCCGAAATGGTCAAGTTTGATCGCGTCACTGTCGCATTCCTGCGTCAATGACCCACAGGCTGGGATCGAGATTGCGGTCGCGCCACTTGAGGCGCCAGCACAGGTGCGGGCCCGTGGCGCGGCCTTCCTTGCCGACGGCGCCGATGACCTGGCCCTGGGCTAGCCGCTGGCCGGTGGTGACGTCGATCCGGGAGAGGTGGAGATAGGCGCTGATCAGGCCCTGGCCGTGATCGATGAGCACGAGGCCGCCTTCGAAGTGCAGGCCGGTCTCGGCGAAGGCGACGACGCCCGCGGCCGGGGCCACCACCGGCGTTCCCACCGGCGCAGCCAGGTCGACGCCGTAGTGCGGGCGCTTGGGTTCGCCGTTGAGAATCCGCTGGCCGCCGAAGCTGGACGAGCGCCGCGTGGCCTTCACCGGCCAGATGAAGCCGGTGCGGAAGAAGTCGCCGTCGACGCGGCTGGCGAACCCCGCGGCCTTGCGCGCGCCCTCGGCGGCGATGCGGGCCAGGAGGACAGGGTCTTCCGGCGAGACCTGCGATGGCGGCAGGCCGTCGATGCGCTGGATGTCGAAGGCGCCGGGCGTGATCGCCACGCGGTGGCTCGCCGAGCCGTCCGGCGTCTGGACGGTAATCTCGGCGCCGGGCGGGGCGTCGCGGTCGAAGCCGACCACGAACCAGCCGTCGGCCGAGGCCTGGGTGGTGGGGACCCCGTCGACCAGCACCTCGGCGCGGGGCGCGGTGCGGCCCAGGGCGTAGCCGCCCTGCTGCAGGCGGCCGTTCAGGGTCAGTCCCGGCGCCGCGGCGGCGGGGAAGGCGAGGGGAGCGACGCCGCAGCTCAGGGCGACGAGAAGCGCCCGTCTATTCGGACGCCAGGGATTCAGGCTTTAGTCTCCTGCCAACGCTTCAGCGCTTCCTTCGGCGTGGCGTAGGCTTCCTGCAGCTCGGGGCTCCAGTAGCGCAGGGCCTCCAGCGGGATCTTCGCGCCGGTGACGGCGCAGACCACGTACTGGCCGGGCTGGAGCACGGCGAAGTCGCCGTCGCCATAGTGCAGGACGGCCAGGCCGGATTTTCCGAGGTCGCGATCGTAAGCGTTCATGGGACTCTTCTACGCCAATCGGCGCGTCTAGAACAGGTCGCCCTGCGAGGACGAAGGCGGCGGCGCAGGCTTCGGCCGCGGCGCGGGCTTGGGCGCAGCCGCGACGACCGGCGCGGGCGGGGGAGGCGGCGGCGTCGCGCCTTCGCCGTCGATCACCGCGTCACGCTCGCCGACCTTGAACTTCAGGTTCACGCGCTCGCCGGCGGCCAGGTCGGCGGCCGAGCGCGCCAGGGTCCCGTCCATCTTGCGCACGAGGGCGAAGCCCAGTTCCAGCGGGCGTTCGGGGTTCAGCGACTGGCGCAGCTTGTCCAGGCCCGCCAGGCGGTCGGCCTCGCGGTCCAGGCGGCGGCGGGCCACCGCGTTCAGGCGATCCCACAGGGCCGGCAGGCGGGCGTGCTGGGCGGCGCGCTCGGGCGCGCGGCGCGCGGCCAGGTCCAGGCGACGCGCCAGGTCGGAAAGGCGCTCGCCCTTGGCCTGGCGCTGGCGGGCCAGGGCCTCTGGCGAGAGGCGGGCGGTGATCTTGAGTAGGTCCTGGGCGTGGACCGAGGTGTTGCGGGCCAGCGCCGCGTCCAGACGCCCGGCGGCGATGTCGAACCGCTGCTGGGCCAGGGCCAGCAGGTCGTTGGGCCTGGGCAGGCCGCGCGCGGCCGCCTGAAGGCGCGTGCGGCGCTCCTCGACCACCCGGCCGGCGCAGCGCGACAGGCGGCGGTCGTAGTCGGAAACCAGGCCCCGCAGCTCGGCCAGCACCGGCGTGGCCATCTCGGCGGCGGCCGTCGGGGTGGGGGCGCGGCGGTCGGAGACGAAGTCGATCAGGGTGGTGTCGGTCTCGTGGCCGACGGCCGAGATCAGCGGGATCGCGCCTTCGGCCACCGTGCGGGCCAGGGCCTCGTCGTTGAAGGCCCAGAGGTCTTCCACCGAGCCGCCGCCACGGGCGACGATCAGGATGTCGGGGCGCGGAACCGGGCCGCCGGGCGCGAGGGCGTTGAAGCCGCGAATGGCGCCCGCCACTTGGGCGGCTGCAGCGTCGCCCTGCACTACGACCGGCCAGACGATCACCCGGCAGGGCCAGCGGTCGCGGATGCGGTGCAGGATGTCGCGGATCACCGCGCCCGTCGGGCTGGTGATGACCCCGACCACGGCCGGCATCGAGGGCAGGGGCCGCTTGCGCTCCGGCGCGAACAGGCCCTCGCCGGCCAGCTTGGCCTTCAGCCGCTCCAGTTGGGCGAGCAGGGCGCCGACGCCGGCGGCCTCCATGCTGTCGATGACGATCTGGTAGCGCGAGCCGGCCGGATAGGTGGTGATCTTGCCGGTGACGATGACCTCGAGCCCGTGCTCGGGCCGCACGCCCAGACCGCGCACATTGCCCTTCCAAACCACGCCGTCGATGGCGGCCTTGTCGTCCTTGATGGTCAGGTAGACGTGGCCGTTGGAGTGGTGGGTGACCTTGGAAAGCTCGCCGCGCAGCCGCACGAAGCCGTAGCGGTCTTCCAGGGTGCGCTTCAGCGCGAAGGCCAGTTCCGAGACGGAATAGGCGGGCGCGTTGGAATCGGGGGCGAGGTCGGTCATCGCAGGCAACATAAAGCCCTCCCCGCGGAACGGGGAGGGCTGCATGGCGAGAGCGCCTGAAACGACGCTTCTCTTCTTATGGCTGGCTGGCGCTTAGATGTAGCGGCGCAGCGAGCGGGCGAGCTCGGTGGCGCCGCCCTTTTTCTTGGTCGACTGCTGCGGCTGGTAGGCCACCCGGGCGTGCTCGACGCAGTAGGGGCCTTCCGACGAGCGGCGGCCGCAGAAGGTGAAGCTGTCCGACGACGGGTCGCCGATCGGCCACTTGCACATGTGGGCGCCGAGGGTCAGCACGGTGGCCGAGCCGGGGGCTTCGTTGCGCAGGATCGGCATCGAGGGCTGAGCCTGGACCGGAACCGGGGCCGGAGCGACCGGCTCGGCGGCGACCACGCGGCGCGGCGCGGCCGGGATGGTCGAGGCGGCGGCCGGACGAGCCGGACGCGGGGCCTTGAAGGCCGGACGGGCCGGTTGCGACGGCGCGGCGCGACCCGACAGGCCCAGGCGATGGACCTTGCCGATCACGGCGTTGCGGGTGACCCCGCCCAGTTGTTTGGCGATCTGGCTGGCCGAGAGGCCGTCCAGCCAAAGCTTTTTCAGGGTGGTGACCCGTTCGTCAGTCCAGCTCATGGCCCATCTCCGCCTAAAATCCGGGCCATGACGAGAAACCCCACCTCGCCATCGCCCTACATCTGGTGTACAGACCGCCCCGCCGGCGGCTGACCTACCAGATAGTGTAAAGAATGCGTTAAGACGCACAATAGGCGCCAGGTAGTCTGTCCACAGAAACTATATATTGATTCTCGGAGCGGGACGCTTGCGTCCGACCCTCGCCGGGCGCACATGGCGAAGGAATTTCCAGGATCGGGCCAATGAGAGACATGGCAGACAGCGTCGTTCCGCCGCAGCCGCGCGACTATCACGGCTGGAACTGGAGCGGGTTCCTCACCCTCTATCAGCGCGAGATCCGCCGCTTCTGGAAGGTGGGCATGCAGACCGTGGCCGCCCCGGTGGTGACCACGCTGCTCTACATGCTGGTGTTCGTGGTCGCGGTCGGTTCCGACCGTCCGGCGGTCGAGGGCGTGACCTTCGGCCACTTCGTCGCCCCGGGCCTGATCATGATGGCCGTGCTCAACAACGCCTTCGCCAATTCGTCGTCGTCGCTGATCCAGGCCAAGATGATGGGCCTGACCTCCGACTTCCTGACGCCGCCGCTGACGCCGCTGGAGCAGGTGGCCGCCTTCGGTCTGGGGGCCGCGACGCGCGGCGTCGTGGTCGGCGCGGTCACCGCCGCCGTCATCGGCGTGCTGCCCGGCGCGGGCCTGCAGGTCTCGCACCTGTGGGCGATCATCTACTTCGCGGTCGGGGCGGCGATCATTCTGGGCCTGGCCGGCGTGCTGGCGGGCCTGTGGTCGGAGAAGTTCGACCAACTGGCGGCGGTGACCAACTTCGCCATCATGCCGATGACCTTCCTGTCGGGCACCTTCTACCTCGTGGACAAGCTGCCCGAGCCGTTCCGCACGGCCAGCCACTTCAACCCGTTCTTCTACCTGATCGACGGCTTCCGCTACGGCTTCATCGGCCACGCCGACGGCAGCATCGCCATCGGCGTCGTGGTCACGGCCGTGCTGGCCACCGGCCTGTTCCTGTGGTGCTGGGCGCTGTTCCGCAGCGGGTATCGGCTGAAGAGCTGAGGGCTCTGCCCTTCCTTCCTTCCCGTCATTCCCGCCCTTGTGGCGGGAACCCCTCTATCAGCCGCAAGGGCGGATGGGGCGGCGTGCCGAGCATGCCGCTGGCGTCTCACCTGCGAACGGAAGCAGAGGTTCCCGCCACAAGGGCGGGAATGACGGGGTAAGAGGGCGCGCGCGCCCCTACCGCCCCACGCCCTTGACCAGCACCTCGACGTCCTTGGTCGGGCCGTCGTTGATCACCGCGATGTGGGTGTCGTTGATGAAGCGCAGCTGGCCGTCGACCTCCACGCGCGCCGACACCGAGTAGCGGTGGTTCGGCAGGATCTGGGCGGGATCGTAGGCCAGCTTGAAGGCCACCGGCGGGGCGCGCGTGCCGTCGATCACGTCCTCGGCCAGCACCTTGGCGGGCGCGTCGGCCAGGCTGACGTCCTGCAGGCGCACGATCGTCTTGGTGTTGGGCGGCAGCATGATGCGCTCGCGCCAGACTACGGTTCCGGTGACGGCGGCGGGGCTGGCGACCGGCGGCGTCGAGGCGCAGCCGGGCAGGACGGCCAGGGCCAGCAGGGCGAGGGAAACGGCGGCCTTCATCGTGGATCCTCCATGCATCTCCCCCGCGCCAAGGCTTAGGTCGGATCACGCGTGGATGGCAAGTTAGCGGTCCCGCGCCGCCAGGGTGTGTCCGCCGCGCCCCGCAGGGCGAAAATTCATAGTGATTTCATTGACAGGGCAGGGCTTCGCGTCGACAACGTCGGGCCTTCCAGTCCCCGCGCGAAAGCCCGGGGGCTTCTTGCCTTTTTGGGAGGCCGAATTGAGCACTGCGTCGTCGTCCAACTCCTCGCAACACCACATCATGGGCGTCTACAACCGCGCCCCGCTGGCGTTCGAACGAGGCCGAGGCGCGCGCCTGTTCTCGACCGACGGGGCTGAGTACCTGGACTGCGTGGCGGGCATCGCCACCTGCGGCCTGGGCCACGCCCACCCGGTGCTGGTCGACGCCCTGAAGACCCAGGGCGAAAAGCTCTGGCACGTCTCCAACATCTACACGATCCCCGAGCAGGAAGTGCTGGCCGACAAGCTGTGCGCGGCCACCTTCGCCGACGTGGTGTTCTTCACCAACTCGGGCACCGAGGCGATCGAGTGCGCCCTGAAAGCCGCCCGCCGCTATCACGCGGTCGCCGGCAATCCGGAGCGGATCGACATCATCGGCTTCGACGGCTCGTTCCACGGTCGCTCGTATGCGGCGGTCAACGCCTCGGGCAACGCCGGCTATCTCGACGGCTTCGGTCCGCGCCTGCCGGGCTTCATCCAGCTGCCGTTCGGCGATCTGGAGGCCCTGAAGGCCGCCATCGGCCCGACCACGGCCGGCGTCATCATCGAGCCGGTGCAGGGCGAGGGCGGGGCGCGCGCCCTGACCGAGGCCCAGCTGGTCGAGCTGCGCCAGATCACCCGTGAGGCCGGCGTCCTGCTGATCTTCGACGAAGTGCAGAGCGGCATGGGCCGGACCGGCAAGCTGTTCGCCCACGAGTGGGCCGACGGCGCCGAGCCCGACATCATGTGCGTGGCCAAGGCCCTGGGCGGCGGCTTCCCCATCGGCGCGTGCCTGGCCACCCACGAGGGCGCCAAGGGCATGACCCCCGGCACCCACGGCTCGACCTACGGCGGCAACCCGCTGGCCATGGCGGTCGGTACGGCGGCCTTCGACGCGATCAACACGCCCGAGCTGCTCGACAACGTGAAGACCGTCGCCGGCTACTTCACCCAGCAGCTCAACGGCCTGAAGGACCGCTTCCCGGACGTCGTGCTCGACATCCGCGGCAAGGGCCTGCTGATCGGCATCAAGCTGGCTTCGAACAACCGCGAGTTCATGGCCTTGGCCCGCGACCAGCAACTGCTGGTGGCCGGCGGCGGCGACAACTGCGTGCGCCTGCTGCCGCCGCTGAACCTGACGCTGTCCGAAGCCCAGGAAGCCGTGGCCAAGCTCGAAAAGACCTGCGAGGTCGTCCGCGCCCAAGCGGCGGCCTGATCGCATCCTGGACCGACGTCCTCGCCCTTCGGCAAGCTCAGGGTGAGGACGTCTACTGAAGCTCATTCGCCCTCATCCTGAGCCCGTCGAAGGACGAGGGCGGCATTTCGGAAAGGTGGCCTGAGATGACCGCCCCCCGTCACTTCATCGACCTCTGGAAGCTCGACGGCGCCACGCTGCGCCTGATCCTGGAGGACGCCAAGGCCCGCAAGACCGCCCGCAAGGGCTGGCCGCAGGGCCGCATCGACGCCGACGCGCCCGCCAAGGACCGCGTGCTGTCGATGATCTTCCAGAAGAACTCGACCCGCACCCGCTTCTCGTTCGACGCGGCCATGCGCCAGCTGGGCGGCGACGCGATCATCTCCACGGCCTCGGACATGCAGCTGGGCCGCGGCGAGACCATCGAGGACACCGCCAAGGTGCTGTCGCGCATGGTCGACGCGGTGATGATCCGCGCCAACGTCCACGCCGACGTCGAGCGCTTCGCCCAGGTCTCGACGGTGCCGGTGATCAACGGCCTGACGGACAAGAGCCACCCCTGCCAGATCATGGCCGACCTGCTGACGATCGAAGAGCATCGCGGCGACGTGGGCGGCAAGACCATCGCCTGGGTGGGCGACGGCAACAACGTCTGCTCCAGCTTCATCCACGCCGCCCCGCTGCTGGGCTTCAAGCTGAAGATCGCCTGTCCGGCGGTCTATCACGCCGACCTGCACGACCTGGCGCGCGCCGCCGGCCTGAACGGCGACGTGACCATGAGCGAGGACCCCAAGGAAGCCGTGCGCGGCGCCGACGTTGTCGTGGCCGACACCTGGGTCTCGATGGGCGACACCGACCATGACGAGCGCCTGAAGGCCTTCGAGCCCTACCAGGTCGACGACGCCCTGATGGATCTGGCCAAGCCTGACGGCGTGTTCCTGCACTGCCTGCCCGCGCACCGCGGCGAGGAAGTCACCGACGCCGTCCTCGACGGTCCGCGCTCGCTGGTCTGGGACGAGGCCGAGAACCGCATCCACGCCCAGAAGTCGGTTCTGGCCTGGTGCTTCGGGGCCATCGGCTGACCATGGCCCGCATCGAGCTCGACAAGGATGTGCGTGAAGCGGCCCTGCGCAAGCTGACGCGCTACATGCGCGACGAGCTCGATCGCCCGGTCAGCGGCTTGGAGGCGGGCTTCCTGCTCGACTTCATCGGTGAGACCCTGGGC
Source organism: uncultured Caulobacter sp. (assembly GCA_966252285.1). GTDB lineage: Bacteria > Pseudomonadota > Alphaproteobacteria > Caulobacterales > Caulobacteraceae > Caulobacter. The sequence goes on from CBINOL010000043.1 coordinate 21,558, forward strand.
CCGGTGTTCTTCAACCAGGGCGTCCGCGACGCGCAGACGCTGATCCTGCAGAAGCTGGACGACGTGGTCTACGAGATCGAGAAGCCGGTTTAGTAGATCCTCCCCCTGAAGGGGGAGGTGGCCCGGAGGGCCGGAGGGGGAAGAGACTTCAGCCTCTCACCCCGCACCGAATTCAGCAGACACATCCCCCTCCGTCGGCTGCGCCGACACCTCTCCCCCTTCAGGGGGAGGATCCTAGCGCCGCTTGCCCCGCCGCACGCCCTTGGGCAGGCCGCCGCGCGGCTTGACCGCCGCCTGACGCCGCGCGCCCAGGCGCGGCCTCGGCAGCTTCGGATCCGCCGGCAGCGGGTCGGTCAGCATCTCGAACAGCAGGCCGCCGGTCACGGGCGTGGCCTCGCGCAGGCGGACTTCGACCGACAGGCCCAGCGGCCAGCGCTTGCCGGTGCGCTCGCCGACCAGCGAGTGCAGCTTCTCGTCATGGACGAAGAACTCGTCGCCGAGGTTGGAGATCGGCACCAGGCCGTCGGCGCCGGTCTCGTCCAGCTTGATGAACAGGCCAAAACGGGTGACGCCGGTGATGCGGCCGCTGAAGGTCGCGCCCACCCGGTCGGCCAGGAACGAGGCGATGTAGCGGTCGGTGGCGTCGCGCTCGGCGGCCATGGCCCGGCGCTCGGCGTGGGTGATCACCTCGGCGGTGTCCTTGATCCGCGCGATGTCCTGGTCGGTCAGGCCGTCGTCGCCCAGGCCCAGGGCCCGGATCAGGCCGCGGTGCACGATCAGGTCGGCATAGCGCCGGATCGGGCTGGTGAAGTGGGCGTACTTGGCCAGGTTCAGGCCGAAGTGGCCGATGTTGTCGCTGGAATAGTGGGCCTGCATCTGGGTGCGCAGGACCACCTCGTTGATGATCGCCGCGTGCGGGCTCTCGCGGGTGTCTTCCAGCAGCTGGTTGAAGCGCTTGGTCTGCGGGGCCTCGCCCTTGTTCCAGCGGATCTCCAGGGTCTGCAGGAATTCGGCGAGGTTCTGCACCTTCTCAAGGCTCGGCGTGTCGTGCACGCGGTAGATCAGCGGCGAGCGCTTGGCTTCCAGGCTCTCGGCGGCCGAGACGTTGGCCTGGATCATCATCTCCTCGATAAGCTTGTGGGCCTCGAGGCTGGCGCGGCGGGTGATCGAGGCGATCTCGCCGTCCTTGGTGATGACGATGCGGCGTTCGTCGCTCTCGATGGCCAGCGGCGAGCGCTGCTCGCGGCCCTTGCCCATCAGGCGGAAAGCTTCCCACAGCGGCGCCAGGATGCCGTCCAGCAGGGGCGGGGCCTTGTCCGGATCCTGGCCGGCCGGCGGCGGGGTTCCGTCGATGGCGGCCTGGGCCTGCTCGTACGAGAGCTTGGCGGCCGAACGCATCAGGCCGCGCACGAAGCGGTGGCTCTTCTTGTGGCCCGACTTGTCGAACACCATGCGCACGGCCAGCGTCGCGCGGTTCTCGCCTTCGCGCAGCGAGCACAGGCCGTTCGACAGGGTCTCGGGCAGCATCGGCTCCACCCGGTCGGGGAAGTAGACGCTGTTGCCCTTGTCGCGGGCGTCGCGGTCCAGGGCCGAGCCCGGGCGCACATAGGCGGCGACGTCGGCGATGGCCACCCAGACCACCCAGCCGCCCTTGTTGCCCTCGCTGTCGTCGGGATGGGCGTAGACGGCGTCGTCGTGGTCGCGGGCGTCCATCGGGTCGATGGTCACGAACGGCAGGTCGCGCAGGTCCTCGCGGCCCTCCAGCGTCGGCTCCTTGGCGGCTTTCGCCTCTTGTTCGGCCTCGTCGGAGAAGCCGGTCGGGATGCCGTGGCTGTGGATCGCGATCAGCGAGGCGGCGCGGGGGTCTTCTTCGTTGCCGACCGTCTCCAGCACGCGGCAGGGCTTGGGGCCGTAGCGGCCGGCGTGGCCGCTCTGCTGCACGACCACCAGGTCGCCGTCCTTCAGGTCGCCGACGCCCGGCTGGGAGACGTCGAGGACGAAGCTTTCCTTGGACTTGCGGTCGACCGGCTCGACGCGGATCTCGCGGCGCTGCTTGCGCACCACGCCCAGAACCTTGTGGGCGCTCTGGCCCAGGCGCTTGATCAGGCGGGCCTCGTATTCGCCGCTCTCCAGCTTCTCGAAGCGCACCAGGAGGCGGTCGCCCAGGCCAGGCGCACCGGCGGCGGCCTCGCGGCGGTCGGGGGCCAGGCGCACCAGGGCCACGTCCTCGTCGGCCTTGGTCAGCTTGACGAAGAGGTCGCCGTCGGCGTCGCGCTCGATCACGTCGGCCACGCCCACCGGCGGCAGGGCGCCGGCCTCGGCGAAGCCGCGGCGGCCGCGCTTGCCCAGCTGGCCTTGCGCTTCCATCTCGCGGATCATCTCGCGCAGGGCGCGGCGATCAGCGCCCTTCAGGCCGAAGTGACGGGCGATGTCGGCCTTGGCGGCCTCGCCGGCGTCGCGCAGGAACGCCAGCAACGTCTCCTTGTCGGGCAGGCCCGCGGGCGGGCGAGCCTTCGAAGCCATCTTCGGGCGCGAGGTCTTGGGGGAAGCGGTCTTGGGGAGGCGAGGTTTGGCCATTGCTCCCCTCTAAGCCGTTTCAGGGCCGAGGGGAACGGGGCGGGCCTAGTAGAGGTCTTCGATCCGCTGCGGCGTCTGCTGGGCGGGCGGAACCTCGGGCTTCTTTTCGACCGTAGGCGGCGTCGCGGGCGCGATCGGAGCCTGAACCACCGGCGGCGTCTCGGGAGCGACCTCCTCGGGTGCTTCCTCGACCGGCTTGACCGGCGGGGGAGGGGGCGGCGGGGCGACCTCGACCGGGGCCGGGGTCGCGTCCTTCACGGGCACGCCCGACACTTCGGCCAGCGGCGCGGTGGAGACCGCGTCGGCCGGCTTGCCGGTGTCCAGCGCGCCGCGCAGGCCCAGCACGAAGCCCACGACGCTGATCGCCGACAACAGGACCACCACCAGCGGCAGCGGCATGGGACGTTCGAGCGTGGTCATCGCGCTAGTCTACTCTCCCCGGTCGCCCGCCGTCACGCCTCGGTCTTGGCCTTGGCCGGCGCCTTCTTGGCGGCCGGCTTCTTGGCCGCCGTGGTCTTGGCGGCGGCCTTTTTCGGCTTGGCCTCGGCGGCATCGCCCTCGGCCTTTGCAGCCTTGGCCTTGGCCGGAGCCTTCTTCGGCGCGGCGGCCTTCTTGGCCGGCTTCTTGCCGCCGCCCTTGGCGACGCGTTCGGCCAGCAGGGTCACGGCCTCGGCCAGGGTCAGGGCCGCCGGATCCGCGCCCTTGGGCACGTTGGCGTTGGTGTCGCCGTGCTTGATGTACGGACCAAAGCGGCCCGACAGCACGCGCACCGGCTTGCCGTCCTCGGGGTGATTGCCAAGCTCGGCCAGCGCCGCGGCCGCCGCGCGCTGCGGACGCCCGCCGCCGGCACGCTTGTCGGCCAGGATGGCGACGGCGCGGTTGAGGCCGACGTCGAACACCTCGTCGGCGTTCTCCAGATTGGCGTAGGTGCCGTCGTGCAGCACGAACGGGCCAAAGCGCCCCAGGCCCGCCGTGATCGGCTTGCCGTCATCAGGGTGCATGCCGACCTCGCGGGGCAGGCTGAGCAGGCGCAGGGCCTTCTCCAGGTCCAGCGCCGCCGGCGTCCAGCCCTTGGGCAGGGACGAGCGCTTGGGCTTCTCGCCCTCGGCCGCCACCTCTTCGACATAGGGGCCGAAGCGGCCGTTCTTCAGCCACACGGCGCGGCCGGTGGCGGGGTTGATGCCCAGTTCCTTGTCGGCGCTCTCGGCCTCGCCGTCGCCCTCGGCCACGCCCAGCTGGCGGGTGTAGCGGCACTCGGGATAGTTCGAGCAGCCGATGAAGGCGCCGAACTTGCCGGTCTTCAGCGACAGCATCCCCGAGCCGCAGGTCGGGCACAGGCGCGGGTTCGACCCGTCGCCCTTGTCGGGGAAGATGTGCGGGCCCAGCGCGTCGTTCAGCGCGTCGAGCACGTTGGTGGTGCGCAGCTCGGCGATCTCGCCGACGGCGGCGTGGAAGTCCTTCCAGAACTCGCGCAGGAATTCCTTCCAGTCGAGCTGGCCGTCAGACACGAGGTCGAGGCGCTCTTCCAGGGCCGCGGTGAAGTCGTACTCCACGTAGCGACGGAAGAATTGCTCGAGGAAGGCGGTGACCAGACGGCCCTTGTCCTCGGGGATGAAGCGCTGCTTCTCCATCCGCACGTATTCGCGATCGCGCAGCACGCCCAGCACCGAGGCGTAGGTCGACGGACGGCCGATGCCCAGCTCTTCCATCTTCTTGACGAGGCTGGCTTCGGAGTAGCGCGGGGGCGGTTCGGTGAAGTGCTGGTCGGCCCGGGCCTCGATGACCTTGGCCGCGGCGCCCTCGACGATGGCCGGCAGGCGGGCGCTGTCTTCGCCTTCCTCGTCGTCGCGGCCTTCCTCGTAGACGGCCAGATAGCCGGGGAACAGCACCACCTGGCCGGTGGCGCGCAGGCCGGTGCGGCCGTCGTGGCTCTCCAGGTCGACCGTGGTGCGCTCGATGCGGGCGCTTTCCATCTGCGAGGCGATGGTGCGCTTCCAGATCAGCTCGTAGAGGCGGCCCAGATCAGGATCCAGCCGCAGCGAACCGGGGTTGCGGCGCAGGCTGGTCGGGCGGATGGCTTCGTGGGCCTCCTGGGCGTTCTTGGCCTTCGACTTGTAGATCCGCGGCGTGTCCGGCACGTACTCCTTGCCGTAGACGTTGCCGATCACCTCGCGGGCGTCGGCGATGCCTTCAGGCGCGATCGAGACGCCGTCGGTACGCATGTAGGTGATGAGACCCACGGTCTCGCCGCCGATGTCGATGCCTTCATACAGCTTCTGGGCCGCCTGCATGGTACGCTGGGCGGAGAAGCCCAGCTTGCGGGCGGCTTCCTGCTGCAGGGTCGAGGTGGTGAAGGGCGGGGCGGGCGAGCGCTTGCCGGGCTTCTTCTCGACGGCCTCGACCTTGAAGGTCGCGGCCTGAACCGCGGCCTTGGCGGCCAGGGCCGAGGTCTCGTTGCCGAGGTCGAACTTCGTCAGCTTCTTGCCGTCGTGCTTGACCAGGCGCGCCAGGAACGGATCCGAGCCCGCCGAGACGTCGGCGTCGACGGTCCAGTATTCCTGGGTCTTGAAGCGCTCGATCTCGATCTCGCGGTCGACGACCAGGCGCAGGGCCACCGATTGCACGCGGCCGGCCGAGCGCGAGCCGGGAAGCTTGCGCCACAGCACCGGCGACAGCGTGAAGCCGACGAGGTAGTCGAGGGCGCGGCGGGCGAGGTAGGCCTCGACCAGCTCCATGTCGAGGTCGCGCGGGGCCTTCATGGCCTCGGTCACGGCGGCCTTGGTGATGGCGTTGAAGGTGACGCGCTGGATCTGCTTGTCCTTCAGCGCCTTCTTCTTGTTCAGCACCTCGAGCACGTGCCAGCTGATCGCTTCCCCTTCGCGATCCGGGTCGGTGGCGAGGATCAGGCGGTCGGCCTTCTTCAGCGCGTCGACGATGTCGGACACGCGCTTGGACGACTTGGCGTCGACTTCCCAGCTCATGGCGAAGTCGTTGTCGGGCTCCACCGACCCGTCCTTCGAGGGCAGGTCGCGGATATGCCCATAGGAGGCCAGAACCGTGTAGTCGGACCCGAGGTACTTGTTGATGGTCTTGGCCTTGGCCGGGCTCTCGACGACGACGACGTTCATTACGACTCTGGGCTAGGGGAGGTGGATCGGCCTTCCGGCGAACCAGGAGGCGAGCGCCGGAAAGTGGGGGCGAGCCTATGACAATGTCAACGGCGGCTGTGCGAACCTTCGCAATTGCCAACCTCTCGCCTGGCGACCTCTCTCTTTAGAGAGAGGGTCCGGGGTCAGGCTGCTCCGGATTTGCGCGGGCGGCCGCCTTTGGCGCCGTTGGCTCGCGCCGCGGCGCTCTTGGCGGGAGATCGGGCCTGTCCGGCGATCCTGGCCATATGCGCCTTGGTCCCGAAAATCCCGGCGGCGAGCCCCGGGATCGACAGGTCGACGTCCAGGGTTTCCCAGTGCAGGCCGTAGCCTCCTGCGCGAACTACGACCTCGGCAAGTTCATCATCGGTGGCGTGTTCCAGGCCCTGGCCAAGGCGGGCGGGAAAGGCGAACGCAGAGCCGCTGGTCAGTTCGACCTGGATCCGGCCGCTGGCGAGGTCGTAGCGTGCTGACTTGGCGCGAGGCTCGGTTTTGGCCAGCGTTTCGCCGAGCGCCAGGGCGGCGTCGATCTCAGTATTGGTGAGGTCAGCCATGAATCTCCCTCCAGCGTTCGAGCAGGGCGCCGCGGTGTTCCGCCACCAGCCGCATCGCGCGGCGCACTTCGGTTCGCGACATGCTCCTGGCCCAGACGAGCCACGGGGTCTGGTTCTGCCCGATCAGCTCAATCTTGGCCTCGCCGTCTCCGAACACGTGGACATGAGCCGGTTCATGATCGTCGAGAAAGATGACGACGCTCAGTCCAGACGCCCTCAGGACGGTGACCATATTCAAAATAACCCAACTTGATGGGTTCTTGAAGCACCGCCTTGCACTTCGTCCGGGGCGAAGGCGCACAGCGCCGGGGCCTTGGTCGCCTCGGGCGTCAGGACCAACTGCTGATAGCGCTGTGTCGCCGCGCCTTGCGGAAGGAACGTCACCATCCGCGTCGGTCCATCGCCGTCGCGCACGACCAGTTCGTAGGGCGTCGTCGCATCGCCGCCGCCGCCCTTGCGGCGCTCGACGATGACCGTGCCGTTGCGCAGCCCGGCGCGGTAGGCGGCGCTGTCTTCGCGCAGGTCGGCGACGATCATGGTTCCCTTGTCGTCGATCCTGGGCTCGAAGCCGCGGTCGAAGACCGGCGCGGTCACGTCCGCCACCGTGGCGCAGGGCAGGAAGGCGTCGGCCGGCAGGCGGATCGGCCGCCCCCGATCGATGTGGGCCTCGATGTCGGCCCTGACGTCCAGGCCGCGGCTCTTGGCGGCTTCGACGAGGGTTCTGGCGAGGGTGAGGTCGGGCTGGCGCTTGTGCAGGGCCATCTGGGCATGGAGCACCGCGTCCAGGCTGGCGCCGGTCGCCCGCAGGCGTTGATCCCAGATCGCCGCCAGGAGGGCGCCGCGCTGATAGGCCAGTTGGTCGGCGTAAGGATCGGTCCAGAACTTGGCGGCGGCTTCCTCGCCCGGCATGGCGACGGCCGGCGAGGTCCCGTAGGTCCGCAGGGTCTCGTTCCAGGCCGCGACGAAGGCCTGGGACGTGATCTGGCCTTCCCGCGCCATCAGCCGACGGGCGTAGAAGTCGGTGAAGCCTTCGCTGTACCAGTAGCCGGGCGGGCCGACGGGCTTGCCCAGGCGACTGGGGTTCCAGGTGTGGAAGATCTCGTGCGCCAGCAGCACGCGCACCTCGTCCAGCGACAGGTTGGGCGTCACGGCCATGGCGAAGGCCTGATGCTTGCCCGTGCCCGAGAAGGTGCTGCCGTTCTCGGTCTTCAGGCTCTGGGCCGTCACCAGATAGGGCGTCTCCTGGGCGTCGCCGAAGAAGCCGCGCTCGGCGCGCAGGATGGTTTCCAGCGACCTGGCGAGGTCGGCGTCGGCGAAAGCGAAGCTTCCCCGCATCGCCAGGCGCAGCGGCCCGGCGCGGACGATCCGCAGGTCGCGTCCGCCGATCAGCACCGCCGCGCGGGGATCGGTCAGCGCGCCGCCTTCGAGGTTCGAGGCCAGGTGGAAGTCTCTGGGCCAGGCCTTGTCCCAGGCGATGCTGACGGGGGCGTCGTCGCGCCCCTCCACCGCGACCATGGCGCTGGGCCCGTCGACATAGAACCAGGATGGCGCGATCCACGGCTCCGCCGGATAGCTGTCAGACTGGCGCGGCTCGCGGTTCAGCACGCCGCTCAGCGTGTAGCGCAGAATCAGCCCGCGGCCCGGCCGGGAGCGAACCAGGCGATAGGCCGGCCCGTCCTCGGCTACGGAGTCGGCGCCCTCGACGGTCAGGTTCGACAGATTGCGCCAGACGCCCTTGCGGCCCATCGCCTGGTCGGGCAGTTCCAGCCGGGTCACCCCATCGGCGTCGGCCTTGAACCGGACGGTGATCTCCAGCCCCGTCAGGTCTGGGCCGGAAAGGCGCGGGGCGACTGTGTAGGTCATGGCCGGAGCGGCCTTGGGCGAGGCCTGCGCCACGGAAGCCAGCATCAGCGCGGCCAGCGCGCCCGAAATCAGCAGTCTCACCCGATCACGCCCCCTCAGACGCTCGTCACCATGCCCCCGGCCAGGAGCTCGGCCCGGCCGGCCAGGGCAAGCTCGACCAAGGCAGCCATCACCGCCGAAGTCGGCGCTTTCACGGCGCGCACCAGTTCGTCGCGCGAGACGGACGTGGGCGACAGCAGGGCCGCCAGTTGTTCGCGCAAGGCGTTGTGGTCGAGGTCGTCGGCGGCTTCGTCCGGGTCCCAGGCCTGGTCACGCTCGCGCATCGACGGCGATGCGGACAGCGAGCGCAGCACGTCCTCGACGCCTTCACACAGGATCGCGCCCTGGCGGATCAGGTCGTTGGGGCCCTTGGCGCGGGGATCCAGCGGCGAGCCGGGCACGGCGAAGACGTCGCGGCCCTGCTCGGCGGCGAGGCGGGCGGTGATCAGCGAGCCCGACTTGAGCTCGGCCTCGACCACGACGACGCCCAGCGACAGGCCCGAGATGATGCGGTTGCGGCGGGGAAAGTCCTTGGCCTGGGCCCGGCGCAGCGGCGCGCTTTCGGAAACGATGCAGCCGTGCTCGGCGATGCGGGCGTGCAGGGACGCGTGCTCGGGCGGATAGATGTCGGCGATCCCGCCGCCCAGTACGGCGATCGTGCCGGTCGACAGCGAGCCCTCGTGCGCGGCGCCGTCGACGCCGCGCGCCAGGCCTGAGACCACCACGTGGCCGTGCTGGCCAAGCTCCGCCGCCAGTTGTCGGGCGAAGCGCTGGCCGGCGGCCGAGGCGATGCGGGCCCCGACGATGGCGACGCTGGGCTGGGGCAGCAGTTCGTAGTGGCCCAGCGCCCAGATCACCGGCGGTGGCGGATCCAGGGTGGCCAGGCGATGGGGAAAGTCGGGCTCGCAGGCGCAGATCAGGCGGGCGCCCAGTTTGGCGCCGTCTTCCAGTTCGCGCAGGATCTCGTCGGTCGGCGGCGGCCGCAGCGGGGCCGCGCGGCCCGCCCGACGGGCCAGGTCGGGCAGGGCGATCAGCGCCCGCTCGGGCGAGCCGAAGCGCTGAAGAAGGTGCTCGAAGGCGACGGGGCCGACCGTCTCGGTGCGCGCCAGGCGAAGCCAGGCCAGACGCTCCTGATCCGAGAGGCCCCGCGTCATCAGGCTTCAGGAGGCGGCGCTTCGGCCGTCTTCTTCTTGCCGATCTTCGGCTCCTCGCCCTTCAGCAGGCGGGCGATGTTGTCCTTGTGGCGGATGTAGATCAGCACGGCCATGAACAGGCACAGGCCCAGGATCGGGTAGGGGCGGTCGGTGGCCAGGGCGAAGGGCGCGGCCAGGGCGGCGGCGGTCAGGGCGGCCAGCGAGCTGATGCGGAAGAGGGCGGCCATGGCCAGCCAGGTCGCCGCGGCCAGCAGGCCCACGGGCCAGGCCGCCGCCAGCAGCACGCCGTAGAAGGTGGCCACGCCCTTGCCGCCGTTGAACTTCAGCCAAACCGGGAAGATGTGGCCGGCGAAGGCCGCGCCGCCGGCCAGGGCGACCACCAGCGGGTTGCCGTGGCTGAGCAGGTGGGCCAGCCCCACGGCTACAGCGCCCTTGCCGCCGTCGCCCAGCAGGGTGATGGCGGCAAGGTCCTTGCGGCCCGAGCGCAGCACGTTGGTCGCGCCGATGTTGCCCGAACCGATCTTGCGGATATCGCCGGCCCCGCCCAGGCGCGTGGCGATCAGGCCGAACGGGATCGAGCCCAGCAGGTAGCCCCCGATCACGGCGATCGCGAGGGTCAGATAGGCGACGGGGGCGAGGCTTTCCAAGAAATGCTACCTTTGCGCGAGCGAAACATGGCCAAGCTTGGCTGGTGAGGCAAGCCTGTTTTCGTTCCTTATAACCGCTTCGCGCGCCGGTTCATGCTTCCGTTTCCGTCAGCCTTTCCGCCGGATGCGCCCCAGGAGCGGCCGGCGGGAAAAGCGTCAGGGCTCGATGTACATGCCGACGAAGTCGAAACGAGCCGCGACGGTCGAGCACGAGACGTTGTCGGCGGTGAACCGCAGGATGACCTCGCGGCCCTGGGCCTGGGCCGTCAGCGCCATCGACAGCATGGCGTCGCGGTTGGGATCGCTGGGGGTCAGCACGCCGGCGACGCCGGTCTTCAGGAAGAAGTAGAGGTGCCCGCCATCGCCGGCGAAGATGCGCTCGACCTTGGACTTGCACTGCGTCACGGCCGAAGCCGTGGCTGGGATGGCCAGAGCCACGACGGTGGCGGCCAGGGTCGCGACTGCGCGACGGATCATGTCGTACTCCTCGTCAGATCAGATGCGGGTGGTCCCCATGGGCGCTGGTCATGGTCCGTCGAGCGCCATGGGCGAGTTTCCCGCCGCCCAAAACTTTGGGGCGATTCTCGGGTCCAAGCTTGGCCTTGGTGGCGCCGCCTGGAGAAGGTGATCGCGCTCCTGGCGGGGAAGTTGGGCTTGGGAAGCGTGGCGGGCGTGTTCTAATGGACGCGCCATGAAGGATCCGCGCTACGCCCGTCTGCTTCCCATCCTCGTCGCGGCCGTGCTTGGGGTAGGGGCCGCCCTGGCCCTGGCGCACTTCGTTGGCGAGCCGTCCGGCGTCGACAAGTCCGCGCCCGCGCCCTCGGCCAAGCCAGTTCCGGCCAAGCCGGCCCCGGCGACGCCCCCGCCCGTCGCATCTGCCACCGTTCTGCTGTCGATCCAGGGGATCGCGCTCGGGCCCGACGACTATGTCGACGCCTTCGGCCTGAAGCTCTCCGGGGCCAAGGTGCTCAAGGTCTGCAAGACGCCGGCGGGATGGTCGCTGACGGCCGCGCGCGGCGGCGCGGGCCTCGACGGCCAGGCCTCGGTGGGCGCGGCCTTCCTCGACCGCGACCACATCGGCGACCTGCGGGGCCTTGCCCTGGTCGAGGTCCCAGGCGGCGACGCCTCGACCGTCGGCGTGTCCGGCACGGCCCAGGTCGGCGTCTATGGCGACATGGGGCAGGCCCGTCAGATCAAGCTCAGCCCCGCTCGCGTCGCCCTGGTTCCGGCCAAGGGCTGTCCGTCCTGACGGAGCCCGGCAAGGCTCAGCCTTCCAAGTATACTCCGACAATGTCGTAGCGGGCGCCCTGGCAGCTCACGCCGTCGGCTTCGTAGCGGACTGTGAATTTGCGGTTGGTGGTCATGGCGGTCATCGCCATGGCCAGCATGCTCTCGCGGTTCGGGTTGCTCGACGCGACGACGGCCGAGCCCGAGACGCTGTCGGCGGTCTGATAGTTGATCCAGAGGTTCCCGTCGGAGCCGGCCCAGATCTGCACCACCTTGGCCGTGCAATGCGTCACGGCCAGGGCGCTCTGGGGCGCGGCGATGGCGGCGGCGGCGATCAGGGCGGCCGGGATCAGGGACTTCATTTCGAACTCTCTTGCGAACTGTGGCGACGTTGGTGGCTGTCAATGGTTCGGCGCCGGGGGCAGGGCGGCGAGGGGGCGCAGCAGGGTGGCCAGTCCGTCGCGAACCTTCTGGCGACGCGCCTCCCAGGTCGCTGGATCGCTGAGTGCGGGCGACCAGCCGGGGGCTGGCGCGACCTCGAACGTCTTGCCCGGAGAGCCCGGGCTGGCGATAGGGCTTGTCGCCTTGTCGCCGTTCTTCTCGAGCGCGGCGGCCATCTCGTCCAGGCCGCCCCGGCAGAGGTCCTGGTCGTAGTCGCGCACCGGCGCGATCAGCTTCTCCTGCTCGAGCGCGGCGAGCAGGGCGGTGCGACGGGCGTCCTCGTCCAGCGTCCGCGCGGCCTGGATCAGCGGTATGCTGACGGCCAGGATCCGGTCGCGCTGTGCGATGGGGGCGGTGTGGTCGTCGCAACGCTCGCCGTCCACGGCGATGGCGGCGTGCAGGTAGATCAGCTGCGACAGCGCCCCCATCCGCAGGCCCTGGGCGGTCTGCGCCAGGGCCGGATTGGCCTGGGCGGCGCGCTCGTACGAGGCGGCCATGGTCGACATGGTGTGGACGTACATGAAGATCGTGTTGTAGCCGCCGCCGCGATAGACCTGATATCGCTCCCAGTTGGCCATCTTCGTCGCCGCGTCCTGCGAGGCCACGCCCATCACGGCCGCCGACAGGGTCGGCCAGTCCTTGCGGGCGAGGGCTGCGTCCAGCTCGGCCTTGTTGTCGGGCATCTGCACGCCGGGCTGCTTGAGCACGGTGTCGCCCAGTTGCTCGCGCATGGCCTCGATCTTGGGGCTGGTCGGCGGCGCCTTGAAGGGCGCTGCGTTGGCGGTCGCGGTCAGGCACGCGACGGCAGCCGCGCAGAGCACGATCGGATAGGTTCGCATCTTGGTAAGCCCCCAGGTTACACGCGCAACCTAAGGGGATGCGCGTGTTTCAACCAGAGGGTTTCCGGGTTCAGCCCTCGGCGCGGTGAACCACCCGGCCGTCGACGATCGTCATCAGCACTTGGCCCTGCAGCCTGCGGCCGTCGAACGGCGAGTTCTTCGACTTGGAGAGCAGCCTGGCGGCGTCGACGATGATCGGGGCGTCCAGGTCGCACAGCACCAGATCGGCCGGAGCCCCCGGCGCGATGCGGCCGGTCTGCAGGCCGAGCAGGCTGGCCGGGGCCAGGGTCACCGCCCGGATCAGGTCGATCAGCGGCAGGCGTTCGTCGTGATAGAGGCCCAGCAGCGCCGGCAGCAGGGTTTCCAGGCCCACCGCGCCGGGCGCGGCTTGGTCGAACGGCAGCCGCTTGTCCTCGGCCGGGGCCGGGGCGTGGGCCGAGACGACGATGTCGATCAGGCCGTCGGCCAGGGCCTCGATCAGCGCCTGGCGGTCGTCCTCGCCGCGCAGGGGCGGGGTCAGCTTGGCGAAGCTGCGATAGTCGCCGATGTCCAGCTCGTTGAAGCACAGGTGGTTGATCGACACGCTGGCGTGGATCCGCAGGCCCTTCTTCTTGGCGCGACCCAGGGTCTCCAGCGCCTGGGCGCTGGTCAGCTGGTCGACCAGCAGGCGCCCGCCGGTGGCTTCCAGCAGCGCGACGTCGCGCTCCAGCATGATCCGCTCGGCCATCGGCGAGATCGACGGCAGGCCCATGCGGGCGGCGAACTCGCCGCCGGTCGCAGCCCCGCCCTTGGCCAGCCACGGGTCGAGCGGACGGTGGGCCAGGATGGTGTCGAAGCCCTTGGCGTAGGAGAGCAGGCGCTGGAACACCTTGCTGTCGGCGATCGGCTTGTCGGCGTCGGTGACGTAGACGCAGCCGGCCTCGCGCATCAGGCCGATCTCGGCCATCTCCTCGCCGCGCAGCCCTTTGGTGGCCGCGCCGGCGCAGAGGATGCGGGCGGAGTCGATGTCGCGCGCGCGGCGCAGCAGGAAGTCGACGGTGCTGGGGTCGTCGACCGCCGGATCGGTGTCGGGCTGGACGACGAAGCTGGTGACGCCGCCGGCCGCGGCCGCGCGGGCGGCGCTGGCCAGGGTTTCCTTGGTCTCCGCGCCCGGTTCGCCGGTCTTGACCCGCAGGTCGATCAGGCCCGGCGCCAGCATGGCCCCGCCGCAGTCGACGACGCGCACGCCCTTGGAAAGCTTGCCGAACTCGCGGCCCTTGGCCACGTCGGCGATTACGCCTTCGGAGACGATGACGCCGCCGGGGCCGTCATAGCCGCTTTCCGGGTCGACCAGGCGGGCGTTGACGAAGGCGAGCGGCTGGGGCGCGGTCATCGGCCTTCCTCCTCTAGACGGTGGGCGAGGGCGGCGAGCACGGCCATGCGGGCGGCGACGCCCATCTCGACCTGGTCCTGGATCAGGCTGACGGCGGGATCGTCGGCGACGTCGCTGTCGATCTCGACGCCCCGGTTCATCGGGCCCGGGTGCATGACCTTGGCCCCCGGTGCGGCGCGCGACAGCTTCTCGCGGTCGAGGCCGTAGAAGCGGAAGTATTCGCGGGTGGAGGGCACGAAGCCGCCCTGCATCCGCTCCAGCTGCAGGCGCAGCATCATGACCACGTCGGCGCCGGCCAGGCCCGACTTCATGTCGTGGTGCACGGTCACGCCCCAGCGCTCGGCCTGCGCCGGCATCAGGGTAGGCGGACCGACCAGGCGCACGCTGGCGCCCAGAATCTGCAGCAGGGCGACGTTCGAGCGGGCCACGCGGCTGTGCAGCACGTCGCCGCAGATGGCCACGGTCAGGCCCGACACGCGGCCGAAGGCGCGGCGGATGGAGAGGGCGTCGAGCAGGGCCTGCGTCGGGTGTTCATGTTGGCCGTCGCCGGCGTTGACGACGCTGCCGCTGACCTTCTGGCTGAGCAGGCTGGCGGCCCCCGACGAGGCGTGGCGCACGACCAGCAGGTCGGGCCGCATGGCGTTCAGCGTCACGGCGGTGTCGATCAGGGTCTCGCCCTTGGCCACCGACGAGGTCTTGGGGTTCATGTTGACGACGTCGGCGCCCAGCCGCTTGCCGGCCAGCTCGAACGAGCTCTGGGTGCGGGTGCTGTTCTCGAAGAACAGGTTCATCAGCGTCCGTCCCTTGAGCAGGTCGAGGGACTTGGACGTCTGCCGGTTCAACGCCACGAAGGCGTCGGCCAGATCCAGGAGGTCGGCCGCCTGGGGAGCGTTGAGATCGCCCGCCGACAGGAAATGGCGCTTGGGGACCGAGAAGAGGCGCTTGCGGATCGTCTCGAT
>CBINOL010000044.1:0-36158 GCA_966252285.1 uncultured Caulobacter sp.
CCGGGGGCGGCGTCCGCACCCCCCCGGGGGGGTGGGGCCGGCGGGCCCCCCCCGCCCCCGCCCCCACGACCGGCCAACAAGGCAATAATTTTCGCCACTTCCAGCAATCGCACTCACATTAATCCAATGTAATGCGCATTACAGGTCTGATAGTTTCTTAAAATGGCGTCATGACGCAAAGGTAACGGGTGTTCGTCCCTCGCCCGACCTATACCTCTCTTCACCGGACGCGGACGTCGCGCCGGCAAACAACTCAGGGACTAGACCAATGACCTTCTCGAACAACGCCTTCGCTTCGCTCGCCAGCCTGGTGCTCGCCGTGCTTCCCCTCGTCGTCGTCGCCGGCTTCATCTCGCCGAGCTTCTAAGTGAACGCCGCGTAGCTCCGCCGGCCCGATCCCGGCGGAGCATGGCGCTTGGCGAAATCATTCGCCAAAGAATAAGTCGGAAAGAATTCGAAACTTACTTGTTTCCATAGATATCAGAACGTTGCCTTTGCAGCGAACTTGCAGCGATATCGTCGATTTCCGACCCCATAATCGCTCCAATATCGTCATCAAACATAGAATTACGATCTCTAGAAATCCCATTTCCGCAGCATTTTACTTCGCATGTCGGCGAAGTTGTTGCGATCAAGGGGATAATCTTAGAGATGAACAGAACCAAGCTGGCCTGCCTGGCCACGACGGCGCTGTTCGGCGGCCTGCTTTCGGCCACCGGCGCCTTCGCCCAATCGACCGCCACCACCGAACTCGACACCGTCGTCGTCACCGCCGCCTCCGGCCCCAAGACGATGGACGGGACCATGGTCGCCGAGACGGCCCCGAAGGGTAAGTACACGGTCACCAACGAGTTCCTGAACCGTCAGGCCGACGGCCAGACCGTGCTGCAGTCGCTGAACCTGGTGCCGGGCCTGGTGTTCACCAACAGCGATCCCTACGGCTCGTCGGGCGGCAGCATCCGCCTGCACGGCCAGGACGGCGCCCACATCGGCTTCCTGGTCGACGGCGTGCCCCTGAACGACGGCGGCAACTACGCCATCTATTCCAACCAGCAGGTCGACGCCGAGCTGATCCAGCAGGCCAACGTCAACACCGGTTCGACCGACGCCGACTCCGTGACCGCCTCCTCGACCGCGGGCGTCATCAACTACACCACCCTGCGCGCCACCAAGGACTTCGGCGTGGTCGCAAAGGCCGGCGTCGGCACCGACAACTTCCGCCGCGCCTTCGCCCTGCTGCAGACCGGCGAGTTCGGCCCGCTGGGCACCCGCGCCTGGATCGCCGGCAGCTGGCAGAAGTACGACAAGTTCAAGGGCCCGGGCACGCTCGAGAAGAAGCAGGTCAACGCCCGCATCGAGCAGGACCTGGCCAAGCCGGGCGACTTCCTGGCGCTGAACTTCAACTACAACGAAAACCGCAACAACAGCTACTACGCGCCCTACCTGACCAACGCAGACGCCTCGGTGGCCGGCGACGTGGCGACCTACGGCGAGGACTACGACTTCAGCACCACGCCGGGCACGTCGAACTACTACGGCCTGCGCATCAACCCGTCGAACACCGGCACGATCCGCGGCCAGTCGCGCTTCACCCTGCTGCCGAACCTTAAGCTGACGGTCGATCCGTCGTTCAACTACACCATGGCCAACGGCGGCGGCTCGACCAGCCTGTCGGAGACCTCGATCCAGCTGAAGAACAGCGCCGGCAAGGGCGTCGACCTCAATGGCGACGGCGACACCAGCGACACCGTGCTGGTCTATTCGCCCAGCAACACCAACTCCCGCCGCTGGGGCCTGAACACCTCGCTGATCTGGGACGTGGCCGACCACCACCGCGTGCGCTTCGCCTATGCCTGGGACGAGGCCCACACCCGCCAGACCGGCGAGTACAGCATCCTCAACAGCAACGGCGACCCGACCGACGTGTTCAGCGGCAAGGACGGCTACGGCGTGGCCGTCCAGACCGCCGCCGGCGACGTCGCCCAGAAGCGCAACCGCGCCTCGGTCGCCACCTTCAACCAGTTCAGCGTCGAGTACCGCGGCGAATTCCTGGACGAGAAGCTGATCGCCAACATCGGCGTGCGCCTGCCCACCCTGGATCGCGAGCTGAACCAGTACTGCTACTCGCGCGCCGGCTCGACCACCTACTACTGCTCGTCGATGACCCCGACGGCCACGGCCGCCAAGGCCGACGGCGCGGTGGCCTCGGTCGTCACCGTCAACGGCGCGACCTACTTCTCGCCGTTCTCGGCCAAGAAGAGCTATGACGACATCCTGCCGAACGTGGGCCTGTCATACCGCATCGGCGACAACCACTCGGTCTACGGCAGCTATTCGGAGCAGATGTCGGCCCCCAAGGTCGACAACCTCTACACCCTGACCAGCACCGGCGCCCTGGGCAATGTCGAGCCGGAAACCGGCCAGACGGTGGAGGTCGGCTACCGCTTCCGCACGCCGACCGTGATGGCCTCGGCCAGCGTCTACCACACCAACATCCAGAACCGGATCGTCACCACCGTCGACCAGAACGACGGCACCTACATCGACCGGAACGTCGGCGACGTCGAGATCCAGGGCTTCGACGCCCAGGCCCAGTGGCGCCTGGACGACAACCTGACGATCTACGGCTCGATGGCCTACACCGACGCCAAGCTGCAGGACGACCTGGCCGTCAGCTACAGCTCGACCACGGGCCTGGCCACCTATGCCGACACCGCCGGCAAGCAGGTGGTCGAGACCCCGAAGTGGACCTTCGCCGGCCGCCTGACCTACGACATCGGCAAGTTCCAGATCGGCGTGCAGGGCAAGTTCATCGGCGAGCGCTACATGACCGACGTCAACGACCAGAAGCTGCCGCACTACACGGTGTGGGACGCCGACGTCCGCTACGACCTGGGCGGCGACGGCTGGAAGAAGTCGTACCTCCAGCTCAACGTCACCAACATCTTCGACAAGTTCTACTACGGCAACCTGTCAGGAACCCAGACCAGCGCCACCCCGGGCGACCCCGGCTATGCGCGCACCTACGCCTATGTGGGCGCCCCGCGCGCGGCGGTGCTCAGCCTGCGGACGGCCTTCTAGAGCCGGACTTCAGATCGCGTGAGGAAGGGGCGGCTCGGCGACGGGCCGCCCCTTTTTCGTGGCCGCCAGCGCTGCCGCCGTGCGGTGCAGTATGGCGTGGCGATCGGCCAGGCGGTCGATGTCGGGATCGTAGCCGCCGCCGATCACGCCCACGACGGGAATGTCACGCGCCAGGCACGCGCCCAGCACCAGCGCCTCGCGGGCGGCGATGCCGGCGTTGGTCAGGGCAAGGCGGCCCAGCTTGTCGTCCGCATGCGGATCAACGCCGGCATTGAAGAACACGAGGTCGGGATCCACCCGCGCGATCAGGTCGGGCAGGATCGCGTCGAGACGAGCCAGATAGGCTGCGTCGTCGGTCGCGTCCGGCAGTTCGACGTCGAGGTCGCTGTCGGCCTTGCGGTGAGGAAAGTTCTTCTCGGCATGCATCGAGAAGGTGAAGACGCTGGGATCGTCCTCGAAGATCCGCGCCGTGCCGTCGCCCTGGTGGACGTCGAGATCGACGACCAGCACCTGCGAAACCCGCCCCTCGGCCTGCAGCAGCCGGGCGGCGACGGCCACGTCGTTGAAAACGCAGAAGCCGGCGCCGGAAGCCGCCTCGGCGTGGTGGCTGCCGCCGGCGGTGTTGCAGGCGATCCCGTGCTCCAGCGCCAGGCGGGCGGCCAGGATGGTGCCGCCGGTGGCCGCACGGGCGCGGATGGCGACGCTCTCGCTGTTGGGCATGCCGATGCGGCGCACGATGTCGGGCGGCAGGGAAAGCTCGACGACGCCGCGCACATAGTCGTCGGTATGGGCCAGGCGCAGCACCTCGAGCGGCGCGAACTCAGGCTTGTGGAACCCTTGCGGCCCCGGCAGCCCCTCGGCCTCCAGCAGGCTGGCCAGCTTGGAGAACTTGTCCATCGGGAAGCGGTGCCCGGGCGGCATCTCGGCCCGGAAGGCGGGGTGATGGACGATAGGCGGCATGGTCCGAAGGATGGGCGCCGCGACCATGCGGCGCAAGGCTGACGTTATGGGCAGCCTTGCCCTGGCCGTCCGTGAAGCTTATCGCAGCGCACCATGCAGACGCCCGAGAACCTCGCCGAGATCCTGACCCTCGAACCGATCGAGGTGAACCTGTTCCGGGGCGTCAGCCCCAACGACGGCTTTCCGCGCATCTTCGGCGGCCTGGTCATCGCCCAGGCGCTGACGGCGGCCTACCAGACCGTGGGCGACCGGGTCTGCCACTCGCTGCACGCCTACTTCATCCGCCCCGGCGACGTGAACGCCCCGGTGCTCTACGAGGTCGAGCGGGCCCGCGACGGCGGCACCTTCACCACCCGCCGGGTGGCCGCCATCCAGCACGGCGAGCAGATCTTCAACCTGGCCGCCTCGTTCCAGACGCCGGAAGTCGGCCTGGAGCACCAGTTCGAGGCGCCGGACGTTCCCGCGCCCGAGACCCTGCCGACCGAGGCCGAGTACCTGCGCAGCCTGGGCGACCAGATCCATCCCAAGATGCTGGCCTTCATGGAGCGCCCGCGCCCCGTCGACCTGCGCTGGATCGATCCGCAGAACCCCGTGGCCCCGGTCAAGAAGTCGGGCGAGAAGCAGGTGTGGATGCGCGCCGTCGCCCCGCTGGGCGAGGACATCCGCATGCAGCAGGCCGCCCTGGCCTATGCGTCCGACATGGCCTTCATGGAAAGCGCCCTACGCCCGCACGGCCTGATCTGGACGACGCCGGGCCTGCAGGCCGCCAGCCTCGACCACGCCATGTGGTTCCACCACCCCTTCGACTTCAACGACTGGACCCTGTTCTCGCAGGACAGCCCCAGCGCCTCGCAGGGCCGCGGCCTGGTGCGCGGCCAGATGTTCAGCCGCGATGGCAAGCTGGTCGCCTCGGTGGCGCAAGAGTGCCTGATGCGGATCCGGAAGTAGGGCGCATCACTACTGTCTCGCGCTTAAGCCCGTCATCCCGGCCGTAGCGCAGCGAAGAGCCGGGACCCAGGGCCGTCGCAATGCGCCGGCGAGCGTAGGGTCGGTGAACCAGAAAACAGCGCCCAGTCCCCTGGGTCCCGGGTCTACGGCCCGCTTCGCGGCCCTTCGCCCGGGATGACGACCAAGGTTCGCGGAGAAGGACGCGCGCCCTACCCCCGCCCGGTGACCGAAGCCAGCGCCTTGGCGATCTGGTGGACGTTGTAGGGCTTGCGCACGATCGGGGCGTCGAAGCCCATGGGCGCGGCCTTGTCGGCATAGCCGGTGGCGAAGACGAACGGCCGGCCTTCCTTGCGCAGCACCTCGGCGACGGGCGCCACCGACTGGCCGTTGAGGTCGGCGTCGAGCACGGCCGCGTCGAAGGTCTGCTCCAGCATCGACAGGGCCTCGCCCAGTTCGGCCGCGCAGCCGACAACCTCGACGCCGCTGTCCTCCAGGCCCGCCTCCAGCTCCATGGCCAGCAGCAGCGAGTCCTCGACGATCAGCACCTTGAGGCCGGCTATGGCCCCGGCGCGGAAATTGTCGTCGCCGCCGCCGATGGTCTCGACGATGCGCTCGGGCTCGGCCGGCGCCGGCTCGGGCTCCGGCGCGTCGGCCAGGGCCGAGGCGGCGGCGTGGATCATCGCCGTGACGCCGCTGCGGCGATAGTCGATCTTGGCCTCGCCGCCCAGTTCGCGCCCGACCACGTCCTCGACCAGGGTGGCGCCGAAGCCGCGCGTGGCCGGCTCGCTGGTCAGCGGGCCGCCGGTTTCCAGCCACTCGAGGCTGAAGCCGCCGTCGGGCGAGCGGCGCCAGACGATCTCGACCCGGCCGGTCTCGGTCGACAGCGAACCGTACTTCACGGCGTTGACCGCCAGTTCGTGCAGGGCCAGCGACAGTGCGGCCGCCGCACGAGGCGTCAGGAACAGCTCGGGTCCGTCCCAGCGGGTCTGGTTAGGGGCCAGCCCGCCCAGCTCGGCGGCGGCGATGCGGCCCAGGGTCGCCCCGCGCCAGCGCGCGGCGCTGATCAGGTCGTGGGCCGAGCTCATCGACTTCAGCCGCGCGGCGAAGGTCTTGAGGAAGGCGTCCAGCGACGAGCTCTTGCGCGCCGACTGGGCGGCGACCGACTGCACCACCGCCAGGATGTTCTTGATGCGGTGGTCGAGCTCGGCCACCAGGTTGTCGCGCCGCTCGTCGGCCTCGCGCTGGTCGGTGATGTCCTGCACCACGCCCATCAGCAGGTCGGGCTGGCCCTCGTCGTCCAGCACCATGACGCCGCAGCCCCGGCTCCACTGCTCGTGGCCGTCCACGCTCTGAGCGCGGCGATACTCGACCTCGTAGCGGCCGGTGTCGCGCAGCTGGGCTCGAAGGTCCTCGCGCGTGATTTCACGGTCCTCGGGATGGATGTAGGGCCAGACGGCCTTGCCTTCCTCGGCCGGGACCTCGCCGGCGGGAATGCCGCTGATCCGGGCCATCCGCTCGCTGATCCGCAGACGGTCGGTCTTGACGTTCCACTCGAACTCGCCGAGCCGGGCCGCGCTCAGGGCCAGGGCCAGGCGCTCGGCGTCCAGCAGGCGTTCGGCCGCCGCCCGCGCCTGGTCGGCGCCGCGAATCAGCTCTTCGATGGCCAGATCCGCCAGTTCGCCCAGGGTTTCCAGCTGGCCGGGCGTGATCCCATCGCGGGGCCAGTCGTCCTCGACGGCCAGCACGCCGACCACCAGGCCGCGCGGATCGCGCAGCGGCGCGCAGGCGAAGAAGGCCGTCCCCGAGACGTCGGCATGCAGCGCCGAGCGGCTGCAGCGCAGCACCAGATCGGCCAGCGGCGTATCGCGGGAGACGGTGTCGGCGGCGTGCCCTATGCGGCCGACCAGGCGGATACGCTCGGGCTCGATCAGCATCAGGGCGGCGCGGGGCGCGTCGAACAGGCGCGCGGCCAGCCGCGTCAGGCGGGAAAGGCGCGGGTCGTCGGCGTCCTTCCACGCTCCGGCCAGAGCCGTCGCCGCCCGCAGCCTGCGAGCCTCCTGGTCCGATGCTCGTTCTGCATCCGCGTCCGCCATGATTCGAACATAGACCGGCTTCTCGCGTGGCGCGAGCGGGGATCGGACACTCCAGCGCGATCTCCTGTGGTGAAGCTTTTCCGGTCGCGCTAAGGTGGGAACTGGCCGTGCGGGCTCCGCGTTGACGGGGCGCAGCTTCAGCTGCACTTCCCGCAAAGCCTGCCGCGAACCGGAGACGAGACATGCCCGCGAACGCCTTGAACACCGCTCAGAAGGAAGCCGACAAGGCGACGGCCGCCGCCGGTGCGGCCGCCGAGCACGCCGAACGCTCCTTCGCCGAGGCCGCCAGCGCCGCCAAGGCCAGCTTCGCCGACGCCGCCAAGCGCCTGGAAAAGAACCTGGTCGACAGCTTCGACACCCTGCGCGCCCAGAGCCGCACCTATACCGACACCGCCGGCCAGCAGCTGGAAGACGCCCAGAAGTACGTCTCCGAGCGCGTCCGCGAACGTCCGATCACCGCCACCCTGGCCGGCCTCGGCGTCGGCGTCCTCCTGGGCCTCCTGCTCGCCGGCAGCCGCAGCCACAACAAGTGATCTTCGAAAAGACCCTGATGACGCTGGCAGCGGCCGCGGCGATCGCCGCGGCCGCTGCCGTGAGCGTGTTCGCCGCCGCCTTCGCGCTGTACGCGGTGCTGGCGCCGTTCCTGACGCCCGCCGGCGCGGCCGCCGTGGTCGCCGCCGTCACCGCCTTGATCGTCGCCGTAGCCGGCATGGTCGCGGCCAACCGGGCCGAGGCCGGCCGCGCGCGTCATGCGCCGCCGCCGGAGGTGAACGGTTTCGCCGAGCGCATCGTCGACATCGTCAAGGATCGCCCGATCCTGTCGATCGGCGCGGCTTTGGCCGCAGGCGTCTTCGCGCTCAAGAACCCGACTTTCACGGCGGCCGTCGCCCAGGCCTTCATGGCCTCGAGACAACCGCCCAAGCGCTGAAGTTTTTTCGGCGCGAACGCCTAGATTTCAACCGCCCCCGGCCCATCTTCCGGGGGCGTTTCGCCATGGAGTGACCATGTTCAAGCTGCCCGACCTGCCCTACGCCTACGAGGCGCTCCAGCCGACCATCTCGGCCAACACCCTCCACTTCCACCACGACAAGCACCACGCTGCTTACGTGAACGCCCTCAACGGCCTGCTGCCGGAAGACGACGGCCGCTCGCTGGAAGCCGTCATCGCCGACGCCGGCCCGGGCAAGGTGTTCAACAACGCCGCCCAGGCCTGGAACCACGCCTTCTTCTGGGAATGCATGGCTCCCGCCAGCGCCGGTCCGGGCGAAGCCCTGGCCAAGGCCATCGACGCGACCTTCGGCGGCCTGGCCGGCCTGAAGGAAAAGTTCGTCGCCGAGGGCGTCGGCCACTTCGGTTCGGGCTGGGCCTGGCTGGTCGCCGAAGGCGACAAGCTGTCGATCATCTCGACCCACGACGCCGACGGCGCCATGACCAAGCCGGGCGTGACCCCGCTGCTGGTCTGCGACGTGTGGGAGCACGCCTACTACCTCGACCACCAGAACAACCGTAAGGGCTTCCTGGAAGCCTGGTTCGACGCCCTGCCCAACTGGGCCTTCGCCGACGCCCAGTACGCCGCGGCTCAAGGCCAGGGCGAAGCCTGGACCTACCCGGTCTAAGCAACCGACCGAGGGCCGACCTCGAGAAGGGCGGGATCGCAAGGTCCCGCCCTTCTTGCGTTCAGGGGTCCTGGATCTTGCAGTTGGGTCGCCGGTTCACCGCCCAGGTGCGCCAGACCACGAACTCCGTGCGCTCGAAGGCCATGGCGGTGATGCGCATCTCGCTCTCGTCGGCCTCGATGATGTTGAAGCTGGGCGGCACGCCGCGCTCGCGCACCGACAGCGTGCCCGACCCCACCGCCTGGGTGCAGCCGCCGGCATAGGGATAGGCGTGCACGAACGGCGCGTGGATGTGGCCGGTCAGCACCAGATCGGCGCCGGCGTTGGCGAAGGCCAGGGCGGCGGCCTGTCCGCCCCGCACCTTGGCGGTCATCGGCCCGCCCATCATCTCGATCAGCGGATGGTGGCAGACCACCACCTTCAGCCGCCCGGGCGGCTCGGCGGCCAGCCGCTTGGCCACCGCCCTGGTCTGCGAGCGCGACACCGCCCCCTTCGACCAGTTCCAGCGGATCTGCGCCCCGCGCGCGGAGTTCAGCGTGAACACCGCCGCCCGCTCGTCGCGGAAGGCCAGGCCGTCCGGTTCGCCGAACCGGGCCTCGTAGCGCCGCCAGGGCATGAACAATCGCTCGAAGACCTCGACCGGCCCCTTGAACGGGCTGTCGTGATTGCCCGGGGCCAGAAGCTGAGGCCGAGGCAGGCGCTCGAACCAGGCGCGGGCGGCGTCGAACTCGACCTGGGCGCCGTCCTTGGTCAGGTCGCCGGCCCCGATGACGAGATCCGGTCGCGCGGCGTGGATGCACTCCACCGCCGCTTCCACCGCCTGCGGATGCTCGCCGCCGAAATGGATGTCGGAGACCTGGACCATCTTGAAGACAGATCCGGGCTTGAAGACCGCTCCGCTCACGGCGCGTCGTCCCTCAGGGTCAGGGCGCGGAAGGCCTTGGGCCGGAAGCGGATCGAGACGTGGTCGTCCAGCCGCACCGGCTCGCCGTCGAGAATGGCCGGGATGCGCCCGCCGGCCCAGGCCTTGCCCACCCGGCAGCGGCCGACGCTGACCGACGGGTCGTCGCGCCAGGCGCCGGTGACGGTCTTCACTCCCAGGCGGAAGATGTCGAGGGCGTTGGAGGGATCGAGAGCCGCGGCCTCCAGGGCCCGCTCGTCGGCGGCCAGCGCCGTGGAGACCAGAGGACACATCAGGGTCAGGGCCTCGGTCTTCTCCTTGGGGCGTCCGTCCAGCACGTAGCGCAGGCGGCTGGAGAAGGCCCGGCGCAGGGCGCGCTGAGCGCGCATCAGGGCCAGGTCCGCGCGGCCCTGGCGAGCGGCCTCGCGCGCCTCGGCCCACAGCGCCGGACTGCCCAGGATGGCGGCGACGAAGAACAGGCGGCCCGCCACCTCCCCGCCCGAGATCATCCGCTCCTCGCCATGGGTCAGGCAGGCCTTCAGCGCCTCGGGCCAGGCCCGCTCGCCATAGAGGGCGCGGGGCAGCATGTTCATGGTGCCGCCGGGCAGCGGCGCGACCAGCGGACCGTCGGGACCGGCCATCTCGGCGGCGGCCCGGGCCGTGCCGTCGCCGGCCAGGACGAACAGCGCGTCGGGCTTTCGCGACAGGGCCTCGGAAAGGCAGGGCTCCAGTTCGCCGCCGGCCGGGGCGTGGACGGTCGCCTCGACGCCGTGCTCGGCCAGGATCGCCTCGGCCCTTTCCGGACCATCCCGTCCGACCGAGCCCGAGGCGGTGTTGGCGACCAGTTCGACGCGCATGGAAACTCCCGTCCGCTCGGCCCAGAACGGCCCCGTGCGGAGCTAACGGCGGCGCTTGGCCGGGGTTCCCGGGCGACCGGGCCGGAACTTCCGCCGCTCATGCTCCGTTTGAGTGACCGGGACATGCTCGAACGGAGAGCCAAGATGAAGACCACAGTGATCGCCGTGGCGGCCGCCGGCTTGCTGGCCACCGCCTGCACCGCCACCGGCAACACCGAACGCAACGCCGCCGGCGGCGCGGCTCTCGGCGCCCTCGCCGGCGCCGTGATCGGCAACAATGTCGGCGCGGGCGACGCAGGAACCGGGGCGGCCATCGGCGCGGCCATCGGCGGCACCGCGGGCGCCATCAAGGGCTGCCGCGAAGACGGCGGCTGCGGCGCCACCAACGTGAATCGTCGGCAGTACTATGACGAGCGCGCCGGACGGTATTACTACTACGACTCGCGCAGCGGTCGTTATTTCTGGGAAGACGGCAGCCCCCGCTAAGGCGGCCTCGTCCAAACAGGATTTCGAAGGCGGTCGGCGCGCGTCGGCCGCCTTTGGCATGTCCGGAGCGGCTTAGGTGGGTGCAATAAGAGGGCGACGGATGAGCAAGGCGGGCGTGTGGATCGCTATGGCGGCGATCGGTGTTGCGGCGGCCGGTTGCGCGAGCAGCCCCTGGCCGAAGTCCCGGGCGCAGATCGAGGCCGTTCCGGCCGCCTGCGAGGACTTCTCGGTGTCGATCTATTTCGAGCGCGACTCCGCGGCGGTGACCCGCGAGGCCCGGCAGGTGCTGCGCGGCGCGGCCGACCTGGCCAAGGGCTGCACGGCCAAGAACGTCCACGTGGTGGGCCTGGCCGACGCCGTGGGGGCGCCCGACGCCAACCTGGCCCTGTCGGAAAAGCGCGCCGCGGCCGTGACCGGCGCCTTGGCGCGGGTCGGCTTCCGGCAAGTGTCGTTCGAGGTGACCGCGGCCGGCGACGCCGGGGCGACCACCCGTGACGGCGAAGCGCGACCCCTGCGCCGCCGCGCCGACGTCCGCATCGACCTGGAAGGTCCGGCCAAGCCCCAGTCCTGAGCCGCAGATACAGAAAAAGGCGGGCCGGTGATCCGATCCGCCTTCAGGCTTGACAGAAAAGGGGGGTTGCGGAGACGGCAGGCTGGCTATCGCCAGCCTCAAGTCGGGGGGGCGTCGCCGCCTCCGCAGACATAGAACGACCTCCCCCGATCGGCGTTCCCGAACTTTCGAAAAATTTTTCGCCTTACCGGCGAACCCCGTCGCCAGGCTTGCGCAAGGCAGGCGGAACGGCGCCGTGCGCGAAACGTTGTTCTCGTGATCCCGCGACATCGCGGGGCGAATGGGGAGCGACGTGATGATCCGCGCCTATCAAGCCGCGCATGGCGGACTGGTCTTCGAAAACCAGCGTCGCCGCAGGCAAGCCCGGAGTTCACGCCTGCTCGCCGTGGTGGCGGTGCTGGGCATGGCGCTGGCGGTCGGGACCGTCCAGCATTTCGCCGCTGCCCAGCTCGACGCCAGCCGCACGGCTCCGGCCGGGTGGAACGACGCGAAATAGGAGGCGCCCATGGCGACCGACATCAACACCGAGCACTCGCCGACCCTGAAGGCCACCCCCGCCCGGCAGGGCCGCTGGGGACGCCACATCTTCTGGGTGCTGGTGATCTCGATCGTGCTGGCCGCCATCGCCCTGTTCGGCAGCTGGGGCATGCGCTCGGGCGAGCTGGCCTCGGTCGAGGGCAACCGGGGCGCCAACACCCCCGCCGAAGCCCAGCAGGGCACGACCGAACTGGCCTCGCCCAAGCAGTCGCCGCAGGAACAGACCGCGCCGGCCCACTAGCCGCGCGGGACTGAGGAAGGGCCCGACAGAGGCCCGCGATGGAAACGCACCAAAGAGAAGGCCCCGGCGATCGCTCGCCGGGGCCTTCGTCGTTCTGGATTTCCGGTCCGCCCCCGTCAGGCGGCCTGGCGGGTCCGGCGCGGATGGAAGAACAGCGCCTGACCGATCGCCGCCTTCACCGTTTCCGGCTGGAACGGCTTGGTGATCAGGAAGGTCGGTTCCGGGCGCTCGCCGGTCAGCAGGCGCTCGGGGAAGGCGGTGATGAAGATCACCGGCACGTCGAGGCGGGCCAGGATGTCCTTGACCGCATCGATGCCCGACGAGCCGTCGGCCAGCTGGATGTCGGCCAGCACCAGGCCCGGGGTCCGGCGCGCGACCGCGTCGACCGCCTCGCCGCGGGTGGCGGCGATGTCGATCACGTCGTGACCGAGTTCACGCACCAGCGCCTCGATGTCGGCGGCGATGACCGGCTCGTCCTCGATGATCAGCACCTCGGTCGCCAGCTCGGCGTCGATCTCGGCCTGGGCGTCGGCGATCAGCCGCTCGACCTCGCCGAAGTCGCAATCGAGGATCTGGGCCGCCTCGGTGGGCGTGAAGCCCTCGAGGGCGGTCAGCAGGAACGCCTGGCGCGAGCGCGGGGCGATGCGCAGCAGGCGCTGCGAGGCGTCGTCCGACACCTCGTCCCGGCGGGCTTCGAGCTGGGCGCCCGAGGTCAGCCAGATGGCGTGGAAGACGCGATAGAGCGCTACACGCGGCGAAAGCGCCGCGTCGAGCGAGCGCTCGCCGGCGGCCAGAGCCTCCAGCGCCACCCGCACATAGTGGTCGCCGGTCGTCTGGTCGCCGGTCAGGGCGCGGGCGTAACGGCGGACGTAGGGCAGGTGCGGCGCCAGTCGGGCAAGAAGACTCATGACCCCTCCCGTAGAGTGTCTTCGAAACAAAAAAGGCCTTCTGTCACGGCAAAGCTATGCCGTTCAGTCGAGTGCATAACGTGCCCTGCGCGAGGGCGGTTCCGCACCGATCCGAATTTTGGCAGTCTATGCTCAAGCTTATGGAACCCGATGCGGAATGTGGCGTTGACCTCCAGCATTTACACATTCGGCCGCAGGGGGCGGACGCTGCGAACAACCGGCGTCGAGGACATGATCGAACACGTACCCATGGAAGATCAACGCAAGGGAGCCGCCTCGCTCGACGAGGCGCGGCTTCGGCAGCAGGCCATCGGCGTCAAGCTTCGGCAGATGTTCGATGAGGTGGTCAACGAGCCGGTCCCGGACGAATTCCTCGACATCCTGCGCAGGGCTGAAAAGCCCTCGGGAGAGCGTTGAGCATGAGCGAAGCGCAAGTCGGCCGATCGCCCATCGATCCGGTCCGTGACGAGACCTTCAAGAAAGAGCTCGTCACCCTCATCCCGCACCTGCGGGCCTTCGCGCGCACCCTCACCGGTGACCCGACGGCCGCGGACGACCTGGCCCAGGACGCCATGATGAAGGCCTGGGACGCGCGCGCCAGCTTCCAGCTGGGCACCAACATGAAGGCCTGGACCTTCATGATCCTGCGCAACCAGTTCTATTCGGAGAAGCGTCGCTCCTGGCGCCAGAGCCAGCTCGACCAGGAAGCCGCCGAGCGGACCCTGGTGGCCGTGGACGATCCGGAAGCCCCCGTGGCCCTGGACGAGCTGCGCATGAGCCTGGCCATGCTGCCGCCCGAACAGCGCGAAGCGCTGATCCTGGTCGGAGCCGGCGGCTTCGCCTACGAGGAGGCGGCCGACATCTGCGGCTGCGCGGTCGGCACGGTGAAGAGCCGGGTCAGCCGGGCGCGTCGCGCCCTCCAGGCCATTCTCGAGTCGGGCGGCTATGACCGCGACGGCGGCGCCGCCGGCGACGCGATGCACGCCATCCTGGCCGATGCGGAGCGCCTGAGCACCCAGCGGTGAAGCGCGTGTACGGCGCGGCGGCGGAGGTCGTCGGCACCATCCGGGTCAGGCTCGGCCTGGCCCTGACGGTCGCCCTGCTGCCTGTTCTGCTGCTCGGCGTCACGCAGTCGTACCTGGCCTTCAGGACCGAGGGCGACGCCCGGCGCCAGAGCCTCGAACTGGCCGCCGGCCACAGCGCCGCCACGGCCCGCGCCCGCATCGAGGCGGCCGGCGTGCTGCTCCAGACCCTGGGCCCCGGCTCGGTGGGTCTGGAGTGCGCCCGGCGGCTCGACGCGGTGAAGTCGCGCCTGCCCGGCTACGCCAACCTGATCCGCTTCGACGCCTATGGTCGCGTGGCCTGCGCCGCCGGCACGACGCCGCGCGATCCCGAGCGCGCCCAGCGCCCGTGGTTTCTCGACCTGGCGGCCGGGGCGCACCTGGCGGTCGCGCCGGCGCCGGGCGCGGTCTACGCCGGCGAGCCGTCGGTGCTGACAGCCGTCCGCGCCGAGGACAGCGCCGGCGTGTTCGACGGGGCCATGGCCGCCGTCCTGACCCTGTCGAGCCTCAAGCCCCAGACCGCCAACCGCTTCCTGCCCGACGGGGCCGAGATCGGCCTGGCCGACGCCCGGGGCGCGGTTTTCTCGGCCACCGATCCCAAGGCCTTCGGCCCATCCAACACCGACCTGCGCGAAGAGAC
The DNA here is from genome assembly GCA_966252285.1 of uncultured Caulobacter sp. Classification (GTDB taxonomy): domain Bacteria; phylum Pseudomonadota; class Alphaproteobacteria; order Caulobacterales; family Caulobacteraceae; genus Caulobacter. The sequence goes on from CBINOL010000044.1 coordinate 14,901, forward strand.
CGAAGCCGGCCAGAAGACCATCCTGTGGTCGGGCAAGGACGCCCAGGGACGCCGCCGGCTGTTCTCGGCCGCGCCGCTGGTCGAGGACGACGTCTTCGTCATTCTGTCGGCCCCCGCTCCAGGCATCATCTCCTGGGCGACCCTGACGCCGATCTCGCGCCTGCTGCTGCCCCTGCTGGCCTTCGTGCTGGCCCTGGGGGCGGTGTTCTGGGCGACCGAGCGCGAGGTGATCCGCTGGATCGTCTATCTGCGCCGGGTGGCGGCGATTTACGCCAAGGGCCGCTTCACCGTCCGCCCGGTCCAGGCCTCCGAGCGCGCGCCGCCGGAAATCCGCGAACTGGCCAAGACCCTCGACGACATGGCCGCCGGCATCGTCCAGCGCGACGCCTCGCTGCGCGACAGCCTGGCCGAAAAGGACTCGCTGATGCGCGAGATCCATCACCGGGTGAAGAACAACCTGCAGATCATCACCTCGCTGCTGAACATGCAGCAGCGCGCCCTGACCGACCCGGCGGCGCGCACGGCGATGAACGACACCCGCCAGCGGATCACCGCCCTGGCCCAGATCTACCGCGCCCTCTACCAGGGGCCCGACCTCAAGCGGGTCGACCTGCGCCCGTTCCTAGAGGAGCTGACCGCCCTGCTGCTGGCCGGCGACATCAACGGCCAGGGCGCGGTGCGCACCGAGGTCCACGCCGACCCGCTGGTCATCGATCCGGACCGCCTGGCGCCGCTGGCCCTGTTCGCGGTCGAGGCCATCACCAACGCCCAGAAGCACGCCCTGTCCGAACGCGGCGGCGTGCTGACCGTCGACTTCTTCGTGCGCGGGGAAGAGGCCGAGCTGGCCATCGGCGACGACGGCCCCGGCGCGCCGGCCGGCCCCGGCGAGGGCGTGGGCCGCACCCTGATGACCGCCTTCGCCCGCCAGCTGCGCGGCCAGGTGAAGTTCGACGCCAGCCCGATGGGCGGCCTGCTTGTGCGCCTTGTGTTTCCGACGCCCCAGGCTCTGCCGCCGCCCCAGCATCAGGCCGGAACCTAGGCCGGCGGGCCACGTTTGCTCTGGGCAATCGCAAGCGCCCGTCAGGGCGAGCACCGGAGAACTCTCATGCGCAAGTTCGTCATCCTGGCCGCCCTCGCCGCCAGCCTCAGCGTCGCCGCCTGCAACACCGTCGAAGGCGCCGGCAAGGACGTCTCGTCGGCCGGCCAGGCCGTCAGCGACACCGCTCGCGACGCCAAGAACTAAGACGGGCCTCCCAGCCCGGACCGCAGGGCCCGCTCCGACCAGGGGCGGGCCTTTTGCCGTCCTGGATCGTCCTGTTGCGGCGATGGCGCCGAACCGGCGCCGGCGCGTCTCGGATGCGCATCAAGCGTTGCGGGCCTGACAAGAACACCCCCGATTTCCTGTCGCTCGGGAGATAAGCCCGACAACCGGCCCGGCGATCCTGGCGGCCATGACGGTCCCGGTCGCCCATTCCGATCCCGCCCTGCCCCCGGTCTTCGTGCATAGCGGCTGGCGCTGCTCAAGCACCTATATCTGGAGCCGCTTCCGCGCCCTGCCGGGCGTGCGCGCCTATTACGAGCCCTGGCACGAGCAGCTGGCCACCCTGACGCCCGAGCGCATCGCCCGCGAAACCCCGCGCGCCAGCGGGCTGCGCCATCCCGGCGACGACATTCCCTATCTCGCCGAGTTCGCCGACCTGCTGGCGCCTGGCGGCGGCGTGGCCGGCTACCAGCCGCGCTTCGCCCTCGACGACTACTTCCTGCCGGCGGGCCAGCAGGACGCCGACCAGACCGCCTATGTCGCCGGACTGATCAGCCACGCCCAGGCCGAAGGCCGGACGCCGGTGCTGGCCTGCTGCCGCACCCTGGGCCGCGTCGACTGGCTGCGAAGGCGATTCGACGGCTTCCACGTGGTGCTGATCCGCGATCCGCTGCAGCAGTGGCTGTCGTTCCACTCGCTGCGCAAGCGCCCGCGTCCGACCTATTTCGAGCTCTGCCAGTACGTCCTGCTGTCGGAAAGCGCCGACGCGCAGCCGCTGGCCCGGCAGCTGGGCCTGCCGGCTCCCAGAGCCGGCGCGCTGTCCCAACGCCTCGCCGCCGTCCGCCGGCGGCTGAAGCGCGCTCCGGCGCGGGTGTCGTTCGCCGCCTTCCTGGCGGTGTACCTGCTGTCCTACCTGAAGGCCCTGCCTCGGGCCGACCTGGTCATCGACGTCGACCGCCTGGGCCGGGACGCCGACTACGCCGCCCGGATCACCGAAGCGCTGCGGGCCGGCTGCGGCCTGGCGCCCGACTTCTCCGACTGCCGCACGCCCGCCGCCCACGGCATGGTCCCGGCCGCGCCCTACCGCCGCATCTCCCGACAGGTAATCGACGCCCTCGATGCACGGGCGGCGCTGGCCGCGCCGGGTCCGGCGGCCCTGCTGTTCGCCAAGCTGTCGAAGGCGATGGCGGGCGCGCCCGAACCGCCCGCCTCGATGCGGCGACGGCTGGCCGGCTGGATCTCGGAAACGCTGGAAACCCTGGTCCCGCGCCGTCGGCGCCGGGCACGGATCTAGGCGGCCGCGGCGCGGAAGGCCGGGTCGCGGGCGAACAGGCCGGGGCGTCCCGGCAGCGGCCGCAGGGCCTCGGTCACCCCCGTCAGGCTCTCGTTCTCGCCCAGCACCAGCAGGCCGTCCTCGGTCAGGCGGGCGGCCATGCTCTCGATCACCCGCGCGCGCACCGACGGATCGAGGCCCGGCAGCACGTTACGCAGCATGATCAGGTCGAAGACCCCCATGGCCGAAAGGTCGGACATCAGGTTGATCCGCCGCCAGCGCACCGCCTGGCGGATGCGCGGCGAGATCGCCCAGGTCTCGTCCTGGTTCTCGAAATGCTTGATCAGCAGCCGGATCGGCAGGCCGCGCTGCACCTCGAACTGGGTGTAGAGGCCGCTCTGGGCCTTCTCCAGGCAGCGCTCGGAGAGGTCGGAGGCGAAGAGCTCGAAGCGCACGCCCGGCTCCAGGTCGCGCGCCTCGTCGGCGGCGATGGCCAGCGAATAGATCTCCTGGCCGGTCGAGCAGGCCGCGCTCCACACCCGCACCGAACCGTCCTTGCGACGGCGCGACAGCTCGGGCATCGCCACCTCGCGCAGGAAGGCGAAGGTGGCGCGATCGCGGAAGAAGGCGGTCTCGTTGACCGTCAGGGCCTCGACCACCGCCCAGATCAGCCGCTCCTCGCGCTTGGCGCGCAGGGCCGCCACCAGGGCGTCGATCGACGGATAGCCCTCGCGCCGGGCCAGCGGCGCCAGGCGGCTCTCGACCACGTACTGCTTGTCGGTCTCGACCTTGATGCCGGCGCGGGCGCGGCCCAGGGCCGCCAGCAGATCCATGTCCTCGGGGCTCATAGCAGGCCCGCCTCGGCGAACTTGGCGGCGATGATCTCGCCGTCGAAGGGTTTCATGATGTACTCGTCGGCGCCGCTGTCGAGCGCCAGCCGAATGTTGTCGACCCTGTTCTCGACCGTGCAGAACACCACCACCGGCGCGTCGCCGCCCGGCTCCTGGCGCAGGCGCTGCAGGAATTCCAGGCCGTTCATCACCGGCATGTTCCAGTCGAGCAGGACGGCGTCGGGCATGGCCGCGCGACACCAGGCCAGCGCCTCCATGCCGTCGGCGGCCTCGGCGATCTCGAAGCCGATGTCCTCCAACGCACGGCGGGCCACCTTGCGGATCACCCGGCTGTCGTCGACGACGAGGCAGGTCTTCACGGCGCGCTCCAAATCGGCAAGCGCGTCAGGCGAAAGTGTGCGGTTTCGCCGACTGACGCGCTTCAAATCCTAGACGACCAGGATTGGCCGATCCGGGTTAAGGAGCGGTGACGGCGCGCAAAAACGTACGGTTCAGTCGAGCGCCGGCGTCCAGGCGGCGATGCTGACGCGCTCCTCGGCGACCTCGACGCCGATCTGGCCGCCGGCGGCGCGGACCACCGAGAACAGATAGGCCGCCTGCACCCAGGGACCGCCCAGGCCCTCGCCCAGCGGCTCGCCCTTCAGGCCGGCCAGCACCTCGGGACGCAGGCGGGCGCGGGGCCCAACGGCGTCGGCGGTGATCGCCGTGCGGCCGTCGGCGACGACGGCGCGCAGCGTGGCCGCGCCGCCGGCCGGCAGGGCGCTGGCGGCGATCTGGGCGATGTTGAGCAGGGCGCGCGAGGCGGCCTTGTTCAGCGGCTGCGGCGCGATGTCCCAGGTCAGGTTCGGCCGCACGTGGGCGAAGACGCCCTGCTGGGCCAGCCGCTCCAGCTCGCGGGAGTCGAAGGCCTCGGCCGAGGCCGAGGCGCCGAAGGCCACGCGGGTGAACTGCAGAAGGTCGGCCAGCTTGCGGGCCGAACTGCTGATCAGGCTCATGGCGTCGTCGCGCATGTCCTGGGCGCTGGGATCCTCCAGCAGGTCCAGGCCCGAAACGATGGCGCTGGCCGGGCTGATGAAGTCGTGACACAGCCGCGCGGCCACCAGGGCGGCGAAATCCGGACCGTTGACGTCCAGCGAGACGGCGGGCGCGGGCGAGGCGGGGGCGGCGGTGTCGGTCATGGGCGCGATCTTTGGCGTGATTTGGGGCTTTGGCAAACGTCGCCGCAAAATCGGTTTCAACCAGGCCGCGCACAAATCGGCGCCGGCAGACACCTAAAAGCGCTCACACTTTGGCGCGTCACGCTCTATCAGGGAGCCGTGATGGATCCGTTTCTCGAACCCGGCGTGCTGGTGCGCCATCCGGGCCGGCCCGACTGGGGCCTTGGCCAGGTGCAGTCCGTGACCGGCCATCGCGTCACCGTGAATTTCGAAGAGGCCGGCAAGCAGACCATCGACGCCCGCGTCGTGAGGCTGCAGTTCGTCGGCGACGACCCCCGAGGACAAGCATGAGCTCCGCCCCCCTTCCGGCCGACATCGGACGCGACCTGGCCAGGATCGTCGAGGCCGCCGCCGAAGTCATCCTGCCGTTCTGGCGGACCGAGCTGGACGTCGTGCGCAAGGCCGACGAGAGCCCGGTGACCGAGGCCGACAAGGCCGGCGAAAAGGTGATCCTGGCCCTGCTGGCCGAGCGCTATCCCGACATCCCCGCCATCTCGGAAGAACACGCCTGCGAGTACGGCACGCCCGACCAGATCGGCCCGCGCTTCTTCCTGGTCGACCCGGTGGACGGCACCAAGGCCTTCGTGCGCGGCGATCCCAACTTCACCGTCAACATCGGCCTGATCGATAACGGCGCGCCGGTGGCCGGCGCCGTCTGCGCCCCCGCCACCGGCGAGGTCTGGTTCACGGCCGACGGCGGCGTGGTCAAGCGCGAGGGCCCGAACGGCGCCGAGACGCCGGTGCACGCCCGCGCCTGGCCCGAGGGCCAGGCCCTGGCCCTGGTCAGCCACACCATGAAGGAAGACAAGGCCACCGCCCTGGCCGACCAGTACGGCTTCAGCCTGCGCGCGCCGATGGACTCGTCGATCAAGCTGGCCCGCATCGCCGAGGGCGCGGCCGACATCTATCCGCGCCACGGGCCGACCATGGAGTGGGACACCGCCGCCGGTCACGCCCTGATCGTCGCCGCCGGCGGCCGCTTCACCACCCCGGAAGGCGAGCCCTTCACCTACGGCAAGGCCGACCAGGGCTTCCGGAACGGCTGGTTCGTCGCTCGCGGCGCCTGATACGCGAACGATACGTTGCATAATGGTCACGGTTGTCGCGCGCAGCGGCGACCGTGCTCCTCCTGCGACTGATTATTATTGCACCCCGGCAATTGCGAAAATAAGAACGCCTCGCAATTTCAGGACAGGGGCCGCGGATCCTCCCCCGCGACCCGAGCTGGGGTCTCTCGACAAGATGCATAAGCCTTCCTCGCCCGCCGCCGGCGTTCGCAGCCAAGCCCGCCGCGCCCTGGGCGCCGCCGCCGTCGCCGGCGTCGCCGGTCTCGCCCTGGCGCCCGCCGCCTTCGCCGCCGACGTCGACGCGCCGGTCGCCACCGCGCCGGGCTCGGCCGACGTGCAGGAAGTCTCCGGCGTCGCCGTCGACGCCCGCAAGGCCACCGACATGCAGTCGGGCAAGTACACCGCCCCGCTGGTCGACACCCCCCGCTCGATCACGGTGATCTCCAGCCAGATCATCGAGCAGACCGCCGCCACCTCGCTGCAGGACATCCTGCGCACCTCGCCGGGCATCACCTTCGGCGCCGGCGAAGGCGGCCAGCCGCTTGCCGACCGTCCGTTCATCCGCGGCCAGTCCTCGGGCAACAACATCTTCGTCGACGGCATCCGCGACACCGGCGGCCAGACCCGCGAAGTCTTCAACCTGGAACAGGTCGAGGTCATCAAGGGTCCGGACTCGGTCTATAGCGGCCGCGGCTCGGGCGGCGGCAGCATCAACCTGTCGACCAAGTCGCCCAAGGCTCGCAACTTCGCCAGCGGCTCGGCCGCCGTCGGCACCGACAACTATTACCGCGTCACGGCCGACGGTAACTACACCTTCGCCGAGAACGCCGCTTTCCGCCTGAACCTGATGACGACCAAGGGCGACACGCCCGGCCGCGACAGCGTCGACTTCAAGCGCTGGGGCGTCGCCCCGTCGCTGGCCTTCGGCATCGACACCGCCACCCAGCTGACCTTCAGCTATTATCACCTGGATACCGACCAGGACCCGGACTACGGCATTCCGCTGGCGAGCAAGCGCACCTGGGGCGTGGCCGGCACCGACAGCCGCACCCGTCCGACCAGCGGCATCCTCGATGTCTCGCGCGACGCCTATTACGGCCTCGACCGCGACTGGATGAAGACCAAGGCCGACATCGCCACGGTCGCCGTCCGTCACGAGATCAACGACAACTTCTCGGTCCGCCAGGCCTTCCGCTACGGCAAAACGCTGAACGACTACTTCGTCACCAACCCCGGCGACGGCGGCGCGGCCCAGTTCGTGGCCGGCGAGTGGTGGATGAAGCGCGGCACCAAGTCGCGCTGGAACGAGACCACGACCATCGCCTTCGTCAGCGACATCAGCGGTAAGTTCAACCTCGGCTCGATCGAGAACAGCTTCAACGCCGGCTTCGAGCTGGGCCGCGAGCAGAACGACAACGCCAGCTACACCTTCTACACCGCCAGCGGCTCCAGCTGCCCCGTCGGCTTCACCGGCGCCGGCACGGGCGACTGCACCCGCCTCTACGCGCCGAACCCGAGCGACGCCTGGACCGGCACGATCAACCGCGGCCCGGCTTCGCAGTCGAAGACCAAGACCGCCGCGATCTACGCCTTCGACACGCTCAAGCTGACCGAAAAGCTGCTGCTGAACGTCGGCGTCCGCTACGACGACTACTCGACCAAGGGCTACAACGCCGCCTCGACCAACACCAACGGCGTCATCACCTCGGTCACCTACACCAACGTGCCCAAGACCAGCTGGGACTTCGTCAACTACCAGATCGGCCTGAACTACAAGCCGACCGCGTCGAGCAGCATCTACGGCTCCTACGCCACGTCCTCGACCCCGCCGACCATCGCGGCCGGCGACCAGAACGGTTCGGGCGGCATGGGTTCGGGCAGCCTCTCGACCACCGTCCTGGATCCGGAAGACACCACCAGCTACGAGCTGGGCGCGAAGTGGAACCTGTTCGGCGACCAGCTGGCCCTGTCGGGCGCGCTGTTCCGCACCGAGCGCAAGAACGCCCAGATCCTGGTCGGCCCGGCGGCTACTGACTACGCCCAGGTCGGCGAGACCCGCGTGCAGGGCGTCGAGCTCGGCGTGTCGGGCAAGATCACGCCGAAGTGGCAGGTGTTCGGCGGCTACACCTACATGGACAGCGAGCTGGTTCGCGGCGCGGTCACCATCACCAACGGCACGGTGACTCAGCACCTCAACACCGGCGACCCGCTGGCCAACACGCCGAAGAACACCTTCAGCCTGTTCACGACCTACCGCGTGCTGCGTCCGCTGACGATCGGCGGCGGCGCCTACTACGTGTCGAAGACCTTCGGCGGCAACCAGGGCGGCGCCGGCGGCGGCGCCAACGGCATCTACATCCCGTCCTACACCCGCTACGACGCCTTCGCCTCGTACCAGATCAACGACAAGGTCGACCTGCAGCTGAACGTCCAGAACCTGACGGACGAACGCTACATCCTGCGCACCAACGGCGTGCACCACGCCGACCCGGCGCCGGCCCGCCAGACCATGCTGACGCTGAACGTCCGCTACTGATCCCATTCGCCTCGGCGAACGATCATCTGAAGACCCCGCCCGGAGCGATCCGGGCGGGGTTTTTGCTTTCAGGCCAGGGCCGACGCGATTTTCACCCCGCGCCGCGCGACCCCAGCGAGAAATCTCGCGCGCAACGCGCCGACGCCAACCTTAAGTTTACCCTTGGTCGCGACAATCCGCCTCACCTTCCGCCGGGAGCTGGGATGTCCTCGCCGCGCTCGCCAGACACGCCGCCCGCGCCTCTGAGCCAGGCCGAGAGCGCGCAGTGGTTCTTCGAGAACGCACACGACCTGTTCGCGGTCGTGGTCGAGGACCGTTTCGTCACCGTCAATCCGGCCTGGACCCGCCTGACCGGCTGGACCGCCGCCGACCTGATCGGCCAGTCGCCCCTGAAGTTCGTCGATCCCGAAGACCATGCGGGCTTTATCGAGTCCGGCAAGCTCATCCGCGGCATGGGCGGCGCGGTGTTCCGCGTCCGCATGATCTGCAACGACGGCCGCCGCATCTGGCTCGAGGCCCATGCGCGCCTGGGCCCCGCCGGCGAACTGGTCGGCACCCTGCGCGACGTCTCGGCCGAGGTGGCCCGCAAGGCCGAACAAGCCGTTTCACGCCGCACCCGCGAGATGCTGGCCTCGGCCGCCGGGGTCGGCGTCTGGAGCTTCGATCCCGTCGCCGACCGCATCGAATGGTCGAGCGACATTCTCAGCCTCACCGGCCTGCGCCCCGAGGAGGTGTCGACGCCCGAGGCCTTCTACGCCCGGCTCGACGAGCCCGAGCGCGGCCGCGTGCGCGCCACCTTCGCCCGCGCCGTGCGCACCGGCCAGGGCGGCACGATCGAGCATCACATGCGCGGGGCCACCGGCCAGAAGTTCGCCTTCCGCGCCACCTTTCAGACCGAGCCGCGGCCCGGGGGCGTGTTCGCCCTGCGCGGCATCTCGCAGAACATCACCGACGTCGCCCGCGACCGCGACCTGGCCCGCTGGGGCGAGGAGAAGGCCCGCAAGCTGGTGGAGGGCGCGCCCTTCGCCGTGGCTCTCTACGACCGCGAGCTGCGCCTGACGGTGGTCAGCCCGCGCTTCCTCGACATCTTCCAGGCCACCGAGGCCGAGGTCATCGGCAAGTCGCTGCACGAACTGACCTACGGCGTGCGCAAGCGCTTCGTCGCCGCCGTCGAGCGGGCCCTGACCGGCCACACGGTCGTGCGCCGCGAGGACAGCCTGACCGACGGCCACGGCCGCGAGCATCGCCTGCGCTGGGAGGCCCGCCCCTGGCGCGACGCCACCGGCGCCATCGCCGGCGTCATCACCTACATGGACGACGTCACCGCCCTGACCGAGGCCCGCCGCGAGGCGCGCGCCAACGCCCGGCGGCTGAAGACCGCCCTGGGCGCGGCCCAGGCCGGGGTCTACGAGATCGACCACGCCGAGAAGACCTTCTGGGGCTCGCCGGAGTTCCACCGCATCCTGGGCCAGCGCATCACCTTCGACGACGTGCGCCAGGCGATCTGGCCGATGATCCGCTCCGAAGACGTGGCCGCCGTCTACGCCGCCGGCGCCGTCGGTCGCTGGGGCGAGCGGGCCTTCGACGCCCGGGTGGTGCGCCCCAACGGCGAGGAACGCTGGATCCGCCTGTTCCACGAGATCCGCCGCGACGCCTCCGGCCGGGTCAGCAAGGCCTACGGCCTGGTGCTCGACATCGACGAGCAGAAGCGCGCCGAACTGGCCCTGGTGGAGGCCGAGCGCGCCGCCCAGGCCGCCAACGAGGCCAAGGCCCAGTTCCTGGCCAATATGAGCCACGAGATCCGCACCCCGATGAACGGGGTGCTGGGGGTCATCCACCTGCTCAAGCGCCAGGGCCTGTCGGCGGAAGCCGACCACCTGCTGGGCGAGGCCCTGGCCTGCGGCCGCATGCTGTCGACCCTGCTCGACGACATCATCGACTTCTCGCGCATCGAGGCCGGTCGCCTGGACGTGGCTCCCGAGCCGATCGACCCGGCCGACCTTGTGCACAGCGTCGCGCGCCTGCTGCGCGCCCAGGCGGAGCACAAGGGCCTGGCCCTGGTGGTCGACGCCCCCGACCACGGCATCGTGCTGGCCGACCCCACCCGCCTGCGTCAGGCCCTGTTCAACCTCGTCGGCAACGCCGTGAAATTCACCCTGTCGGGCTCGGTGTCGCTGCGCCTGCGCCGGGCGGATGGAGACAGGCTGGTGTTCGAGGTTTCCGACACCGGCGTGGGCATCCCCCAGGAGGCCCAGCAGCGCCTGTTCCAGCGCTTCCAGCAGGCCGACGCCAGCACCACCCGCCGGTTCGGCGGTTCGGGCCTGGGCCTGGCCATCACCCGGCGCCTGGCCCAGATGATGGGCGGCGAGGTCGAGTTCAGCTCGGTCGAGGGCGAGGGCTCGACCTTCAGCCTGTCGATCAGCGCCCCGCCGGTGCAGACCGCGCCGCGCGACGAGGCCGCCGGCGACAAGATGCTCGAGGGCCTCAAGGTCCTGGTGGTCGAGGACAACCCCACCAACCGCATGGTCGCCCGCCGGATCCTGGAAATGCTCGGCGCCGACGTCGAGACGGCCGAGGACGGCCTGTCGGGCGTCGAAGCGGCGATGCACGGCTTCGACCTGATCCTGATGGACGTGCAGATGCCCGGCGTCGACGGCCTGGAGGCCGCCCGGCGCATCCGCGCCCTGCCCGGCCCGGTCGGCGCCACCCCGATCGTGGCCCTCACCGCCAACGTCCTGGCCCACCAGCGGGCCACCTACCTGGCCGCCGGCATGAACGGCGTGGCCGCCAAGCCGATCTCGCCCACCGCCCTGCTGGCCGAGATCGTCCGGGTGGCCGAGGCCGCCGGCGCGGCCGAGACGGCGGCCGCCTGACGACGCCGCCCGATCGGCGCCCTTTTCAGCGACCGGCGTTACGGTCTAATCCTCCTGGCAATTAGGGGGATCCGCATGACGGACACGACAGCCGGCGCCGATCAGAAGAAGGGCGCCTCGATGCGCACTGTGGTGGCGGCCTCGTCGGCCGGCACGGCCTTCGAGTGGTACGACTTCTTCATCTTCGGCAGCCTGGCCCAGGTCATTTCCAAGACCTTCTTCACGGGCCTGTCCGACACCGCCGGCTATGTGGCGGCCCTGGCCCTGTTCGGGGTCGGCTTCGCCTTCCGGCCGCTCGGGGCGCTCGTCTTCGGCAAGATCGGCGACCAGGCCGGCCGCAAGGGCGCGTTCCTAGCCACGGTGCTGTTGATGGGCGGCGCCACCTTCGCCATCGCCCTCCTGCCCACCTTCCAGCAGGCGGGGATCATCGCCCCGATCCTGCTGATCATCCTGCGCTGCGTGCAGGGCTTCGCGCTGGGCGGAGAGTACGGCGGGGCGGCGATCTATGTGGCCGAGCATTCGCCCCCCGGCCAGCGCGGCCGGGCGACCTCGTGGGTGCAGAGTTCGGCGTCGCTGGGCCTGTTCGCGGCTCTGCTGGTCATCCTGGCGACCCGCTGGCTGCTGGGCGCCCTGGTGGGCCCGGACGCCTTCGACGCCTGGGGCTGGCGCATCCCCTTCGCCGTCTCGATCGGCCTCCTGGCGGTTTCGGTATGGATGCGCCTGAAGCTCAGCGAAAGCCCGACCTTCGCCAAGATGAAGGAGGAGGGCGCGGCGTCCAAGGCCCCCTACGCCGAAGCCTTCGGCCAGTGGAAGAACCTCAAGCTGGTGCTGCTGGCCTTCTTCGCGGTGATGTCGGCGCAAGGGGCGGTCTGGTACACGACCTTCTTCTACATCCAGACCTTCATGGAGAAGTTCCTCAAGGTCGCGCCCAGCACGATCAACGCCCTGATGATGGCGGCCGCTGCGGTCAGCGCGGTGCTCTATGTCGTGTTCGGCGCCCTGTCGGACAGGATCGGCCGCAAGCCGGTGATGCTGGGCGGCATGACCCTGGTCCTGGCGTTCTACTTCCCCGGCTTCCACCTGCTGGAACGGGCCGCCAACCCGGCCCTGGCCGAGGCCTCGGCCCGTGCGCCGGTCAGCGTCACCGCCGATCCGGCCGACTGCGCCCTGCAGTTCGACCCCATCGGCAAGGCCGCCTTCGTGTCGTCCTGCGACATCGCCAAGGGCGCCCTGGCCAATGCGGGCGTTTCCTACACCAACCACGCCGGTCCGGCCGGCTCGCCGGCGATCGTCCAGGTGGGCGAAACCCGCATCGTTTCCAGGAGCGCCACGGGCCTGCCGGCCGCCGAGGCCAAGGCGGTGAAGACCGCCGGCGAGGCCGCCATCAAGACGGCGCTGGCCAAGGCCGGCTATCCGACCGCCGCCGATCCGGCGCGGATCAACCTGCTGGGCGTGTTCGGCGTGCTGCTGGTGTTCGTGATCGGCGCGACCGCTCTCTACGGCCCGCTGGCCGCGGCCCTGGTCGAGCTGTTCCCGACCCGGGTGCGCTACACGGCCCTGTCACTGCCCTATCACATCGGCACCGGCTGGATCGGCGGCTTCGTGCCGTTCAGCGCCTTCGCCATCGTGGCGGCGGTGGGGGATATCTACGCCGGGCTCTGGTACCCGGTGCTCTTCACCCTGATCAGCGTGCTGGTGACGGCGTTCCTGCTGCCGGAGACGAAGGACAGGTCGCTGGATTGATCATGAAAAACCTCTCCCGTGGGGAGAGGGGAATTTCTAGTGATCCGTCGCCCGGGCCAGTTTCCAGCGGATCTTGGCGCCCTTCTCGGCGCGGACCTGGCTTTTCAGCACGATCACCCCGGCCTGGCGCGCGTGGCCGTGGTCGAAGTGGGGGGCGGCCAGGACGGCGACGTCGGGCGCGTCGTTGCGCAGCCACCAGCCGACATTGGACGGCCCCTTGATCAGCACGCTCTTGCCGTCGCGGGCCAGCGAGGCGCGGGCGTTGGGGTGCAGGTGGAAGCTGATCTTGAACGGGTGATAGCGGCGCGGGCCGTCGAGCTTGGCCTCGGCCATCGGGATCAGGCTGTCCTCGCCGCGCAGTTCGTCGGCGGCCAGATCCAGGAACAGACGGCGGGCGTGCTTGAGCCCCAGGCGTCGCCAGCCATCGTGGACGATATCGAGCCAGACGCCCTGCTCGCCATCATGGCGGCGGGACTCGACGCTGGTGGCGCCGTCGACCAGCCAGGGGCCCAGCGCCGCGGCCCGGAAGCCCGACAGCGGCCGCCCGGCCGAGCCCTCGCCCACAGACACCGTCGAGGCCGCGTCGGAGAGACGGAAGGCCTGGGCGTTGGCCGCCTCGGGGCTCCAGCCGCTGGAGGTGATAAGCCGGTCCTTGCCGCAGACGATCTCCAGCGCCGCCGGCTGGGCGCAGGCCGCCCGGCTGAGCGCGCCGATCGGCGGCGCGCCGGCGTCGGCCAGAACCTGGATCGTGCCGCCCTGCATCTTCTGGAAGCCGGCGTGGGGCATGTCCATCGGCGGCCGGGGGCCGTGATCGTCATGCGCCAAGGCGGCGGCGATGCGAGTCGGCTCGACCGTCTCGCCGCCGTGGAAGGCCGCCAGCTTGCCGTCGGCCAGGGTGAAGAAGCGCAGGCCCGACGACAGCCGGTCGATGGCCCGGCTGACCCCCTCGGGCGTCGGCCGGCCGCGCTGGCCCAGGGCGTCGTCGAGTGTCAGCAGGTCGAACAGAAGCTCAAGCCCCGCCTCGGGCGAGCGCGAGGCGTGGCCGCCGTCGGCCAGCACGATGGCGTCGATCTCGCGGGCGACGCGGCGCAGGCCCTCGGCCATCAGCCGGTCGGCGGCCTTGCCCACCAGGGCGGCGCCGGCCACGGCGACCACGATCGCCCGTTCGAGGGCGCGGTCGGGGGCGTCGGAGGCCTTCATCAGCTGGCGGGCGCCGCGGGCGATGTCCAGCGCCAGGGCGGCGCTTTCGGCGTCCGAGGCGCCGGGCGACAGGGTCTTGGCGGCGCAGGCCAGGTGGAAGGTGCGGCGCTCCAGGCACTCGCCCGACCACGAGAAACCGTTCCAGGTTCCGAACACCCGCCGCCAGTCCTGGATCAGGCGCAGGGCCCGGCGCGCGCCCTCCGGCCCGTGGACCAGCAGGCCCGGCAGCCAGTCGAAGCGGTGCAGCGCCACGGCGAAGGCGCGCGAAGGGCTGGGAGTGTCGAAGGGATCGCCCTCCGCCCCGACCTTCAGGCTCTCGTCGTGCAGGGTCAGCACGCCGTCCAGCAGCTGGCGGCCGCGCTGGGCGTCGACGGGGCGAGGATCGTGCGGACGGCCCGACAGGCCGACGGGACGCGGGGCGGTGATCACGGCGCGATGCGGCGGCGAGCCGAACCACTCGCGCTCGACGGCCGCGCGGGCCGAAGCGGCGATCGACCGCGACAACACGACTCCGCGCCGCAGGGGACGCCCGGCGGGCCTGGATGCGGAGGGCGTAGCGGGCGCGCCGGTCATGCCGTGGCGTCAGCCCCCTTTGAGAGCGCTGATGTTGGCGGCGTAGGCCTCGGGACCGCCCTTGAACACCGCCGAGCCGGCCACCAGGGCCGTGGCGCCGGCGGCGACGCATTGCGGGGCGGTGACCGGGGTCACGCCGCCGTCGACTTCCAGGATGATGTCCAGCCCTTGCGCGTCGATCATCTTGCGCAGGGCTTCCACCTTGCGCAGCTGGCCCGGGATGAAGCTCTGGCCGCCGAAGCCGGGGTTGACCGACATGACCAGCATCAGGTCGACGTCCTCGAGGATCCACTCGACATGGTCGAGGCTGGTCGAGGGGTTGAACACCACCCCGGCCTTGGCGCCCAGCTGGCGGATACGCTTCAAGGAGCGGTGCAGGTGCGGGCCGGCTTCCGGGTGGATGCTGATGATGTCGGCGCCGGCTTCGCGGAAGGCTTCCAGGTAGGGATCGGCCGGGCTGATCATCAGGTGCACGTCGAACGGGATCTTCGCGTGCGGGCGGATGGCTTTGACGATGTCGGGGCCCAGCGTGATGTTCGGCACGAAATGGCCGTCCATGACGTCGACGTGCACCCAGTCGGCGCCGGCCGCCTCGATGGCGGCCACTTCGGCGCCCAACTTGGCGAAGTCGGAGGCGAGGATCGACGGGGCGATGATCGGCGCGGTCATAGTATCCCTGAATTACCGGTCAAAGGCTCAAGCTACAAGCGAGTGAAAGCCGGGTTTGGCTCCCTTGCTCTACTTGGCCTTCACGAAACGAGCCGCGAAGAAGCCGTCCTGGCCGCCTTCGCGTTGATGAGGCAGCAGGCGCAGCGTCCCGCGGGCGGTCAGGCTGGCCTCGGGCGCGCCGGCTTCGCCGGCCGCGATCGGGGCCAGCGAGAAGTCCGGATGGCGCGCGAGGAAGGCCTCGACCTGGGCCTCGCCCTCCTCCGGCTCCAGCGAGCAGACGCAGTAGACGAGGCGGCCGCCGGGCGCGGTGCGCTTCGCGGCGCTGTCCAGCAGGGCCGACTGCACGGTCGCCAGGCTGGCCACGTCGCCCGGGCGCGCGGCCCACAGCACGTCGGGATGGCGGCGGAACGTGCCGGTGGCCGAGCACGGCGCGTCCAGCAGCACGGCGTCGAAGGTGCGCTCGTCGGCCCAGGTCGAGGCGTCGGCGGCCACGACCTCGGCTTCCAGTCCCATGCGGGCGAGGTTCTCGCCCACGCGCTTGAGGCGGGCGGCCGAACGGTCGACGGCCACCACCTTCGCGCCGGCGGCGGCCAGTTGCAGGGTCTTGCCGCCCGGAGCGGCGCAGAGGTCGACGGCGGTCTCGCCCGGCTTCACGTCCAGCAGGCGGGCCGGCACGGCGGCGGCGGCGTCCTGCACCCACCAGGTCCCGGCCTCGAAGTCGGGCCAGCCGGCCACGTCGCCGCGACGGCGGGTGCGCAGGGTGTCGCCCGCCAGCACCTCGGCCTCCATGGCCTCGGCCAGGGCGGCCAGGTCGGTCCCGGGCTTCACGGAAAGGTCGGTGGCCGGCTCATCGGCCACCACGGCGGCCAGGGCCCGGGCGTCGTCCTGGCCCCAGGCGGCGGTCCAGCGGGCGAACAGCCACGGCGGCACGAGGGCCGAAGGATCGTCGGCCGGCGCGCCGTCGCGCAGCAGGCCGCGCAGCACGGCATTGACCAGGCCCTTGAACGGGCGGCTGGCCTTGTTGGCGCCGGCCAGTTCGACGCTGGTGGCCACGGCCGCGAAGGCGGGCACGTCGAGGAAGAAGGCCTGGGTGGCGCCCAGGCGCAGCAGGTTGCGCACGCGCGGCGGCGGCTCCTTGCTGAGCTTGGCGGCCAGCGCCCGGTCGACGGGCCCCAGACGGCGCAGGGCGGCCATGGCGAGGGCGCGCGCGAAGGCGCGCTCACGCGGCTCCAGGGCGCGGAAAGCGTTGGTCGTCGCGGCCTCGTCGAGGCCGCCGCGGCGCGAAAGAGCCGCGTCGAGTAGGGCGAGGGCCGCTTCCCGGGCGGGAAGGCCGTCGTTAAGTTCCTGAGTCACCGCCCCGCCGTGCCCCGCAATGCGCCAAAGCGCAAGCCCCTTGGATGCCCCAACGACGCTTGCGTGCTATGAAACACCATGTCCGACGCTCTTTCTCCCCCGTTTTCCGAGGTTCAGGACCCTGAACTGGCCCGCCTGGGCGCCGCGCCCGGCAAGGATCTGAGCCCCGCCGCCCGCCGCGCCCTGGAAGAGGCCGCCGCCCGCCGCGAGGCCGAAGCCGCCGCCGCCCTGCCCGCCGAAAAAGGCGGCCGCGACGGCCCCGAGCCCACCCGCTTCGGCGACTGGGAGCGCAAGGGCGTAGCGGTGGATTTCTGATCGGGATCCTTCTCCCCTTGCGGGAGAAGGTGGCGCGAAGCGCCGGATGAGGGGTCGCACAAACGAAAAACGCCGCGAGGGCCGATCGGCTGTCGCGGCGTCTGATTTCTGAGAGACCCCTCACCCGACCTCCCTCCGGGAGGTCACCCTCTCCCGCAAGGGGAGAGGGATCAGGCCTTCGGCTTGCGCGGGGCGGCCGGCTTCTTGGCCGGAGCCTTAGCCGCGGCGGCCTTCGGCGCCGGCGCGGGCTTTTCAGCGGCCGGGACGACGGCGGCGACGGCCGGCTTGGCCAGCAGGTCGCGGATTTCGGTCAGCAGCTTTTCTTCCGGCGTCGGGGCGGCCGGGGCCTCGGGGGCCGGTTCGGCCGCGTCGGCGCGGCGGATCTTGTTGACCAGCTTGACCAGCAGGAACACCACGGCCGCGACGATGAAGAACTGGATCAGGGTGTTGATGAAGGCGCCGTACTGGATGGCGACCTTCTCGACCGCTTCGGTGGCCGGATCCTCCGGACGCAGCACCCATTCCAGCTTGGAGAAGTCGAGGCCGCCGGTCAGCAGGCCGATCGGGGGCATGATCACCTGGTCGACCAGGCTTTTCACGATGCCGTTGAAGGCCGCGCCGATGATCACGCCGACGGCCAGGTCGATGACGTTGCCGCGGGCGATGAACTCGCGGAATTCCTTGACGATGCTCATGCGCAAAACCCCTCGTGGCTAACCGGAACGCCGAAAGGCTGAGCCGGTTCGCCTCCAGGGGCAAGAGAGTCGGCCGGCCGACTACTCGGCGTTCAGGCGGGCGCGCAGTTCCTTGCCGCTCTTGAAGAACGGAACGTGCTTGGCGCGGACGTCGACGGTTTCACCCGTGCGCGGGTTGCGGCCGGCGCGGGCCGGGCGCGAGCGCACCGACAGAGCCCCGAAGCCGCGCAGCTCGACGCGACCGCCGGCTTCCAGGGCGTTGATCATCCGCTCGAGGATGACGCCCACCACGCGCTCGACATCCTTCTGCGTCAGGTGCGGATTTTCGTTCGCGAGCCTGGCGATGAGTTCAGACTTGATCATCGATATCCCCTGCGCCGAGGGAGCGGCGCGCCGCGACCTTTGCCCAAGCAGGCCGGAATCTTCAAGGAAAAGGTTGCGAGCCGTTATCTAAAGACCCTTCGGCGCCCTGACGATCTCCACATCATAGGCAGCCTTGCGGATGGCGGCGTTGGCCGCGTCGACCTGGGCGAACGGCAGTTCGCGGGCCTCGCTGCGGCTCACCGTCTCGAAGCGGGCCACGCCGTCGGTCACCTTGGCGGACTTGGTCACCCGGTAGCCGGTGGCCGCGTCCTCGCCGTTGACGCCCTTGACGGTGAAGCCCTCGCCCTTGCCCGGCAACACCACCTCCATCGTCGAGCGGGTGTAGGACGGATAGCGCAGGATGAAAGGCGCGTCGGCGTTGGGCCCCGGCTCGCGACGCGGGAAGGTGGTTCCCCGGCCCTCGCCGCCGCCCAGCTTCAGCTCGCGCACGCCAAGATCGTCGTTCAGCCGCCATTCCGGCGTGCTGGTCCCGCTCATCACGACCTTCAGCTCGCCGTCGTCGGCCTTGGTCCAGTCGACGGTCTCCAGCGTGATCCAGCTGGAGCTCTTGGAGATGCTCTGCTTGAGGGCGCGCTCGATGTCGGCCTTGGGCGCGGTTTCCAGCGAGCGGCTGAACGATCGGGCCGCGTCGCCGCGCATCAGCATCTCGACCCGCACCGGCGCGGGCTTGTCGAGCCCGGCCGAGGCGTCGATGTGCAGCTTGGTCTCGGTCAGGGCCTGGCTCAGCGGCGGCTGCTCGATCGGCTCCAGGCCCGCGCCCTTGGCGCGCACCGGCAGGGCCCAGCGGAAGCTCGGGGGGCGCATCTGGTCGAGGCCGCCCTTGTCGCCCGAGCGCGTGCCGTCCAGCCAGTAGCTCTTCCCGTTGATGCGGGCGCGCACGATGATGTGGTTGAACTGGCCGGCGGCGGCCACGCGCTCGTCCATGCCGTCGCCGCTGGTGGTCGAGACGATGGCCGGCTCGGCGTCGACGCCCAGGCCGCGCAGCAGGGCCAGCAGCAGCACCGTCTTGCCCTTGCAGTCACCGAAGCGCCGCGCCCAGGTCTCGTCGGCCGGCGCGGGACGATAGCCGCCGTCGCCCATGCTGAGCGCCAGGTAGCGGGTCTTGTCCTCGACCAGTTGCAGGGCGGCGAAGGCGCGCTCCTTGGGATCCTTGGTCTCCGCGGCGATGCGCGCGATCTCGGCCCGCACGGGCGAGTCCGGCGCCAGCTGCGCGGCCTTGTCGTAGAGGGGGTGCATGCGCCGCGAGATCTCGGCCCAGTCGGCATAGGTCGAGGCCTGCAGCTCGCCCACCCGCAGGAAGCGCAGCGGCGCGCCGGCCGGGGCCTTGGGGGCCTCGGCGTCGGTCAGGTCGACGCTCAGGCGGGTGAAGCCGCCCGCCTTGGCGACCGTCGGCTGCGGGAAGCCGGTCGTCGTCTTCCAGATCACCGGGTTGTCCTGCGGCCATTCGATGCGCACGCGATAGCGGCCGATCTTGTCGCCCCAGCCCATGCGCTCGAAGGCCTGGCCGCGGTTGTCGAGCAGCGGCTCGGTGCGGTGGACGGTATAGGCCCAGTCGACCACGTCGCCGACCTGCAGGTCCTTGATCTGGACGCTGGCGGTCAGGCGGCCGTCGAGCATGGCGCGTTCGAGATTGGTCTCGCGGCGGATGACCAGCACGTCCTTGCCGCCTTGCAGGAGGTCGATGACCTGGTCGCCGCGCCGGATGGCCAGGGTGTGCAGGGTGACCGTCTCGGCGGTCGGGTTCCACGACACCGCGCGCGAGCCCGAGCCCGACAGGCCCTCGGTCTTCACGATGCGGACGACGCGGCGGTTGTAGAAGGTTCCGCCCGAGCGCTCGAGCCGGGTCTGGCTGTCATCGAGCAGCACCTGGGTGGCGGGGGTCTCGGGTCCGGGCTGGATGGCGGGGATGGCCGCGACGTCCACCCAGGCGGCGGGCGCGGCGTAGACGGGCTTGTCGGCGGCGGCGGCGTGCCCGGCCCACATGGCGGCCATGGCGGCGGCCGGAAGCACCAGCGCGGAAGACTTGAACATGGGGCGCCCCTGCCAACTACTCAGACAAGCGGGACCATACAATTCCAGGCAGCACGGCCAAGAGTTCGCGCAAAAGAAAAACGGCGGTCGGATTGCTCCGACCGCCGCCTGTCTTCAGCTTAAGCCGTAAGGCGAAAGCTTAGTCCTTCGTGGCGCGCTCGCGCAGAGCGGCGCCCAGGATGTCGCCCAGCGAAGCGCCGGAGTCCGACGAGCCGAACTGCTCGATGGCTTCCTTTTCTTCGGCCATTTCCAGCGACTTGATCGACAGCGAGACGCGGCGAGCAGCCTTGTCCACGTTGGTGATCTGAGCGTCGACGCGGTCACCCACGGCGAAGCGCTCGGGGCGCTGTTCCTGACGATCGCGCGACAGGTCCGACTTGCGGATGAAGGCGGTCATCGGGGCGTCGTCTTCACCGAAGCGGACTTCGATGCCGCCCGAGGTGACTTCCGTGACGGTGACGGTCACGGTCTGGTTCTTGCGGAAGGTGTCGCCCGACATCGGGTCGCCAGCCAGCTGCTTGATGCCCAGCGAGATGCGTTCCTTCTCGATGTCGACGTCGAGAACCTTCGCCTTGACCACGTCGCCCTTCTTGTAGCGAGCCATGGCTTCTTCGCCGGCGACGCTCCAGTCGATGTCCGACAGGTGCACCATGCCGTCGATGTCGTTGTCTAGGCCGACGAACAGACCGAATTCGGTCGCGTTCTTGACTTCGCCTTCGACGGTCGAACCGATCGGGTGAGCCTCGACGAAGGCTTCCCACGGGTTGGCCAGGGCTTGCTTCAGGCCCAGCGAGACGCGGCGCTTGGACGGATCGACGTCCAGAACCACGACGTCGACTTCCTGCGAGGTCGACACGATCTTGCCGGGGTGGACGTTCTTCTTGGTCCACGACATTTCCGACACGTGCACCAGGCCTTCAACGCCGGCTTCCAGCTCCACGAAGGCGCCGTAGTCGGTGATGTTGGTGATGCGGCCGGTGAACTTGGCGCCGACCGGGTACTTGGCTTCGACGCCGTCCCACGGATCCGACTGCAGCTGCTTCATGCCGAGCGAGATGCGCTGGGTGTCCGGGTTGATCTTGACGATCTGGACCTTCACGGTGTCGCCCACGGCGAGCACTTGGCTCGGGTGGTTGACGCGCTTCCAGCTCATGTCGGTGACGTGCAGCAGGCCGTCGATGCCGCCCAGGTCGACGAACGCACCGTAGTCGGTGATG
>CBINOL010000045.1:0-35338 GCA_966252285.1 uncultured Caulobacter sp.
AGGCCGTAGGCCAGGGCCGCCGCGGTCGGCTCGTTGATGATGCGCAGGACTTCCAGGCCGGCGATCTTGCCGGCGTCCTTGGTCGCCTGACGCTGGGCGTCGTTGAAGTAGGCCGGAACGGTGATGACCGCCTTGGTCACCGGCTCGCCGAGGTGAGCCTCGGCTGCTTCCTTCATCTTCTGCAGGATGAAGGCCGAGACTTCCTGGGGCGAGTAGTCCTTGCCGTGGGCCTTGACCCAGGCGTCGCCGGTCGGGCCCTTGACGATCTCGTAGGGCACCATGCCCTTGTCCTTCTCGACCACCGGGTCGTTCGCGTTGCGGCCGATCAGGCGCTTGATCGCGAACAGGGTATTGGTCGGGTTGGTCACGGCCTGGCGCTTGGCGGGCTGGCCGATCAGGCGCTCGCCGTCCTCGAGGAAGGCGACGACCGAGGGGGTGGTGCGAGCGCCTTCGGCGTTCTCGATCACCTTCGGGTTCTTGCCGTCCATGATGGCCACGCACGAGTTCGTGGTGCCAAGGTCGATACCGATAATCTTGCTCATGTGGTGTGCCTGCAGCTCCTCGAATGGCGGACGGCGGTGACAAGGGCCTTATCAGAAGCGCCCCGGTTTTTCTCGGTCCGTCCCCGTCTGGTCGCGTCTAGGGTTGATCCAAAATCCTGCCGCCTGGACGAACCAGGCGAAAGGAGAGGCTTCAATCGAAGTTGACGAGCCCGTCAACCCCGCTTCGATGCCCGATATGGGGGATACGCGTGCCGCCGCAACCCCATTCCCGCAGGGAAAGAAGGGGAATCTGCAAGACGGAACGTCGCAGCGTCGGCCAGTCGACCCTTGGCCGACGCTGTGGAAAAGTCCGTTCAGCCGGCCTTGGCGACCCAGGCGGTGATCGCCGGCAGGCGCTCGCGACGCACCTTGGCCCGGTATTCGATCGCCGAGACGGTCTTGTCGGCCTCCTTGCGCGAGCTCTCGGTGAGGTTGGCGCTGGCCCAGACCTTCAGCTTTTCGGCCGTCTCGGGCTTGCCCGAGGCCTTGGCGAGGCTGGGGATGAAGCGGGTGCGGGCGCTGTTGTCGACCTTGGCGTCGACGGCGTCGCGATGGGCGGTGGCGAAGTCGAAGGCCATGTCGGGATGGCGCGAGGCCACGGCCGAGATCATGCCGGCCGAGTTGGTCTCGCCCGGCTCGGCGGTCAGGGCCAGGTCCAGGGCCTTGCGGGCCAGGGCCTCGTCGTCGGCCGCCGCCAGCAGGTTGTAGAGCTGGGTGCGGACCAGCGGCGTCTTCTCGGCCTGGGCCTGGGCGTGGATGGCCTCCCAGGTCGCCGCGTCGGCGTTGACGGCCACGACGCCGAGGATCGCCTTGCGCAGCGGGCCGGGGATGGCGGCCGGGTCGGTCTTGTCGGCGGCGAAGCGTTTGCGGGCCTCGGCGACCACGGCGCCATCGCCCAGCTCGCCCAGGGTGGCGATCAGGTCGCCGCGCAGGATGGCCACGGTGTCGAGCTCGCCGGCCTTGGCCTCCCAGCCCACGCGGGCCAGCAGCGGCGACAGGCGGGCTATCGCCAGCTTGCGGAAAGCGGCGCGCTCGGCCTGGCCTTCGTAATATCCGTCGATGGCCGACAGCACGCTGGCGACCTTGGACAGCACCTGCGGGTCGGCGTCGGCCGGCGTCGCGGCGATCAGGGCCAGGGCGTCGGTCGACGACTGCTGGCCGGCCGCGCCCATCGACCAGGCGTCCGACAGCAGGCCCAGCTGGTCGATGGCCGCCAGCTTGCCGAAGCTGCCCGTCAGGGCTTGGAACTGGGCCGGGGCGTAGAGCGTGCGGTAGTAGCCGCTCTGGCCGGCGTTGACGACGACGGGGCCGCAGCCCTCGACGGTCAGGCTGGCCTTGCCGCCCTCGACCACCGTCTTGGCGACCGCGCCGCCGTCCAGGGCCTTGGCGACGACCGGCACGCGCCAGGACAGGGGCTTCTTGTCGGGGAAGTCCTTGCTGAACTCGCCCTGGGTCAGGGTCAGCACCTGCTTGCCGGCCTGGCAGGCGCCGGCCTCGACGCGGATCAGGGGCACGCCGGGCTGCAGGGTGAAGTCGTGGGCGATGGCGGTGATCGGCTTGCCGGCGGCGGTCTCGACCGCCTTCCACAGGTCGTCGCTGACCGTGTTGCCGTAGGCGTGGGCCTTGATGTAGGCGCGCACGCCGGCGCGCCAGGCGTCCTCGCCGACATAGCCCTCGAGCATGCGGATGACCGCCTCGCCCTTCTGGTAGGTGATGGCGTCGAAGGCCTGGCTGGCCTGCTCGACGGTCTCGACGTGCTGCACCACCGGGTGGGTCGTCACCAGGCCGTCCAGGCTCATGGCGTATTCGCGGCCGCCGACGGCGGCCAGGGCGGCGTTCCATTCGGGATGGAACTTCTCGGTCGCCCGGCCCTCCATCCACGAGGCGAAGCCCTCGTTGAGCCACAGGTCGTCCCACCAGGCCATGGTCACCAGGTTGCCGAACCACTGGTGGGCGGTCTCGTGGGCGACGGTGGTGTAGATGTTCTGGGCGTCACGCTGGGTCGAGATCTTCGGATCCATCAGCAGGGCGTATTCGAAGTAGAAGATCGCCCCCCAGTTCTCCATGGCGCTGAAGAACTGGCTGCGGCCGGGCGCGGCGATGTGGTCGAGCGCCGGCAGCGGGTAGTCGACGCCGAAATAGTCGTTGTACCAGGCCGTCAGCGGGCCGGCGGATTCCAGCGCGAACTTGGCCTTGGGCAGGTCGCCCTTCTTGGTGATGACGCCGATGTCGACGCCGGCGGTCTTGAGGCTGGCGCGCTCGAACTCGCCCAGACCGAAGAACAGCAGGTAGGTCGACATCTTCGGCGATGTGGCGAAGGTCACGCGGGTCTTGCCGCCGCCAAGGTCGACGCTCTTGGCGATCGGCATGTTGCCCAGCGCCATCTGGCCGGTCGGGATCGTCGCCTCGACGCTGAAGGTCGCCTTGTGGAACGGCTCGTCCCACGAGGGGATGAACCGGCGGGCGTCGGAGTTCTCGAACTGGGTGTAGAGGGCGCGCTTGGGCCCTTCCTCGGTGTCGTAGTCGAGGGCGAACAGGCCAGCGGCCTGGGTGTAGATCTTGCCGGCGTAGTCGATGGCCAGCACGTGCTTGCCCTTGGCCAGCGGTGCCGCGACGGTGAAGGCGGCGGTCTGGGCGTCCTCGTCGACCTTGATGGTCGCCGGCTTGCCGTCGATCGTGGCTTTCGCGAACGTCAGCTCGGCCGCCTGCAGGGTGATGGTCGCGGTCGGCTCGCTAACCTCGACGGCGATCTTCACCGAGGCGGTGAAGCTCATCGCCTTGGCGTCGGGCGTGAAGGTGAGGTCGTAGTGGGTGGGGTGGGCGTTGCGCGGCAGCTGGGTGGTCACCGTGGCCGGCGTCGCGCCCTTGGAGCCCGAAACGGCCGGGGCGGCGAGGGCGGTCCCCGAGGCGAGAAGCAGCGTGACCGCGGCGGCGGTGGACAGAAGACGACGCATGAACGGCCCTGGTATGGAATGATCGTGCGGAGAAACCCGCGAAGGCGCGAACCAACACCCATCCGCCCGTCCACAGGCATTAATTCCGCGTAATGATGACCCCCGTCAGCCTCGTCCCCGGCTTTGATTTCTGGCCCGGCCTGTTGTCGCCGGACGCCCAGCACGCGCTGGTTGAGGCGGTGCTGGCGGCTGCGGCGATCGCGCCGCCGGCCAACTACGCCACGCCCTACGGCAAGGCGATGAGCGTCGCGATGACCAGCCTGGGGCCGCTGGGCTGGACCAGCGATGCGGCCGGCTACCGCTACGCCGACCGTCACCCCGGGACCGGCGCGGCCTGGCCGGCGATGCCCCAGGCGCTGCTCGATCTTTGGGCGGCGCTGGGCGATGCGGAGGTTCCGCCCGACGCCTGCCTGGTCAATTTCTACGGCCCCGAGGCCCGCATGGGCCTGCACCAGGACCGCGACGAGGCCGACCCGCGCTTTCCGGTGCTGTCGATCTCGCTGGGCGACACGGCGGTGTTCCGCATCGGGGGAACCAGCCGCAAGGACCCGACCCGCTCGGTGCGGCTGTCGTCTGGCGACGTCTGCCGACTGTCTGGTCCCGCCCGCCTGGCTTTTCACGGCGTCGACCGCATCCTGCCGGGTTCCTCGCGCCTCGTGCCGGGGGGAGGGCGGATCAACCTGACGCTCAGGCGGGCGCGGGCGGGCTAGTTCTTCTGGTCCAGAAGCGCCTGATTGTAGACCAGCGCGTAGGCCGCGGCCTTCCTGTTGAAGCGCGCATGGCCGAAGTCGCGGATCTGGTCGCTGGTGTCTTCGATGAAGACGACGGGCCTGCCGGCGGCGTGCGCGTCGACGCCGGGAACCTCGGCCGCGTAGCCGTACACGCCCAGCAGGCGCCGATCTCCACGGGCGAGCGCCTTGGCCGCGTCGGATCGGGCGTGACCGGGATTCACCTGGGCCATCGACAGCCTGATCTCACCCTCGGCCACGGGACTGCCCGTATGCGGGTTCGTGTAGGGCGGCGAGCAGGCGGTCATCGGCGCCAGCATCAGCAGCCACGCAGCCTGTCTCATCCCATGCTCCCCTGACGCCGGTCGCCCTTGGTTACGACGGGGGCTCCCTTGCCCCAAACGAAAAGGGCCGCCCCTTGCGGAGCGGCCCCTTCGGTCGACCTGTGAAGCCCTGATCAGCCGCGCAGCTTGCGGGTGATGGTCTCCAGGTCCTGGCTGAGCACGGCGTCTTCCTGGCGCAGGGCCTCGATGCGGCGCACGGCGTGCAGCACGGTGGTGTGGTCGCGACCGCCGAAGCGACGGCCGATGTCCGGCAGCGAGCGGGTGGTCAGCTGCTTGGCCAGCCACATGGCCGCCTGGCGCGGACGGGCGATGGCGCGGTTGCGGCGCTCGCTGAGCAGGTCGGCCTGCTTCATGCCGTAGTGCTCGGACGT
Organism: uncultured Caulobacter sp.; assembly: GCA_966252285.1. Classification (GTDB taxonomy): domain Bacteria; phylum Pseudomonadota; class Alphaproteobacteria; order Caulobacterales; family Caulobacteraceae; genus Caulobacter. The sequence goes on from CBINOL010000045.1 coordinate 4,940, forward strand.
CGCCTTCTGGATGTCGTCGATGGTGATCCGCTTTTCGCCGCCACGCAGGTGCGGGCGCAGGATCGCCTGGACCTCGTCCAGCGACAGGCGCGATAGGCGCTCGCCGGCGCGGGCGGTCAGGGTGTTGAGGGCCCCTTCCAGCTCGCGGACGCTGTCGGTGAAGCGGTCGGCCAGGAACTGCAGCACTTCGGGGCGCACGGCGCCGGTGAAGCCCTGGGCGCGGCCCAGCGCCTCGATCTTGCGCTCCAGGATGCCCAGGCGCAGCGAGCGGTCGGCCGGCTCCATGCCGCAGACCAGGCCCGCCGAAAGGTGCGAGCGCAGGCGGGCGTCCATCTCGGTCATGGCCGAGGGCGGACGGTCGGCCGAGAACACCACCCGGCGGCCGTCCTCGACGAGGGCGGTCAGGGTGTGGAACAGCTCTTCCTGGCTCGACTGCTTGCCGGCGATGAAGTGCACGTCGTCGATGATCAGCAGATCCGCGCCACGCAGCTCGTCCTTGAAGGCCGTGGTCTGGCGATCCATGACCGCGCGGACGAAGGTCGACAGGAAGCGCTCGGCGGTCAGGTAGACCACGCGCTTGTTCGGGGCGGCGCGCATGGCCTCCCAGGCCAGGGCGTTCAGCAGGTGCGTCTTGCCGAAGCCGTAGGGGCCGTGGAACAGCACCGGGTTGAAGTGGCCGTCGGCCCAGCTGGCGACGCGGCGCGCCACGGCGTGGGCGAATTCGTTGGCGGGGCCAGGAACGAAGCTGTCGAAGGTGAAGCGTTCCTGCAGGCCCTGGATCGGCGAGGTCTTGCCGGCGGGGGTCGGCGCGGCGACGGGGGCGTCGCTGGAGACCGGCAGCACGATCTCGATCGGTTGCGGCTTGGCCTCGACATAGACGGCGCCGGTCGTGGCCGAGGCCGCGTCGGCCGAAGCTTCGAACTCGAGACGCGACTTCAGGTCCAGGCGGCGGCCCACGGCGTCGCCGGCGGCCCACAGCTCGCCGATGCGGCGCCAGGCGCTGCGACGGATCCAGTCGCGCGCGATGCCGGTGGGGGTGACGAGCACGACGTCGCCGGCCTGGGTTTCGCGCAGCACGGCGGGCGCGATCCACGAACCGAAGGCGGCGTCGCCCAGCTCGCGTTTCAGGGAGACGCAGACTTTGTTCCACACGATGCCGGCAGGCTCGCGCGTGACGGCGGCATACGCCGCCGACAATTCCTGACTGGCCGCCCCGACCTTGATCGACATCAGTTCACCGCCTCGCGCCTGCATACACACAATTACAGATTTGCCGATCGCAAGCCCCCCATGGCGCACGACCGAGCTCAGAAACTCTCCCCCCGCATTTATTGAGGACACACAGGGGCTTAACCGGCGAACGCATGGTGTCCGCCGCCGCCGCTGTCGTCACAAGACTGGGAGAGCGCTGAGACCTTTAAACTAGCCACCGGCCCGGGCCGGTCAAACGGAAAACTTGCGTCCGATCGCGGATATTTCTGTTGACTCGCGACACCGCCTCGCCCGTCAAGGGAAAGCCGTTTTGAAGACTTTCGTTCGACGAGCCGGGGGGCAGGTAAAGGAGTACATAGACAAAGCAAAAGCCGACCGAGTTGCCTCGATCGGCTTCTACAAGTCTTTGATTTCGCTGAGCGAACGGCGTTCGCTCGCGATCTGGACTTAGGCGGCGGCCTTATCCAGCTTCTTCAGACGGGCGGCCAGGCGCGACACCTTGCGCGAACCCGTGTTCGGGTGAACGACGCCCTTCGAAACGGCGCGCATCAGCTCCGATTGAGCCTCGATGAAGGCGGCCTTGGCGACGGCGACGTCGCCCTTGGCGATGGCGTCTTCGAACTTGCGCAGGAAGGTGCGGACGCGCGAACGACGAGCGGTGTTCACTTCGGTGCGACGGGCGATCTTGCGGATCGCTTTCTTGGCGCCGGGATTATTGGCCATGGATAGGACCTTCAAACGGACGGCCGCGCGGGCGGCCGCGAAGCAGGTGAAATCAAGAGCGCGCGGATATACGGGAAGGCCGCCGACCGGTCAATCCATCCACAATGGGAATCTTCGCCCGGCGAGCGACCGACGCGTCACGAACCCTTGAACGCGGGGTTGCGCTTCTCGACGAAGGCGGCCATCCCCTCCTTCTGGTCGTCGAAGGCGAACAGCGAGTGGAACAGCCTCCGCTCCAGCGCCACGCCCGTGGTCAGGGTGGTCTCGTAGGCGGCGTTGACCAGTTCCTTGTTCATGGCCGTGGCCAGGGGCGACTGGGCGGCGATCTTGGCGGCGACCTTCACGGCCTCGTCGACCAGCTGGTCGGCGGGGAAGATCCGCGACACCAGGCCCGCGCGCTCGGCTTCCTCGGCGTCCATCATCCGGCCGGTCAGGATCATGTCCATGGCCTTGGACTTGCCCACCAGGCGGGTCAGGCGCTGGGTGCCGCCGATGCCGGGCGCGACGCCCAGATTGATCTCGGGCTGGCCGAACTTGGCGGTGTCGGCGGCCAGGATGAAGTCGCACATCATCGCCAGCTCGCAGCCGCCGCCCAAGGCGTAGCCGGAGACCGCGGCGATGATCGGCTTGCGCACCGTCTCGATGGCCCGGGCCTGGGCCGTGAAGAAGTCGGCCTTGAACATGTCGGCATAGGACTTGTCCGACATCTCCTTGATGTCGGCCCCGGCGGCGAAGGCCTTGGGCGAGCCGGTCAGCACGATGCAGCCGACCGTGTCGTCGCCCTGCGCCTGGGCCAGGGCCTGGCCGAGCTCGGTCAGCAAGACGCTGTTGAGGGCGTTCAGGGCCTCGGGTCGGTTCAGGCGGATCACGGCCACGCCGGGCGCGGTCGTGGGGCGTTCGACGATCAGGGTCTCAAAGGCCATCTGCGCTTGGTTCCTCGTGTTCAGTTCGGCCGTCTAGCGCGGCCCTTCGACGTCGTAGCCCAGGGCGCGCAGGCGGGCCGGAAGGCCGTCGGGACCCAGCAGGTGCCCCGCGCCGACCACCACCACCGTCCGGCCCGATCCGGCCAGGCGCGCTTGCAGGGCGTCCATCCATCGTGCGTTACGCTCGACGATGAACCGACGATAGAGGGCGGGCGAAGATTTCTGCATTCCGCCGACCACGGCGCGCTCCAGCGTCTTCTGATCGCCCTGCGACCAGGCGGCCACCAGACGGCGATAGGCGCCGGGGTCCTTTTCGATCTGCCTGACCGTGGCGTTGAGGGTGCGGACCTGGTCCGCCTCGGAGGCGCCGGCGAACAGGGCCATCTGCTGGTCGGGAGTCTCGAAGGCCTTGCGCACGACCTTGGGCGGCGCGGCCGCCTGCAGCCGCCGTTCAACCCCGTCCTCGGCCATGCCCTTGTCCTTGGCGAAGGCGGCCGTGGTCAGCCGCACCTCGGCCATCCACGGCTTGAGGCGCTCGATCTCGCTCATCGGCACGTCCAGGCGATCGGCCAGCTTGCGCAGCCGGGCGGCGGCGCGGGGCTTCAGCCGCGAGGTCAGGGTCTGGCCCGGCGGCAGCAGGCCGTAGGCGCCCGCCAGGTCCTGCATCCGCCGGTCGGCGGCCGCGTCCATCGGAACCTCGAACCACAGGTCGTCGGCCTGGGCGAGGGCGGCGTCCAGCGCCGGCGGCCTCCAGTCGAGATCCCTGGGCAGCACATGCATCGAGCCGAACAGCACGATCTCGGAATCCGCGTCGCGCACCGTCCACACCGGCGGCGCGGCCAAAGCGGGCGCGGTGAGGGCGGGGGTCGCCAGCAGGGCGGCCAGAGCGACGAGGAGGGAACGGAACATCACGCCAAACCGGGAAAGCCGCGCCTCAAGCTGGAGAAGGCGCGGCCAGGGTCATTTCTGACAAACGGGGCAGAAAAAGGTTGAGCGCCCGGCCTGGACCTCGCGGGCGATCACCCCCTTGCAGCCCGGGGTGGGGCAGGGCTCGCCCTCGCGGTCATAGACCCGGAAGCGGTGCTGGAAATAGCCCAGAGCCCCATCGGCGGCGGCGAAGTCCTTCAGCGACGAGCCGCCGACCTCGACCGCCTCGGCCAGTACGTCCTTGATGGCGGCGGTCAGCGGCCCCAGGCGCTTGCCGGCGATCTGGCCCGACGGCTTGAACGGCGAGATGCCCGAGCGGTGCAGGGCCTCGCAGACATAGATGTTGCCCAGGCCCGCCACGGTCTTCTGGTCCAGCAGCAGGGTCTTGGGCCCCTGCTTGCGGCCGCCGAAGGCCTTCACGAGGGTCTTGGCGTCGAAGGCGTCGGACAGCGGCTCGGGCCCCATGGTCGCGAACCACGGATGGCGGTCGACGCGGTCGGTGGCGATCAGGTCCATGAAGCCGAACCGTCGGGGGTCGTAATAGGTGACGGTCGCGCCCTCTTCGGTCTCGAAGACCACGTGGGCGTGCTTGTCGTCGGGTTTGACCTCGCGGGCGAAGTCGCCTGGGCGCACGGCGCCTTCAGGCGCGGCGATCTCGAACCTGCCGGTCATGCCCAGGTGCATCACCAGGGTGTCGCCGCGATCCAGCGGGGCCAGCAGGTACTTGGCCCGTCGCTCCAGGCGCAGGATCCTCGCGCCGGTCAGCCGCTGGACGAAGCCATCGGGCAGGGGAAAGCGCAGGTCCGGGCGGTTGGCGCGCACGCGGGAAAGGCGTGCGCCGGACAGGACGGGCTCGAGTCCGCGGCGGACGGTCTCGACTTCGGGCAGTTCGGGCAAGGAAGACCCCTTAAAACGATGACGCGGCGCGAGACGCGGTCTAATAGGCGAAGATCATATAGAGAGCCCGACCCGTAGACGTCATGAGCAAGCCCTCCGCCACTTTCGGATTCAAGGACGTTGATCCCGCCCTGAAGGCAGGTCTGGTGCGCGGGGTCTTCGACCGCGTGGCCAAGAACTACGACCTGATGAACGACCTGATGAGCGGCGGCGTGCACCGGCTCTGGAAGGACGCGGTCGCCGCCCGCCTCAACCCGCAGCCGGGCGAGGTGATCATCGACTGCGCCGGCGGCACCGGCGACATGGCCCGCCGCTTCGCGAAGATGGCCCGCAACACCCAGCAGCGCCGCGGCGGTCCGGACGCGACCATCAACATCGTCGACTACAACGCCGAAATGATCATGGCGGGGATCGAAAAGGGCGGCGAGCCCGAGATCACCTGGACCGTGGGCGACGCCCAGCGCCTGCCGCTGCCCGACGCCTATGCCGACGCCTATGTGATCTCGTTCGGCATCCGCAACGTCACCGACATCGACGCGGCCCTGCGCGAAGCGCGCCGGGTGCTCAAGCCCGGCGGCCGCTTCCTGTGCCTGGAGTTCTCGCGTCCGGCCACCGAAGCGCTCGCCAAGGCCTATGACGCCTACAGCTTCAAGGTCATCCCGCAGGTCGGCGAATGGGTTGCCAAGGACCGCGACGCCTACCAGTATCTGGTCGAGAGCATCCGCCGCTTCCCCGACCAGAAGACCTTCCTGTCGATGATCGAGAACGCCGGCTTCAAGCGGGCGACCTACACCAACTTCACCGGCGGCGTGGCGGCCCTGCACCAGGGCTGGGCGCTCTAGAGCCCATGCAGCGACTGTCCGCGTTCGTCCGCCTGATCGGCGCCGGCTGGCGCCTGGTGCGCGCCGACGCCCTGGTTCCCAAGGAGGTCGAGCCGCTGCTGCCGCCGTCAGCGCGGCTGGCCGGCCGGCTGCTGCGGCTGTTCGCCGGCGGCAAGACCCGTAAAGGCCGTCCGGGCGAGCGCCTGGCTCGCGCCCTGGAGGGCCTGGGCCCCGTCGCCATCAAGATGGGCCAGTTCCTGTCGACGCGGGCCGACATCTTCGGCGCGACCTTCGCCGAGGATCTGTCGCACCTGAAGGACCGCCTACCGCCGTTCCCGACCGCCATCGCGCGGGCCGAGGTCGAGCGCAGCCTGGCCCGGCCGATCGACAGCCTCTACGCCAGCTTCGGCGAGGCGGTCGGCGCGGCCTCCCTGGCCCAGGCCCATGAGGCGACCCTGCTGGACGGCGACAAGGTGGCCGTGAAGGTGCTGCGTCCGGGCATCGAACGCCGGGTGGCCGAGGACAGCGCCACCCTGCGCCTGGCCGCCGATCTGGCCCATCGCCTTGTTCCCGCCGCCCGCCGCCTGCGTCCGCGCGAGTTCGTCGAGGTGGTGATCCGCGCGCTCGACCTGGAAATGGACCTGCGCTTCGAGGCCGCCGGCTGCGCCGAGCTGGGCGAGGCCATGGCGCTGGACAGCCACATGCGCGCCCCGGCGGTGGTCTGGGACGGCGTCGGCAAGCGGGTGCTGACCCTGGCCTGGGCGCCAGGCGTTCCGCTGTCGGACCCCAAGGCGCTGGAGCAGGAGGGCCTGGATCGCAAGGCCCTGGCCGACAACGTCACCCGGGGCTTCCTGGCCCAGGCCTTGGACCACGGCCTGTTCCACGCCGACCTGCACGAAGGCAACCTGTTCGTCAGCGCTCCGGCCGCCATCACCGCCGTCGACTACGGCATTGTCGGGCGCCTGGGTCCCGCCGAGCGCAAGTACCTGGCCGAGATCCTCTATGGGTTCCTGAGCCGCGACTACGTCCGCGTGGCCAAGATCCACTTCGACGCCGGTTACGTGCCCGCCCACCAGGACATGGACGCCTTCGCCCAGGCCCTGCGCGCCGTGGGAGAACCCGTCTTCGGTCGCGACGCCCGCCAGGTGTCGATGGGCAAGCTCCTGGCGCAGCTCTTCGAGATCACCGCCCTGTTCGAGATGGCCCTGCGGCCGGAACTGGTTTTGCTGCAGAAGACCATGGTCACGGTCGAGGGCGTCGCTCGCCGCATCGACCCCTCCCATGACCTGTGGGCGGCTTCCGATCCTGTGGTCCGCCGCTGGATCGCCCGCGAGCTGTCGCCGGTGGCGCGGATGAAGGAACTGGCCGACGAGGCGCTGCGCGCCCTCAAAGCCATGGCCCGCTACGCCGAACAGCCGCCGACGCCTCCGGCGGTGGTGGCCGAGAAGACCCCGGCATGGCCGTGGTTCCTGGCCGGCGCGGGGGCGATGGTCCTGGCGTTCGCCGCCGGCCTGGGCGCGGCGACGCTGCTCTGATCCTTCTCCCCTTGCGGGAGAAGGTGTCGGCGATAGCCGACGGATGAGGGGTCGAAAGCCCTGTCCGATAGTTCTGAGAGACCCCTCACCCGACCCGCTACGCGGGCCACCCTCTCCCGCAAGGGGAGAGGGGTCAGAGGTTGAGCGCCTCCCGCGCCGCCGCGATCGCCGCGGCGCGCACGTCCTCGGGGTAGGGGACCCCTGCGCTATGACCCCACACCGGGCCCGGCCAGGCCGGGTCGCCGGTGCGGCGACCCAGGACGTGGACGTGCAGTTGCGGCGTGACGTTGCCCAGGGCGCCGACGTTCAGCTTGTCGATGGCGAGGCCCAGCACCTTGGCGACGGCCCGCACGGCCGCGCCGGCGGCGACGACTTCCTCGGTCAGGGCCGCGCGACCCTCGATCGACAGGTCCTCGATCTCGACCAGGCCGTCGGCGCGGGGGATCAGCACCAGCCACGGATAGCGGGCGTCGTCATGCAGGCGCACATGGCATAGCTCCAGCTCGCCGACCGCGTGCGAGCTGGCCGGAAAGGCCGGGTGCAGAGAAAAGTCAGCCACGCTTGGGGACCCCCGCCCAATAGTCGAAATCCAGGATCACCGACGGGTCGTAGGTCCCGTCGCCGTCCTTGTCGGGGAAATCCGTACACGGCCTGTCCTTGGTGGCAACCAGCCGCAACCGCAGAGCGCCGAGCGCTCCCCCAGACCCAGGCAGGTCCGCCTTGTCGAGCACTTCGCTCCAGGCGAACACCGTCGAGCCGGCGAAGAACGGCGCCACGTGGCGGCCGCCATTGATCCCCAGGATCAGGCCGGCGTTCTGCAGGCCGTTGAACGACAGCGCCTTGGCCGTCGAGATCACCACCCCGCCATAGACCAGGCGCCGGCCGGACGGGTCCTTGCTCCGCTCGAACTGGTTGAAGTGCACCTTGGCGGTGTTCTGCCACAGGCGGGTGGCCATCTGGTGCTCGGCCTCTTCCACCGCCATGCCGTCGACATGGTCGATCTTCTCGCCGACCGCATAGTCCTCGAAGGCGTGCGGCGCCCCGGCCAGGGCCCAGTCGTAGGCGGAGAAATCCAGACCCGGCGGGACGACCACGTCCTCGGGCGAGACCGCCTTGGCCAGGTCCGGAACCGTCTGACCCTCGACCACCGCGGCCGGGTCGCGCTTTCTCACCATCACCCAGCGCACGTAACTCAGCACCGCCTCGCCGCGCTGGTTGGTCCCGGTGGTGCGCACATAGACGACGCCGGTCTTGCCGTTGGAGTTCTCCTTGACCCCGATCACCTCGGACGTCGCCGCCAGGGTGTCGCCCGGGAACACCGGCGCCAGGAACCGGCCCTCGGCGTAGCCCAGGTTGGCCACGGCGTTCAGGCTGATGTCGGGAACGGTCTTGCCGAACACCACATGGAAGGCGACCAGCGGGTCGACCGGGGCGGCGGCCAGGCCGCTGGCGCGGGCGAATTCGTCAGACGAGAAAAGCGAAAACCGCGGCCCGTAAAGCGCCGTGTACAGCGCGACGTCGCCGGCGGTCACCGTGCGCGGCGTGGCGTGGATCAGCACCTGGCCAACGCGGAAGTCCTCGAAAAAGCGTCCAGGATCGGTCTTGCTCACGGCGCCTCTCCTTGTGTTTGTTGTGATCGTTTTGCCGCAGCGCAGCGAAACGGGAAAGGGGGCTTGAGACTGAGCCGCGAGGGGCGTAGACCGCGCCCCGACATTTCCTGTCCACAGCCTGATGGAGACCCCATGGCTCGCGCGAAGATCGCCCTTATCGGCGCCGGCATGATCGGCGGCACCCTGGCCCACATCGCCGCTCGCGAAGAGCTGGGCGACGTGATCCTGTTCGACATCGCCGAAGGCACCCCGCAGGGCAAGGCGCTCGACATCGCCGAAGCCTCGGCCGTGTTCGGCAAGGACGTGGCCCTGAAGGGCGCCAACGACTACGCCGACATCGCCGGCGCCGACGTCTGCATCGTGACCGCCGGCGTGCCGCGCAAGCCGGGCATGAGCCGCGACGACCTGCTGGGCATCAACCTGAAGGTCATGAAGGCCGTCGGCGAAGGCATCAAGGCCCACGCCCCGAACGCCTTCGTCATCTGCATCACCAACCCGCTCGACGCGATGGTCTGGGCCCTGCAGCAGTTCTCGGGCCTGCCGAAGGAAAAGGTCATCGGCATGGCCGGCGTCCTGGATTCGGCGCGCTTCGCCTACTTCCTGGCCGAAAAGACCGGCGTGTCGGTCGAAGACATCCACGCCTGGACCCTGGGCGGCCACGGCGACGACATGGTCCCGATGGTCCGTCACTCGACCGTCGGCGGCCTGCCGCTGCCGGACGCCGTGAAGGCCGGCTTCCTGACCCAGGAAGAACTGGACGCCATCGTCGAGCGCACCCGCAAGGGCGGCGGCGAGATCGTCGCCCTGCTGAAGACCGGCTCGGCCTTCTACGCCCCGGCTGAATCGGCCATCGCCATGGCTGTCAGCTACCTGAAGGACAAGAAGCGCGTCCTGCCGTGCGCCACCTTCCTGACCGGCCAGTACGGCCTGTCGGACCTGTACGTCGGCGTGCCGGTCGTCATCGGCGCCGGCGGCGCCGAGAAGATCGTCGAGTTCGAAACCAACGACGCCGAAAAGGCGATGTTCGCCAAGTCGGTGGAGTCGGTGAAGGGCCTGATGGAAGCCTGCAAGGCGATCGACCCGTCGCTGGTCTAAGACCGGTTCGACAACCCGATACGACGAAGGGCGGCTCCTCACGGGGCCGCCCTTTTTGTTTGGTCTTCCCAAACCTTCTCCCAGAGGGAGAAGGAGGGGCCCGCGCCGCAAGGCGTGGGAGGATGAGGGGTTAGGGACCGAAGACGGCGTGCCCGCACGACGTCAGGCGCCGTCACCCCTCACCCTCCCAGGCTAGCGCCTGGGCCCCTCCCTCTCCCCTCCGGGAGAGGGGAAAATCAATGCGCCGCCTCGCCGGGCTCCTGCGAGATCTCCTCGAGCGTCTTGCCGACCTGCTTGGCGCCGTAGTCCTTGGCCACGTCGCCCAGCGACAGGATGCCGGTCAGGTTTCCGGCCTCGTTGAGCACCACCAGGCGGCGGACCTGGTTGTTGGCCATCTTGGCGGTGGCGTCGGCCAGGACGTCGTCTTCCTTCACCGACAACACCTCGCCGTCGCTCATCACTTCCGAGACCGGGGCGTCGAAGCTGCGGCCCTCGGCCACCACGCGCAGCACGATGTCGCGGTCGGTGACCAGGCCCAGCACCTTGCCGTTGTCGACCACCGGCACCACGCCGCTGTCGACCTTGGCCATCACCTCGGCGACCTTGCGGATGCTGTCGCCGGGACGGGCGACCGAGACCTGGCTGGTCATGGCGTCGCTGACTTTCATGGGTCTTCCTCCTTCTGGGGGAGTGGAATTGGACCCGCTAGAAACCCCGCGACGCCGCAGACCGTTCCGCTTGTTCTCTAGGCCAGCGCGGCCTTCTGGCCGGCGAGGAAGGTCGCGACCGAGGTCGGCGCCTTGCCGGTCAGGCTTTCGACCGTGTCGGTGAGCAGGGCGTGGCGGCCCTGTGCGGTGTCGTGGTCGAACACGGCCAGCAGTTCCACATAGGCCGGCGGCAGGCCCGCGCCCGCCAGGCCTGCGCGCAGGGCGTCCAGCGGAATGTCCTGGTGGGCCACCGGCTTGCCAGAGACCTGCGCCAGCAGGGCGGCCAGCTGGTCCTGGGTGATCGCCTCGGGGCCCGTCACCTCGAGAACCTGGCGGCCCTCCGCGCCCAGCAGGGCGGCGACGTCGACGCGGGCGCAGTCCTCGCGGGTGACGTAGGCGCGGCCCTTGCCGGCGGTGGCGGTGTATAGGGTCCCGCTGGCCAGGGCCTGGCCCGCGCCCATCAGGATCGTCTCGGCATAGAGGTGGTGGCGCAGGATGGTCCAGTCGAGCGAGGCCTCGGCGAAGATCGCCGCCTCGGTCCAGAAGTGGTCGTCCATCCCCGAGACCTGCGGGCGCACGCCAGGGCCGGAGGTGTAGGCCAGATGCTTGACCCCGGCCTTGACGGCCGCGGCCACGGCGGCGCGGTGCTGGGCGATGCGGCGGCCGGGCTTGTCCAGGGCGTCGGTGCTGACCAGCAGCAGGCGATCGACGCCGGCGAAGGCGGTCTCCAGCGAGGCCGGGTCGTCGAAGTCGGCGGCGCGCACTTTCACGCCCTTGGCCGCCAGGTCGGCCAGCTTGGCCGGATCGCGGGTGGTGGCGATCACATGCGGCGCGCCGGCCTCCAGCAGCAGTTCGACCACGCGGCGGCCCAGCTGGCCTCCGGCGCCGGTCACCAGAAGGCGGTCATTAAGGAAGGGCTTGGCGGTCATCGAAGGCGTCCTTTGCTGGTCTCTTTTCGAGACCAGGTGTAGATGTGAGACCAAGCGTGCGCCGTAAAGACGGCAGTTTTCCGGGAGATAGGCACCTTGAAGGAACCACCCGCCCTTTCACCAGAAGCCATGTGCGAGGCGATGGACGGCTGGCGCGGCCAGGGCTTCACCAGCGCCGACTGCCCGGTGCGCGACGTCGTCGACCACCTTGGCGACAAGTGGAGCACGCTGATCCTCTCGCTGCTGTTCATCGGCCCCAAGCGGTTCGGGGCCCTGCGCCGCGCCGTGCCCGACATTTCCCAGCGGATGCTGACCCAGACCCTTCGCGACCTGCAGCGCGATGGCCTGATCGAACGTCAGGTGTTCCCCACCAAGCCGCCCAGCGTCGAATACAGCCTCTCAGCCCTGGGCATGTCGCTGCAGACGCCGCTCAACGCCCTGATCGCCTGGGCGGTGGAACACCACGGCGCGATCCGCGAGGCGAGGGCGCGCTACGACGGCGCCGAGGCGGCCTGAAAAATCCTCCCCCTGAAGGGGGAGGTGTCGCCAAAGGCGACGGAGGGGGAAGTGCCTGACGAGATGAGTGCGGCCCTAAAGCCAGCAGCAACTGCCCCCTCAGTCGGCTTCGCCGACAGCTCCCCCTTCAGGGGGAGCGTCTTCGGGCAGGAGGCGGGTCTCGTTCAGGGGAATGCTGCGCTTGTCGCCGAACCACCCTACATCCAGCGCCCAAGCCTTACCGGAGCCCCCATGACCATCACCGCCCACCGCGTCAGCGTTCCCGTCTTCGTCCAGGGGCTGAAGGGCCTGTCGGGCGTGCTGGCCAAGGCCGCCGCGCATGTCGAGGAGCGCAAGCTCGACCCGGAGGCCCTGCTGAAGGCGCGGCTCTATCCCGACATGTTCCCGCTGATCCGCCAGGTTCAGATCGCCACCGACTTCGCCAAGGGCGCCAGCGCCCGTCTGGCCGGCGTCGAGGTTCCGGCCTGGGATGACGCCGAGACCAGCTTCGCCGACCTGTCGGCCCGCGTGGCCCGCGCCATCGCCTATGTCGAGGGCCTGGATCCCGCCGCCTTCGACGGCGCCGAGGATCGCACCGTGGCCCTGACCCGTCGCGGCGAGACCACCGAGCACAACGCCCTCGACTACCTGACCGCTCAGGCCCTGCCGAACTTCTATTTCCACCTCTCCACCGCCTACGCGATCCTGCGCGAGAATGGCGTCGTGCTCGGCAAGCGCGACTTCCTCGGCACGGCCTGAGGCCTTGGCGGCGGCCCTTTAGGGCCGCCGCCGAAACGCCCACACCAGTCCGGCCAAGGCCGTCACCACGCCGGCTGCCGCCGACAACACCACTGCCAATTCCTTCAAGACCTCCGGTTCCATAGCTCCACCCGTCACTCGACCCCGCGTCGCGGTTACGGGCCAGAATGACTCGCCCCGACGTCGAGTCCGGACGTATGTTCTGTTTTTGTTCTTATGGCGATCTGGGTCAAATTTGACGCTCGCTTCGATTGTGCTCTAGCTTTGATCGTCGGGAAGCGGGAGAGCTGCTCGATACGGGGAAGCAAATGTGGGCTGGGGAGCGTTCACAGCGGCGGGGGTCCACTATGATCTCTCCCACCTTGATCCCTTCCTATTGGTGGTCACGCCGAAAGACGGGAACGTCGATTACCGCGCGCTGGTGACATTCGGACACCACACGTTCACTCGGGAGCTTCGGCCCAGCGACGATCCCGCCTTGCTGTACGAAGCGGGCAGCGATTTTCGCTGCTTCTGTCCCGAGCGGCATGGCCACTCCATGCATCTGCCCAGGATCATCAACGCTTCGTCCAACGCGCGCGCCTATTTCAGCCAGGGGCGAAATTATCTACTGATCGAAGACATGCTTGGTCTGGCCGGCCCCTACGCGGTCTTCTTCAACCTGGCCAAGGCGAGAGGGATCGACTTTGACGTCAACCTCTTCGTCGTCAGCGCCTATCCGAAGCCGAATCTGCCGCCGCGCAAGCGATTGCAAGCCATCACCATGCCGACCTTGATCGGCAAGACCGTGCGAGGAGAACCGATCACGCGCCCGCCGCCGCGGGCAAAAAAATAGCTCCCCACGAGGAGGAGCTATTTCTGTGCGAGGACCCCTTTCCTCCGCGCGCCGCGGAACCCTTTCAGGCGGGGTCGCTGTTTTTCACTCGCCATCAACGACGCCTTCAAGATGCACCATATTGGGCGAGAAATCAAGAAAAATCTTGACTCTTCAACGACTCGCCGACTCGCGACTCGGTGTCGCGAATGCCAGGCGGGGCGCGTTCACGCCACCTCGCGCGTCGCCACCGCTTCCAGGCCCAGGATCGCGGCCTTGCGGGCCAGGCCCCAGTGATAGCCGGTGAGCCGGCCGTCCTTGGCGATGGCCCGGTGGCAGGGGATCAGCAGCGAGATCGGGTTGGCGCCGATGGCGCCGCCGGTGGCCTGGAAGGCCTTGGGCTTGCCGGCCCAGGCGGCGACCTGGCCGTAGGTGGCCGTGCCGCCGGCCGGGATGCGCAGCAGCGCCTTCCACACCTGCACCTGATAGGGCGAGCCGATCAGCACCACGGGCAAGGGGCCTTCGCCGGCCCCGAACGCCTTGAGCGCGGTGTCCTGCGCGGCCGCGTCGTCGCGCACCCAGTCGGCGCCCGGCCAGCGGCGGTGCATGTCGGCGAAGCTGAAATCGTCGTCGCCGTCCGAGAAGGCCAGGCCCGCCAGGCCGCGCTCGGCCAGCACGAACAGGCCGCGGCCGAACGGGGTAGGGGCCCAGCCCCAGCGCAGGGTCATGCCCGCCCCGCGCCGGCGCACGTCGCCCGGGGTGGCCGCTTCCTGGGCGATGAACAGGTCGTGCAGGCGCGAAGGGCCTGAAAGCCCGGCGTCATAGGCCGCATCGAGCACGCTGGCCCCGGCCTCCAGCGACCGCCGGGCCTCGGCGTGGGCGATGGCGGCCACGAAGGTCTTGGGGCTCACCCCCGCCCAGCGGGTGAAGATCCGCTGAAAGTGGAACGGCGACAGGCCGACGGCGTCGGCGGCCTCGTCCAGCGACGGCCGCTCCATCCAGCGCTGGGCCAGCCAGTCGAGAGCCGTGGCCATGCGGTGATAGTCGGCCGAGCGTTCGGCCAGGCGCGCCAGGATTTCGGACGCGGAGGGTTCGGACTGGACGAGATCGAGGGCCATCGCCGCACTCTACGCCGGCTGGGGCGGGGCGTCCGCCCGGTTCTTGCGCCGCCCGTTCTGGCTCAGGCGTAGCGCTCGGCCCGCGCCGCCTTGATCGCCCGTTCCAGGGCGCGGGCGAAGGCCACCCGCTCCTCGGGGCTGAGCGCCCTTGCCAGCGTCAGCCGGCGGCGCGACATGAAGAGGCGCACGCGGCTCTCGTGCTCGCCCGGCTGGTCGAGGTCGACGCGGGTGAAGGCGGTGGGCGAGGTCCAGACGACCTTGGCGCCCCGGTCGTCCTCGCGGCTGACGACGATTTCCTCGGCCGTGACCTTCACCCGTTCCGAGCGCGACAGGGCGCGGTTGCTGGCGCGCAGGGCCAGCCACAGGGCCAGCACGTCCAGGCCCAGGAACGGCAGCACCGGCGGCGCGCCGACCACCAGCAGGAACGCCGCGACCATCAGGTTGAAGGCGACGGCCACGCCCAGCACCACGGCCATGCCGGCGCGGCTCAGCGACCGGTTGGGGCGGATCACGGCGTCCATGTAGAGCGCGGCGGCCATGCCAAAGGTCTACGCCCCTCGCGCCGCCTTGGCGAGCAGGCCGCATCACGGCATGGTTGCGCCGATGGCCGCCAGCAAATCCCTCGTCAAGAAACGCCCCGCCGGCAAGCGGATCACCGCCGCCGAGCGAGAGCGCGTGCGCATCCTGTTCGAGCGCTTCGAGAGCCTGGAGCTGCGCCCCAAGACCGAGCTCAACTACTCCAACCCCTACGAGCTGGTCACGGCCGTGGCCCTGTCGGCCCAGGCCACCGACGTGCAGGTCAACAAGGCCACCGGCCCGCTGTTCCAGGTGGCCGACAGCGCCGAGAAGATGCTGGAGCTGGGCGAGGACGGCCTGATCTCCTACATCGCCTCGATCGGCCTCTTCCGCACCAAGGCCAAGAACGTCATCGCCTCGGCCCATATCCTGATGGACCGCTACGGCGGCCAGGTGCCGCTGAACCGCGAGGCGCTGGAAAGCCTGCCGGGCGTGGGCCGCAAGACCGCCAGCGTGGTGCTCAACGAGCTGGACGTCGAGCCGGCCATCGCCGTCGACACCCACGTGTTCCGGGTCTCGCATCGCCTCAAGCTGTCGGCCGGCAAGACGCCCGACGCGGTCGAGGATGATTTGATGCGCGTGGTGCCCGGTCCCTACCAGACCCGCGCCCACCACTGGCTGATCCTGCACGGCCGCTACATCTGCGTGGCCCGCAAGCCCAAGTGCGAGGTCTGCAAGATCGCCGACCTCTGCCCGTCGCTGGGGCTGTTCTAGCGGTTCAGACCCGCGCGCCCGGCTTGAACCGGGCGGTCATCGCCATCATCGCCACCACGCCCGCCGCCATCAGCAGCCAGGCGCCCGACAGGTCGGACGAGGCGTCACGCACCCAGCCGGCGAAGAACGGCATGACGCTGGCCATGACGTAGCCGCCGCCCTGGACGAAGGCCATCAGGTCGCCGGCGCTTTCCGGGTCGCTGGCGTGGTCCAGCGTGACGATCAGCGACAGCGGGAAGATCGCGCCGATGCCCGCGCCCAGCAGGCAGACGGTGGGCAGCACCAGCCACGGGGCCAGCAGCAGGCAGGCGATGCCGGCCAGCAGCGAGGCCAGGGCCGCCGCCAGCAGCGGCCGGCGGTCGGGGCGGCGGGCGATGGCGGCCGAGACCGCCAGGCCGGCCAGCACTTCGCAGACCGTCAGCGCCGACAGGGCGTAGCCGGCCTGATCGGCGGTCAGGCCGCGGCTGGCGTAGAACGGCGGGAACCAGGCCAGCACCAGGGTGTAGGCGCCGGTGCCGATGCCGAAGAAGGTCAGCAGCAGCCAGGCGCGCGGGCTCTTCCACATCGACGCCTGGCGCAAGGTGAGCGGGCCGCCGGCCGGGGCGGTCGTCTCCGACTTGGCGGCGCGCATCCACAACGCCAGGGCCAGCACGGCGGGCAGGGCCCACAGGCCGAACATCACCTGCCAGCCGGCCAGACGGGTGACGCCCGTGGCCATGGCGGCGGCCACGGCCGCGCCGGCCATGATGCCGGTGGTGTAGAGCCCCATCATCCGCGGCGCGCCTTCGCCGGTGGTCCGCTTGATGAAGCCGGGCATCAGGGCCTGCACGGCGGCGACGCCGACGCCGACCATGGCGGCGCTGGCGAAGAGGCCGGCGGTGGTCGGCCAGATCGCCCGCAGACCGCAGGCGAGCGCGATGGCCAGGAGGCCGATGGCCACGCCCAGGCGCTCGCCCAGGGCCCGGCGCAGCGGCGCGGCCAGCAGGGCGCCCAGGCCCATCAGCAGGATCGGCAGGGTGGTCAGAAGGCCCGCGGCGGCCGAGGACGCGCCGGTGGCGGCCTTCACCTGGTCGAGCACGGGGCCCAGCGCGGCCAGAGCCGGGCGCAGGTTCAGCGCCGCAACGACGATCGCCGCGATGGTGAGCAGGGCGCCGCTTTTGGCGGCACGGGCGGAGACAGAGGCGCTTTTACGCGCCTTGGCGTCTTCTTCGTAGGCGAGGACCACGATATATCTCGTCGGAAAGTATCTTGATGGCGAGATATATCCGATGGCGGCGAAAGCCAAGCGTCATGACCGCGCAGGCGCGGCCTCGGTCCAATGGCGGCGCGAGCGGCCGGACCTGGATCCGTTCCCGATGGAGCTGGTCGGCCGACTCTGCGAGGTGGCCGAGATCGTGCTCAAGGAGCGCCTGGCGCCGCTGTTCGCCGCCCATGGCCTGCAGCGCGGCGAGTTCGACGTTCTGGCCACCCTGCGCAGGGCAGGGGCGCCGTACGCCCTGACCCCGACCGACCTCTATGAGACGGCCATGGTCTCGTCCGGCGGCATGACCGCGCGGATCGACCGGCTGGAGAAGATGGGTCTGGTCGAGCGCCGTCCGCATCCCAGCGACCGGCGCGGCACGCTGGTGGCGCTGACGGAGGAGGGCAGGGGGCTGCTGGACAAGATCCTGCCCCTGCACATCGACAATGAGCGGGCGCTGCTGGAGGCGCTGGACGCCGGCGAGCAGCAGGCGCTGAGCGGGCTGCTGGCCAAGCTGCTGGCGGGGCTGGAGCCGGCTTAGGGGCGAAGCCGCGCCCTTCGACAGGCTCAGGGTGAGGTTTTCCTCAGTCCGAAGCCTTCCCTTGGTCCTCATCCTGAGCTTGTCGAAGGACGAGGACCACGCAGGGGCGAGCGGGGAGGGCAGGTCGTCAAACCCCCAGCCCCAGGCCGCCACGCGCCTTGGGCGGGTCGATGCGGCCGGCTTCGCGGGCGCGGGTCCAGTTCAGCTTCTCGACGCCTTCGCGGAAGGCGAAGCGCAGAATGTGGTCGGCGACCACCTGCTCCAGCTTGGCCAGGGCCTCGAAGTCCTCGGCCTCGACGGTCATGTCCAGGCCTTCGGCGTCGGCGGTCATCCGGCACGGGCCCAGCGGCAGCGGGAAGACGGCCGTCGTTTCGGTCAGTTCGACCTCGAACTTGTGGCCCCAGTGTTTGGCCAGCTGGGTCATGTAGCGGGCGGCCTTGTCGGTGACGAGGCGAGCGTGGCTTTGCATGAGATGTGCTCCTCTGTTCCGGCCCGGTTCAGACAGCTTCGATCTGCGTTGCGGCGTCGTCCAGCGCCTTGGCGATGGCGGCGATCTGTTCGGAGGTGAGGCTTCCGGCGTGCAGTTTCAACCGCAGGGCCGTCTTCAGGTTTTCGCGGGCCCGCAGGATCTGCGGCGCGAAGGCGGCGCTGCGCGAGGCGGCCTCGGCCATGCGCTCGAACAGGCCGTTCACCGGCTGGGCGTTGGCTTCCAGGAAGGCCTGGCCCTCGTCGGTGATCGTGTAGAGCTTCTTGCCGCCGCCGGCGTCGGTCGCGGCCACGTAGCCGAGCTCTTCCAGCAGGGTCAGGGTCGGGTAGATCACGCCCGGGCTGGGGCTGTAGGCGCCGCCGGCCGCGGTCTCGACCGCCTTGATCAGTTCGTAGCCGTGGCTGGGCTTGTCGGCGATCAGCTTCAGCACGACCAGGCGCAGGTCGCCGTGGTCGAAGAAGCGGCCGCGCGGGCCGCCGCGGCCGAAGCCCCGTCCGCCCATGCCGCCGTGTTCGCGACCGTCGAAGCCGAACGGATGGCGGCTGTGATGACCGCCGTGGCGGCCGTGGTGATGGTGATGATGTCGTCCAAACATGTGTGCTCTTTCGATGCAGTTTCGTTATATCGAAGTGATAGATATATCGAAACCGATCGGCGTCAAGAGCTATTTAGATATATCTGATGCTATCGGGTCGCGACGGTCGCCGGAAAGGCCTGGGCGCACAGTTCCTCGCCGAAGGCGTCGCTGAGCTGCTCCTCGGCCTCGCCCATCTTGATGACCGCCAGGCGCGAGCCGACGATGGTCTTGCCGATGGCGTAGTCGCCGACGGTCTTGCCGGTGCGCACGTCGACCAGCCGCGCCTGGCTGCGCAACACGTTGGCGCCGCCGACCAGGGCGGTCATGGCCGGATTGGCCTTGTCGAAGCGCTCGAGCTTGACCTCCAGCCGCAGCGGCCGCTGGCCCTTGGCGCAGCCGTCCAGCTTGGCCTGCACCCGCTGCTTGAACAGGGCGTCGAAGCCGTCGGTGACCTTGAGGTCGCCGCGCGTCAGCTTTACGTCGGAAATCCGGGCCTGGGCGCGCCAGTCGGCCGGCAGGTCATCGACCGCGGCGCTGCGTGAAAGGCTGACGCAGCCGGTCGCCATCGTCGCCATGCCCAAGAGGGCCGCCATCTTCGCCGCGTTCATGCGATGTCCTCCGATCCCCGGCCCTGAACGCGCCGAAAGCGCATTGGTCGCAGATCGAAAGAACGTCGGTATTGAATGATCGCGCGGCGATCAGGCCGCGCGCAGGGTCTCGGCCAGCAGGCGACCCTCGGCGGCGCGGCTGGAGCCGGCCCGCCAGGCCACGACGATCTCGCGGGTCGACTGGGCGGTGGCCAGCGGCCGCACGGTCACCGGCGCGTTCTCGGCCAGGCCCGCCTGCACGGCCATGGCCGGCAGGAACGACACGCCCAGGCCCGAGCCGATCATCTGCACCAGGGTGGGCAGCGAGGTCGCCGCGAAGCTCTCCTCGTCGCCGACGCCCTTGGGCGGCTCCAGGCCGCAGGCGGCCAGGGCGTGGTCGCGCAGGCAGTGGCCGTCCTCCAGCAGGATGACGTCCTGGCCGTCCAGGCTGGCCGGGTCGACCTTGTCCTGCATGGCCATCGGATGGTTGGCGGGGGCCGCGGCCAGCAGTTCGTCATGCTCCACGTGGGCCCAGTCGAGGCCCGTCATGTCGTAGGGCAAGGCGATCAGGGCGGCGTCCAGCGAGCCGGCCTTCAGCGAGGCGATCAGCCGCTGGGTCAGGTCCTCGCGCAGGAACAGCCGCAGCTTGGGAAACTGGTCGCGCAGCATCGGCAGGGCGCGCGGCAGCAGGTACGGCGCCACGGTCGGGATCACGCCCAGGCGGAAGCGTCCGGCCAGCGGCTGGCCCGCGCCGCGCGCGGCCTGCACCAGGTCTTCGGTCTGGGCCAGGATCGAGGTGGCGCGGCGCACGGCCTCCTGGCCGGCGGCGGTCAGGATCACGCCCGAGCGCGCGCGGTCGACCACCGGCGCGCCGAGGATCTTCTCCAGCTCCTGGATCCCGGCCGACAAGGTGGGCTGGGTGACGTAGCAGGCCTCGGCCGCCCGGCTGAACGAGCCATGCTCGGACAGGAGCTTCAGGTACTGCATCTGGCGAAGGGTCGGGAGCATGGATCCGATATAGGCCGCCTCTATCGAAAAGCCAAAAGCAATCGAGGCGATCTCAGGGGGCGGCTATAGGCCCTCCTCCTCCTCCTCCTCCTAAAGCGCCGCCTTCACCGCTTTCGCAAAAGCCGCCCCGTGGTCGTGGGCGTGCTCGAGGAAGAGATCCGGCTCGATGATCTCCAGCTCCATCAGTTGCGGCGTATGGTCGAGGCCCCGGATCAGGTCGATGCGGGCGTAGGTCAGCGGCTGGCCCAGCGCGTCCAGCACCATGCGGGCCGCATGCAGCGCCTCGGGCTCGGGCGCGATCTCGGAAACCTTGCCGCCGAACTGCGGCTGCACCCGGAAGTCGCCCGGCACGGCCACTTTGGTCACCGCGTGGCTGAAGGCGCCGTCGAAGAAGAACAGCGACAGCTCGCCCTCCTCGCCCACCGCCGGCAGGAACGGCTGGATCAGCGCCGGGCCGGTGGGGGCGTCGGAAAGGTCGGGGTCGCGGCCCAGCTTCACCGTGCGGTGCGAACCGCCCGAGACCTGCGGCTTGGCCACGACGAGGTCGACCTGGAAGCGGTCGCGCGCCTCGGCGACGGCTTCCGGGGTCACCTTGTCCAGCGTGATGGTCGGCACCACCGGCGCGCCCTTGGCGGCCAGTTCGGCAAGATAGGTCTTGGCGGTGTTCCAGCGCAGCAGGCCCGGCGAGTTGGCGGTGCGCACGCCGGCCGCCTCCAGGGCGTCGAGGCGCGCGTACCATTCCGGTTCGCGGTGGTGATAGCCCCACGACAGCAGCGGCAGGACGATCCCCTGCCCGCCGACCTCGACCGGATCGGTCCAGGGCCGCGAAGCCACGGTCAGGCCCTGGGCGCGCAGCGGCGTCGCCAGGCGTTCGAACAGCGGCGGCCAGCTTTGGGCGAAGCGCGGTTCGTCGGCGGCGGGAACCAGGATCAGGACGTCGGGCTGCATGATGCTCATGCGCCAAGGGTTAGAAAGCCGCGGGGCGCGGGGCAAGGCCTGCGTTGCCCAAGCCTACGTTGCCACGGCCCTCCCCTTCCTTTACTTGCGGTCGGTCAATCTTCCCGGAACAGAGCAGACATGACCGCCCTCTACGACGTCGCCGCGATCGGCAACGCCATCGTCGATGTGATCGCCCAGTGCGACGACGCCTTCCTGGACGCCCAAGGCCTGGTGAAGGGCTCGATGGCGCTGATCGACACGACGCGCGCCGCCAGCCTGTACGACGCCATGGCCGCCGGCATCGAAGCCTCGGGCGGCAGCGCGGCCAACACCCTGGCGGGGGTGGCCAGCTTCGGCGGCAAGGCCGCCTTCATCGGCAAGGTCGCCGACGACCAGCTGGGCCGGGTGTTCACCCACGACATGCGCGCCATCGGCGGCGTCTTCACCACCCCGCCCCTGGCCGAAGGCCCGGCCACGGCCCAGTGCCTGATCAACGTCACCCCCGACGCCCAGCGCACCATGTCGACCTATCTGGGCGCCTGCGTCGAGCTGACCGCCGCCGACGTCGACCAGGCCATCATCGAGGGCGCGCAGTACGCCTATCTCGAAGGCTATCTGTTCGACCCGCTGGAAGCCCGCCGCGCCTTCGCCAAGGCCGCCGCCCTGTCGCACGGCGCCGGGCGCAAGATCGCCATCACCCTGTCCGACAGCTTCGTCGTCGAGCGTCACCGCGACGCCCTGCTGGGCTTCGTCGAGACCCAGTGCGACATCGTCTTCGCCAACGCCTCGGAAGTCTGCGCCCTGTTCCAGACCGACGACTTCGACGCGGCCGTGAAGGAGCTGTCCAAGCGCGTCGAGATCGCCGCCGTCACCCGGAGCGAAAAGGGTTCGGTGATCGCCTCCGGCGAGCACTTCCACGAAATCTCGGCCTTCCCCGTGGAAAAAGTCGTGGACACGACGGGCGCGGGCGACCAATACGCCGCAGGTTTCCTCTACGGCCTCTCCCAGGGGCGCTCGCTGGCCGACTGCGGCAAGCTGGGCTCGCTGGCCGCCGCCGAGGTCATCGCCCACTACGGTCCGCGTCCGCAGGTCAAGCTGCGCGACCTGGCCGCCCAGAACGGACTCTAACACCTCTGGTCCCGACCGGACCTTCAAGGACGAAGCATGGCCCGCACCGCTGAAGTGGTCCGCGAGACGAAAGAGACCCAGATCCGGGTCTGGATCGATCTCGACGGGACCGGCGCCTCGACGATCTCCACTGGCATTGGTTTCTACGACCATATGCTGGAGAGCTTCGCGCGCCACGGCGGCTTCGACCTGAAGATCGAGACCAAGGGCGACCTGCACATCGACATGCACCACACGGTGGAAGACACCGGCATCGTGCTGGGTCAGGCGATCAACAAGGCGCTGGATGGCTTCAAGGGCATCCGGCGCTTTGGCCACGCCTACATTCCGATGGACGAGACCCTGACGCGCTGCGCCATCGATCTCTCCAATCGCGCCTATCTGATCTGGAAGGTCGAGTTCAAGCGTCCCAAGGTCGGCGAGATGGACACCGAGCTCTTCAAGGAGTTCCACCACGCCTTCGCCATGAACTGCGGCGCGTGCATCCATCTCGAGACGCTCTACGGCGACAACACCCACCACGTGGCGGAAAGCGGTTTCAAGGCCCTGGCCCGCGCCCTGCGCCAGGCGGTGGAGTTCGACCCGAAGACCGGCGGCCAGGCGCCGTCGACCAAGGGCGTGCTGTAAGGCTCATACCATGCAGACCCTCGCCCTGATCGACTACGGGTCGGGCAACCTGCGATCGGCGGAAAAGGCCCTCAACGAGGCCGCCCGCCGGCGCGGCGTCGCCGCCGACATCGTCGTCACCGCCGATCCCGCCATCGTGGCCAAGGCCGACCGGGTGTTCCTGCCTGGCGTCGGCGCCTTCGCCTCGTGCCGCGCGGGCCTGGACGCCTCGGGCGTCTTTGATGCCATGAACGAGGCCGTGCACCAGCGCGGGGCACCGTTCATGGGCATCTGCGTCGGCCACCAGCTGCTGGCCACCGAAGGTCTCGAGTTCGGCGTCACGCCGGGCCTCGACTGGATCGGCGGCCAGGTGAAGAAGCTCGTCCCGTCCGATCCGTCGCTGACCATCCCGCACATGGGCTGGAACGCGATCGCCTTCTCGCGCGCTCACGCCCTGTTTCAGGGCATCGAGGACGGCGCCCACATGTACTACGCCAATTCCTTCGCGCTCGACGCGGCCGACCCGGCCGACGTCGTGGCGACCAGCGACCACGGCGGCGCGTTCGTCGCGGCGGTGGCCAAGGGGAATGTCGCGGGCGTACAATTCCACCCTGAAAAATCACAAGCCGCGGGGCTCACCCTGCTCGCCAACTTCCTGGAATGGCGCCCATGATCCTCTATCCCGCCATCGACCTGAAGGACGGCCAGTGCGTGCGTCTGCTGCACGGCGACATGGACAAGGCCACGGTCTTCAACAACAGCCCGGCCGACCAGGCCCAGCGCTTCGTCAAGGACGGCTTCTCGTGGCTGCACGTCGTTGACCTCAATGGCGCCATCGAGGGCAAGTCGGTCAACACCGCCGCGGTGCAGTCGATCCTGGAGTCGATCTCGATCCCGGTGCAGCTGGGCGGCGGCATCCGCACGCTTGAAGGCATCGAGGCCTGGATCGAGGCCGGCGTGTCGCGCGTCATCCTGGGCACCGTGGCCGTCCACGACCCCGATCTGGTCCGCAAGGCCGCCCGCCTGTGGCCCGAGCAGATCGCCGTCGCCGTCGACGTGCGTGACGGCAAGGTCGCCATCGACGGCTGGACCGGCCTGTCGGACATCGACGCCATCAGCCTGGGCAAGCGCTTCGAGGATGTGGGCGTGGCCGCCCTGATCGTCACCGACATCAGCCGCGACGGCGCCCTCACCGGCGTCAATGTCGAGGGCGTGGGCGAACTGGCCGACGCGGTCAGCATTCCGGTCATCGCTTCCGGTGGCGTGGCGGCAGTCGCCGACATCGAGCGCCTGAAGGCCCGCAAGGGAGTCGAGATCGCCGGCGCCATCCTGGGCCGCTCGCTCTACGCCGGCACGATCAAGCCGGCCGAAGCGCTGGTCGCGGCGGCCGCCTGATGCTGAAGACCCGGATCATCCCTTGCCTCGACGTCAAGGACGGCCGGGTCGTCAAGGGCGTCAACTTCGTCGACCTGCGCGACGCCGGTGATCCGGTCGAACAGGCCGCCGCCTACGACGCGGCCGGCGCCGACGAGCTGATGTTCCTCGACATCACCGCCTCCAGCGAGGGCCGCGGCCTGATCCTGGACGTGATCTCGCGCACCGCCGAGGTCTGCTTCATGCCCGTCTCGGTGGGCGGCGGCGTGCGCCAGGTGTCCGACATGCGCCGCCTGCTGCTGGCCGGGGCCGACAAGGTCTCGACCAACACCGCCGCCGTGGAGAACCCCGACCTGATCGCCGCCGGCGCCGACGCCTTCGGGGCCCAGTGCGTGGTGGTGGCCATCGACGCCAAGGCCCGCCCCGACGGCTCGGGCTGGAACGTCTGGACATATGGCGGCCGCAAGGACACCGGCCTCGACGTTGTCGACTGGGCCGCCAAGGTGGTCGAGCGCGGCGCGGGCGAGATCCTGCTGACCTCGATGGACCGCGACGGCGCCAAGATTGGCTACGACATCCCCCTCCTCCAGGCGGTGACGGGCGCGGTCAACGTGCCGGTGATCGCCTCGGGCGGCGCGGGCAAGACCGAACACCTGGTCGAAGCCGCCCGCGACGGCCACGCCGCCGCCGTGCTGGCCGCCTCGATCTTCCACTTCGGCGAGATTTCGATCGGCGAGGCCAAGCAAGCCATGGCCGCCGCCGGCGTGCCGGTGCGCCTGGATCCCGCGAAGGCGGTCGCATGAGCCGGCTGTTCGAAGTCCTGCAGCGCCTGGCCGCCACGGTCGAAAGCCGCAAGGGCGGCGACCCCACGGCGTCCTACACCGCCAAGCTGCTCAACGATCCGGCCCTGGCCGCCAAGAAGCTGGGCGAGGAAGCCGTCGAGACGGTCATCGCCGCCGTGGCCCAGGGCCCGGAAGCCCTGGCCTCGGAAAGCGCCGACCTGCTGTACCACTGGCTGGCCCTGATGGCCGCCTCGGGCGTCTCGCTGGACGCCGTGGCCGAGAAGCTGGAGGCCCGAGAAGGGACTTCGGGACACGCCGAGAAGGCCGCGCGGAAGAGCTGAGCTTCGCGCCTGTGAAGGGCTTCGCCTGTGACCGAGAAGCTGTTTGAAAGCGATCGTCTGGATGTATGGGTGGATGGCGCGGCGATCTGCGTGATCGCGGTAGGATCGCACGGCGATCCCCTCGACCTCGGTGAGAGCGAGGTCGAAGAACTGATCGTCAAGCTACAGGCGGCGCTGCGGCAAAGCCGTGCGTGATTTCCTGTCGTTGAGCACGCCTTCCTGATGGGGAAGATGTAGGCGCCCTCGTCGCCGCTTTGGCGCTCAGCCCTTCCGCTTCAGCGCCACGTAGAGCGCCCCCTCGCCGCCGTGACGCTGGTCCGCCGTCGACACCCCGGCGATCATCTCGCGCAGGGCCGGATCGGCCAGCCATTCGGGCGTGCGCTGGCGCAGGACGCCGTGGCCCACCTTGCCCTTGCCGGTGATCACCAGCACCGCCCGGTGACCCTCGTCCCAGGCGCGGCGGATGAACCGCTCCAGCGTGGCGCGGGCCTGGTCCTGGTCGAGGCCGTGCATGTCCAGCCGCGCCCCGATCGGGTCGTGGGCCTTGACGATGCGGCGGCGGCGGTTGGGCTCGATGCCCTCGGGCGGCGGCTTGGGCGCGGGTTTCGCCTTCAGCGCCTTGATCTCGGACGGATCGATGCGCAGCGGCGCCACCGAGGCCAGGTGGGTGGGCGGCTCGATGTCGGCGGCATGGGCCAGCAGATCGGCCTTGCCGGGGCGGACGCGGGCCTTGTCGCGCATCTTCAGCGCCTTTTCAGGCGCGCGGCCGGTCACCGTCGAGGCCACCAGCCGCCAGAGGCGCTGGCCATCGTCTTCCGGCGGCCGCCGCTTGCTCATCGGACTAGGGCTGGATCTGGGGGACCAGCCGCCACATGCGCAGGTCGTGGCGCACGCGGCCGGCTTCGGTTCCGGCCGCCTGGCCCGTGCCCATGTAGAGGTCGGCGCGCACCTGGCCCTTGATCGCCCCGCCGGTATCGAGCGCCACGACGGCGCGGCGATAGGTCGGGAAGGCGCCGGCCAGCTTCGGGGCGCTGGCGTCGATCCAGTAGAGGCCGCCCATGGCGTGCTGGCTGGGGTCGACGGCGATGGCGCGCCCGGCCGGCAGCGGCACGTTGGCCGCGCCCGTGGCCTGGCGGCCGTCGTCCGGCAAGGTCTGGAAGAACACGTAGCGCGGGTTCAGCTGCATGATCGCGTCGGCCCTTGGGCCGCGATTGGCCGCCAACCAGCCGCGGATCGCCTCGCCCGAGGTGTTGCCGTCGGCCAGCAGGCCCTGGTCGCGCATGGCCGTGGCGATGCCGACGAAGGTCTTGCCGTTGTGGGCGGCGAAGGCGGCGCGCACGCGGCGGCCGTCGGGCAGGGTCAGGACGCCCGAGCCCTGGATCTGCAGGAAAAAGAGGTCCTCGGGCCGCATCCAGGCCAGGGGGCGGTCCAGCGGCGAGCCCTCGATGGCGGCGCGGTCGTCATAGGGCACGAAGGTCCCGCCGGCGGCGCGGCCGACGACGGTCTTGCCCTTGAGGGTCGGGTCGAAGGCGCCCAGGTCGAGCATGGCCAGATCGGCGGGCCGGCCGCGCATCGGGGCGCTGAACTCGGCCGAGCGCGACATGCGGGCTTCGTACTCGGGGGCGAAATAGGCGGTCAGCAGGCCCTGGCCGGAGACGGCCTCGGGACGGAAATTGGCTTCCAGGAACTGGCGGGCGCGGGCGTCGTCAACCGGGCCGGCGGCCTTGGCCCGACGGCAGACCTCGGCCGTGGCCGGATCCTTGGCGACGCCGCAGGTCTCGCGGAAGGCCTGCAGGGCCGCGGCGTGGTCTTCCTCGTTCCAGCCCTGCAGCGCCGAGAAGCCGGCCGGAGACGGGGTCGTCGGCGTCGGAGCGGGCGTGGTGGGCGTCGGGGCCGGCATAGTCGGGGCGACGGGGGGCGGCGGCGCGGTCGTCGTACAGGCGGCCAGCACCAGGGCGGCGGCCGCCAGCGTCAGGACGGAACGCAGCATCAGGCTTCGGCGACCGCGACGCGCACCAGGGTCCAGTTGGGATCGCGGCTCTTGAGGTCGCGCTCGAAGGTCCACAGGTCGGCGGTGCGGCGGTCGTCGACCGCCTCGCCGGCGGCGCTGGTCGAGCGCGTGCGCACCTCGGCCAGGATGCGCACCACAGCGCGGGCGGTGTCGCCCTGCACCTCGGCGCTGTCGAGGTCCATGCGCGGCGGCGCCAGGATCTCGACGCTCTCGGTGCGGCCTTCCGCCTCGCGGGCGGCCATGGCGCCTTCGAAATTGGCCATCACGTCGGCGGCCAGCAGCGGCTTCAGCGTCTCGCGATCGCCTTGGGCAAAAGCCTTGAGGATCATCTCGTAGGCGTAGCGGGCGCCCGACAGGAAGCGGGCGGGATCGAAGTCGGGCTGGCGCGCGCGCAGGGCGGCCAGGCCCGTGGCGTTGACCGGGATCGCCGTCTCGGCGCTGTCGGCCGGACGGGTGGCGGCCGGCGCGGCCACGGGGGCGGGCGTGTCCTCGGGCTGACGCCCCACCCGGCGACCGAGAGTGGCGTAGAGCTGGTAAAGGACGACGGCGGCGAGCACCGCGAAGACGATCAGTTCAAGCACGACAAGTTCCGCATCGGGGCCGTCGATTGAGACGACAGCCTTCCTATATAGGCCAAGCGACCGCCCGCGTCAGGCGCCTGACGTTGCACGGCGTTCTCCCGCATGTTAGCAGCGCCGCTCACGCCTAACGGCCGATATGCCGCGCCGAGTATGGAAAAACCCTTCATGACCGATACCAACGGCGCTCCGCCCGCCGCCCAGGACGACAACGAAGCGGCCGCCGCCGGGATCCGCATCGTCGCCCAGTTCGTTCGCGACCTGTCGTTCGAGAACCCGCTCGCGCCGGACTCGCTGCGCGCCTCGGCCACCCAGCCGGCCATCGACATGGGCGTCGAGATGAACGCCCGCGGTCGCGCCGACGGCCTGTTCGAAGTCGACCTGAAGCTGTCGGCCCGCGCCGAGCGCGACGGCCAGGCGGTGTTCCACGTCGAAGTCGTCTACGGCGGCCTGTTCCAGATCGCCGGCGTGCCGGAAGAAGCCCTCGAGCAGGTCCTGCTGATCGAGTGCCCGCGCTTCCTGTTCCCGTTCGCCCGTCGCCTGATCGCCGACGTCACCAGCGAAGGCGGCTTCCCGCCCTTCCTGATCGACCCGATCGACTTCGCCGGCGTCTACGCCGCGCGCAAGGCTCAGGCCGAGGCCGGCCAGGTCGGCAACGCCTGATTTCAGGCTGACGACCCCGAAAACGAAGAAGGCCCGGAGCAGCGATGCTCCGGGCCTTTCTTTTTCGCGGCCATCCAACAGATCGTCATCCCGGCCGGAGCGTAGCGGAGAGCCGGGACCCAGGGGCCCCCGCAACGCATCTGCCAACGTTTGGGCGCTCAATCTATCCGCCGCATCCAGTCCCCTGTGTCCCGGATAAGCCCTGCGGGCTTTCCGGGATGACGGAATTTAGGGCGTTCGGGGCCGCCTAAGGCTGCAGCCGATAGCCGCCCGCCTCGGTGATCAGGATCCGCGCCGTGGCCGGATCGGGCTCGATCTTCTGGCGCAGGCGATAGACGTGGGTCTCCAGCGTATGGGTGGTGACGCCGGCGTTGTAGCCCCAGACCTCGGTCAGCAGTTCCTCGCGCGACACCGGCTTGGAGCCGGCGCGGTAGAGGTACTTCAGGATGTTGGTTTCCTTCTCGGTCAGCCGCACCTTCTTCTGCTTGTCGTCGACCAGCAGCTTGGCGGAGGGGCGGAACTCGTAGGGACCGATGCGGAACAGAGCGTCTTCCGAGGCCTCGTAGCTGCGCAGCTGGGCGCGGATGCGGGCCAGGAGCACGCCGAAGCGGAAGGGCTTGGTGACGTAGTCGTTGGCGCCCGACTCCAGGCCCAGGATCGTGTCGCTGTCGCTGGCGGCGGCGGTGAGCATGATCACCGGCGCGGTGACGCCGTTCTTGCGCATCAGCCGGCAGGCCTCGCGGCCGTCCATGTCGGGCAGATCGACGTCGAGCAGGATCAGGTCCGGCTTGATCTCGCGGGCCTGCCGCACGCCTTCGCCGGCGGTCGGGCACTCGGCCACGGCGAATTCCTCGTGCAGGGCGAGCTGTTCGGCGAGGGCGCCGCGCAGGTCGTCGTCGTCGTCGATGAGAAGCAGGGTCTTGCGTTGCGCCATGAGGCGGAACATGACCGCTACGAGGCCCGGCGCCAAGGGGCGCGGCTTGCGGGAGCGGGGTTTGCGATGATCTTCCAGGCGCATTCGGACGGAACCATCGACCTCGGCGACGGCCGGATCGTGCGCTGCGCCCTGGGCAAGGCCGGGGTCATCGCCGCCGCCGACAAGCGCGAGGGCGACAACAGGAGCCCGCTGGGGACCTGGGCGATCCGCCAGGTGCTTTACCGCCCCGACGTCTATCCGGACGGCCCGAAGACGACCCTGCCGACCGCGCCGATCGCCGCCGACGATGGCTGGTGCGACGCGCCGGGCGATCCGAACTACAACCGCCCGGTCAAGCTGCCCTACCCCGCCAGCGCCGAGCGGATGTGGCGCGATGACGCCGTCTACGACCTGGTGGGGATCCTGGCCCACAACGACGATCCGCCGGTTCCGGGCCTGGGCTCGGCGATCTTTCTGCACCTGGCGCGCGACGGCTATCCCGGCACCGAGGGCTGCGTGGCCCTGGCGCGGACGGATATCGAGGCGCTGCTGGCGAAGGCCCTGCCCGGAGATGCGATCGGGATTGTGGAGTGAGATGCTCCCCCTGAAGGGGGAGCTGTCGCAAAGCGACTGAGGGGGAAGTGAGCGATGATCAGGCGCTGTCTCGGCGTCAGGAGGGACGTGGCCCCCCCGCCCCGCGGGGCCCCCCCCCCCAGAGGGGGGGGGTGGTGCGGGGTCCCCGCCCCCGCCCCCGCCGCCCCCCCCC
>CBINOL010000046.1:0-33648 GCA_966252285.1 uncultured Caulobacter sp.
CCCCCTCAGTCGGCTTCGCCGACAGCTCCCCCGGAGGGGGAGCACCTTCCTGGCCAAGCCACAACACACGTCAAAGGGGCACTAACACCATGCAGGTCGGCGTCTTCATCCCCATCGGCAACAACGGCTGGCTCATCTCCGAGACCGCGCCGCAGTACATGCCCAGCTTCGAGCTCAACAAGACCATCGTCCAGAAGGCCGAGAGCTACGGCCTCGACTTCGCGCTCTCGATGATCAAGCTGCGCGGGTTCGGCGGCAAGACCGAGTTCTGGGAGCACAATCTCGAGAGCTTCACTCTGATGGCGGGCCTGGCGGCCGTGACCCAGAAGATCAAGGTCTTCGCCACCGTCGCCACCCTGACCATCCCGCCGGCGATCGTGGCGCGCATGGCCTCGACCATCGACTCGATCGCCCCCGGCCGCTTCGGCATCAATCTGGTCACCGGCTGGCAGAAGGCCGAGTACAGCCAGATGGGCCTGTGGCCCGGCGAGCAGCACTACACCGACCGCTACAACTACCTGGCCGAGTACGCCACCGTGCTGAAGGACCTGCTGGAGACCGGCGTGTCCGACTTCAAGGGCAAGTACTTCACCATGGACGACTGCCGGGTCAGCCCGCACCCGCAGGACACCAAGCTGATCTGCGCCGGCTCGTCGGACGAGGGCCTGGCCTTCACGGCGCAATATGCCGACTACAGCTTCGCCCTGGGCAAGGGGACCAACACCCCCACGGCCTTCGCCTCGGTCAACAAGCGGCTGGAAGCCGCCGCCGCCAAGACCGGCCGCGACGTCGCCTCGTTCATCCTGTTCATGGTGATCGCCGACGAGACCGACGAGAAGGCCCTGGCCAAGTGGCAGAAGTACCGTGACGGGGCCGACCAGCAGGCTCTGGCCTGGCTGACCAACCAGGCCGCCCCCAACGCCGCGGCCGGCGCCACCACCAACACCGCCCAGCTGGCCGCGCCGGAATCGGCGGTGAACCTCAACATGGGCACGCTGGTGGGCAGCTACGAGAGCATCGCCCGCATGCTCGACGAGATCGCGCAGGTTCCGGGCACGGGCGGCGTGCTGCTGACCTTCGACGACTTCGTCCAGGGCATCGACGACTTCGGCACCAAGATCCAGCCGCTGATGAAAAGCCGCTCCAAATAAGCCCTCCCCCTTGATGGGGGAGGGTTGGGTGGGGGTGATTTACGGCATCGGCGGTTGAACCGCCGCGTCACCCCCATCCCCGCCCTTCCCCCATCAAGGGGGAAGGGAGGAGTCTTGGCTCTCAGTCCAGCGTCATCATGTCGATCAGCTTGACCCGGAAGATCATCACGCTGTTGGGCGGGATCTCGCCGGCGGCGCGGTCGCCGTAGCCGAGCGACGGCGGCACGAACAGCGTCCATTCGTCGCCCACCTTCATCTTCGGCAGGGCCTCCATCCAGGCCGGCACCAGGCCGCCCAGCGGCGCGATCAGCGGCTTGCCGCGCGCGAACGAGCTGTCGAACACCGTGCCGTCGACCAGCTTGCCCTCGTAGTGGACCTTGATGATCTCGCCCGGCTTGGGCGAGGGCGCATCCTTCGCGCCCGAGGTCGTGACCTTGTACTGCAAGCCCGACGGCAGGGTGATCACGCCGGGCTGCTTGGTGTTGGCCGCCAGCCAGGCGGTGGATTTGGCCAGATTGTCGGCGGCCGGATCGGCCGCGAGATTCGGGGCCGGCGTAGGCGTCGGCGCGGTCTGGGCCAGGGCCGGAGCGGCCAGAGCGACGGACAACCCCAGGGCGATGAGAGCGGTGCGCATGTTTGAGCGACTCGTGTTATCTATGCGACGAAATGTCAGAATAGACATTCGGCTGTACGAGAGCACACTAAAAACCGAGGGCTCGTGTTCAGCCAGAAGAAGAATGGCCATTTTCTACTTGGACCGTTCTTCGCTCGTCGGGAAGGAAACGTCATGGCCAGGGCTACTGGCGGCTCATTGAGCGGAGCGCATTGGTGGCAGCGCCATCCGATGTTCGCGCTCTTCGTCGGCTGGGTGGTGATCGGTTCGCTGGGCCTCGCCATCGCTGTTCAGCTGTGGCCGATGCTCGCGCGCTTCACGCCGCTCGCCTGAAGGCGCGCGCCGCAAACTCCAGGAAATACGGCCAGTTAGGCCCAGGCGTATGCCCCTCGGCATGCTGCCGGAAAACAAGGTCATCGCCGCTCGTCAGGGTCAGGGGCGGCGGGAACGCCGTGCGGTTCAGCCCGCCCGCGCCCAGCAACCGATAGACCGGGCTGGCGGCGACGGCGGCCATGAACATGCCGCGCGCATCGACCCAACCGTCGGTCGCATCGGCGCCCGTCCCGATGAACAGCGGCCGGGGCGCGGCCAGGGCGATCAGGCTATGGGCGTCCACCGGCAGGTCGCCGGCGGTCAGCGGTCCGGCGTAGCGCAGGAAGTTTCCCGCCATCCAGTGATGCTCGCCCACGGCCGCCAGATTCTCGACCTGCTCGCCGCGGCGGCGGCGATGCAGCTTGGCCCCGCCCTCGCCGGACGAGGCGATATAGCCGGCCGCCAGCCGCGGCTCGTAGGCCATGGCCAGCAACGCGGCCTTGCCGTAGCGCGACATCCCCGCCACCGCCACGCGCCGCGCATCGATCGCAGGGTCCGTCTCGAACAGGTCCAGCACCCGTGAGACGCCCCAGGCCCAGGCGCGCAGGGCGCCCCAGTCGTCCGGATCGCGCGGCCGGCCGCGATTGGCCAGGCCGATGATCCCCGCCTGCAGCTGGCCCGGATCGTCGGGCTGCACGCTGGTGGGCGCGTAGACGCCATAGCCCCAGCCGCGCGCGATCGCGGCGTCTCTCCAATCGGGCCCCGGCGGAAGCGGCCGCCCGCGCAGCCAGGGCGGCCCGTCTGGAAAGCCAAGCTCGATCACCACCGGCGCCCTGCTCGCGCCCTCGGACATGCCGACCAGCAGGTCGATGCTCACCGTGCGGCCGTGGGCGACGATGTCGCCCGAGAGGCGCCGCTCGACCACCGCCGCGCCGCCGCGTGTCACGTGCTCGGTCTTCACCGTCCGCCACATGGGCGCGGGCAGGCCGCGCGGGACCCGGCCGTGGATCTCCCGCGCGAAGGCCTCGACGATCTGCGGCCGCCGCACCTGCCACCAGGTCTTCGCGTTGCTGACCGGCGCCCCGTCCGGCAGGGCCAGGGGATCGGGCAGCAGGCTGAACGGCCCGGCCCTGGCCTCGTCGTAGTTCACCGGGTTGGCGGCCTTGGGATTCATGCCGTCGACGCCCGGCCGCAGGGCCTTGATCACCAGCCGCCGCAGCATCGCCGCATGAGCCTGCTCGCCGGTCAGGACCGCGACCCCGGCGGCGGCCGGCCCGCCTGCCGCCAGGATCGCGGCCGTACCCGCCAGCAGGTCGCGGCGTCTCACGTCCCGTCCGCCCGGGCGTAGAGGCCCAGCATGGTTCCGACGAAGCCGCCGGCGACCTTGGTCGACAGGATGGTCCCGTCCTGGTCCCGGGCCAGGCTCTTCCAGGCGCCGTCGCCGGTCGCGTATGAAAAGTCGTAGAGCCCACTGCGCGCCTCGATCCGCAGGCGCACCGGCGCGCCGGCCGCGCCGGCCAGCGGCGCGCGGGCCACCACAACGCCGTCGACGGGATCCTTGTCGCCCGCCCGTTTCTCCAGGCGCACCTCGGGCCGTCCGTCCGCACCGCCGGCCACGGTCAGGGCGTAGAAGAAGGCGTCGTTCTGCAGCGCCACGATCCCGGCCCGGTCGCCGTCGCCCTTGGGAGCGAAGCGCACCGTCGTCTCGGCGCTGGCGTTGAGGTGCTGCTGACGGCGGGCCCAGATCGACGGCTGCTCGAACCCGCCCAGGCGGTCGGGCCGCGCCGTCAGCACCAGCGCGCCGTCCTTCAGATCCCACCACCGCCCGGACGGGATGCGCATGGTCATCCAGTCCAGGCCCAAGGCCTTGCCGTCGAAGGTCTCGCGCACGGTGAAGGCGCCGGTGGTCGGGATCTTCGGCGCGGGCCCAGCCGGCAGGTTCGGCCGCTTGGCGGCATAGGGGATGGCTGTCTTCGGCGGCAGGATCACCGGCCAGCCGTCCTTCCACTCCACCGGCAGCAGGAAGGTCTCGCGGCCGGTGTTGTAGGTGTCGTCGCCATAGGGGCGCACGGCCAGGAAGGTCGCCCACCAGGCGCCATCCGGGGTCTGAACGAGGTCGGCATGGCCGGCCGAGGTGATCGGATGGGCGCGATCCCTGGGCAGGTCGCGCTGGGTCAGGATCGGGTTGCCGGCATAGGGCGCGTAAGGCCCCGTCACCGTGTCGGACCGCAGCACCACCTGCGAGTGGCCCTCGGCCGTGCCGCCCTCGGCGGCGGTCAGGTAATAGCGGCCGTCGACCTTCTGGATATGCGGCCCCTCGATCCAGATCGGCTTGGTGGAGGGATCCACGCCCCCGTCGACCAGCACCGAGCGCGGCCCGACCATCTTGCCGGCCTTGGGATCGTATTCCTGGATCCAGATCGCCCGGTGGCCGTCATAGCGTGACGGTCCCTGCGGCGGGCCGTTGTTGACGATCCAGGCCCGGCCGTCGTCGTCGAAGAACAGCGAGGTGTCGATGCCGTCGATTTCCGGCAGCCACACCGGATCCGACCACGGCCCCTTGGGGTCGCTGGCCGTGACCAGGAAGTTGCCGCCGCAGTCGACGCAGGTGTTGAGGATGTAGAACACGCCCGCGTGCTCGGTGATGGCCGGGGCGAACACTGCCCGCGACATGGCCAGGCGCTTGAAGTCCAGCTGGCCCGGCCGATCGATGGCGTTGCCGATCTGGGTCCAGTTCACCAGGTCCTTGCTGTGGAACACCGGGATGCCGGGGAACCAGGCGAAGGTCGAATTGACCAGGTAGTAGTCATCGCCCACCCGCGTGACGCTGGGGTCGGGATAGAAGCCTTTCAGGATCGGGTTGGCGTACTGGCCCGGCGCCAGGGCCGCGTCGGTCGGGTCCTGGCCGCTGTAGGTGAAATCGTCGAAGGCGGCCGTGCCGGAGGCCAGGGGCGCGGCCGTGGCGGCGCCCGCCAGCAGCGCCAGGGTCAGGGCGGGGGCCAGGGCGAGACGCAGCAGCATGACCGCCCTCCCCTAGCGCGCCGGCGCGTCGCGCAGGGCCTGTGCCACCGCCTGGCGCAGCGGCTTGGGCGCATAGGCGTCATCGTAAAGCGTCGGCCGCTTGGGGGCCTTGTCCTGGCGCAGCCACTGGTTCTGCAGCCACGAATATTTGTCGACCATGCCCCAGGCCAGAAGCTCCTTGGTCTGGCGATAGCTCAGCATCAGGTCGAGATAGGCCTTGCCATAGGCCGCCACGGCCGCGTCGCGCGCCGCGAAGTCGACCGGCAGGCCCTTGTCGTGGACGTCGAACTCGGTGAGCGCCAAGTCATAGCCCATGCCGACGGCCTCATCGACGAAGGCTCGCCATTCCTTCTCCTGCGGCCGGCCAAAACCGGTGAAGCTGTCGGCGTTCTCGGCGCCGATATGGCTCTGGATGCCCAGGGCGTCGACGGGGACGTTGCGCTTGCGGAAGCCCTCCAGCAGCTTGAGCACGCCGTGGCGGTGCTTCTCGTTGCCGACCTCCCAGCTCATGTAGTCGTTGTAGACGAGCCGGGCCTTGGGGGCTGCCTTGCGGGCCAGGTGGAACGAGGCGTCCAGCACCGGCTCGACCCCGCCCATGGCGTCGGAGAAGACCGTGCGGCGCAAGGCCCCGTCGGCGGGATCGACGGTCTCGTTGACCACGTCCCAGGAATAGATCTGCGGATAGCGGCCGCACACCTTGTCGATGTGCTCGGCCAGCATGGCCTCGACCCTGGCGGCGGGACGCGAACCGAAGTCGTAGTTCTTCAGCCAGGCCTGGAACCACTGCGGATGATGCCACAGCAGGGTGTGGCCGCGCAGGCCCGCGCCGTGCTCGGCGGCGAAGGCGGCGATGCGGTCGGCGCGCGCGAAGGCGAAGGTCTTTTCGGCCGGCCGCAGCACGTACCACTTCAGCTCGTTCTCGGGGACCAGCACCCCGCACTCGTCGGCCAGGATGGCGCGGTAGCGGGCGTCCTCGAACGAGCCGGTCAGCGCGCCGGGCGGGCCCGCGCCGACGGCGCTGCCGAAGACCAGGCCCTTCCGGGCGGCGAGGGACTTCAGCGGCTGGATCTTGCTCTCGGCCAGGGCCGGCGTGGCGGCCATGACGGCGCCTGCGCCGAGCAGCGCGTGACGACGGGTAATCATACGAAACCCCACTCAAAGAAACCGCGCACCGCGGGAGCGCGATGCGCGGATGAAGTCGGCAGGAGAAACAGGCGCGCGGCGAAGAGCGAGAGCCGCGCGCCCGGGTACGCGGTACTAGAAGCTGGCGCGCAGCACGAAGGTGTAGCGCCGGTCGTTCATGAACCAGGAGCGGCCCGTCTTCAGCAGATTGCTGTCGAGCACCTGGGTCGTGCGGGTGGTCTCGTTCAGCAGGTTCACCGCCTGCACACCGACCTTCACCTTCGGATTGACGGTGTAGAAGAACGAGCCGTCCAGCTGGCCGGTGGCCTCGTTCATGATCGGGGCGTAGGGCACGATCACGTCGCGGACGGTGAGCAGGAAGTCAGAGCGCCAGTTGTAGGCCAGGCGCGCCGAGATCGGCCCCTTCTCGTAGATCGCCGCGAAGTTGACGTTGTGCTTGGACAGGCCCTGCAGCGGCAGCTTGCTGGTGTCGACCGTGGTGACGCGGCCGGCGGCCACGTCGGGGTCGGTCGCCGACAAGGTGCTCTGCGGGACGCCGTTGCTCTCGATGTAGCTGTAGTTGGCGTTGATGCCGAACCCATCCAGCGGCTTGGGCAGGAAGTCGTAGAACTGCTGGTAGCCGATCTCGAAGCCCTTGACCGTCGCCTTCTTGTCGGAGTTGCCCGGCGTGGTCACCAGCACGTCGAACGTCGCCCCGTTGTTGGTGAACGGCACGCGCGCGGTGGTGTTGGTGGCGACGTCGGAGAGCTCCTTCCAGAAGGCCGCGAAGGTCAGCGAGCCGACCGGCGCGAAGTACCATTCCACCGAGGCGTCGACGTTGGTCGACTGGGTCGGCTTCAGGAAGGGGTTGCCGACGGTCACGTTGCCGGTGGGCTGGCCGTTGGTGATGCCGTCGTTGTTCGTGTTGAGGGCCAGGTTGTAATAGTTGCGGGTCAGGCCGATGTCGGGCGGCGTCATCGTCTTGGACACGCCCAGGCGGTACTGCAGGCCGTGCGGGGCCATGATCTTCACGTTCAGGCTGGGCAGCCAGTAGTCGAACGAGGCCTTGGCCGTGCTCGGCGTCAGGGCGCCGTTCGACCAGGCCCGGGCCGCGGCCCGCACCTGCGGCGTCAGCGAACAGAACGACGAGGCCACGAACGGCTGCTTGGGTTCGGGCAGGGCCAGCCAGTTGTTGAAGGCCAGGGTGCAGTCGGCGTCGGTGGCCAGGCTGGTCGAGATCGGGAACGCCAGGTAGCCGGTCGCCTCGCGGTCGGTCTTGGTGTAGCGCAGGCCGATGTTGCCGCTGATCTTGTAGTCGCCGACGTCGCCCTTGAAGCGGGCCATCAGGTAGGCGGCCTTGGTCACCTCGTTGACCGGGTTGATCTCCTGCGGACGGAACGGCGTGCCGGCGGTGACGCCGCAGCGCTGCGCCAGCGGCACCCAGTTCTGCGGGCAGCCGCCGGCGAGGCGGTCACGCCACTCGTCGCCGACCGACAGCAGGAACTGCGAGACCGAGCCGTAGTTGTCGACCAGGTTCTGCGAGAAGAACAGGCGCGGATCCGAGCCCGTCGGCACGCCGGTCTTGCCGCGCAGGAAGTTGTCGAAGGCGTAGGCCTCGACGAAGCGGGTGCTGTTGGCGCCGCCGGCGGTGGTGGGGTTGCCGTTGATGGGGTCGTCCATCCACACCGGGCCGCCGCTGCCCCAGATCTCGCTGACCACGCCCCAGTTGTAGGCCGAGAAGCGGGTCGTCTGGTCGCGCTCCGACCAGCGGGCGCCGCCCTTGATCGAGTCCAGCCAGCTGTCGTTGTTGAGCTTGTACTCGACGTCGATCTTGACCGCGTCCTCGGTGCCTTCCGACTGCTCGATGTGGTCCATCGCCGAGCGCCAGAAGTTGTTGTACGGGTCGCTCAGGCTGGTGTGGGTCCCGCGGGCGTAGGTCGGGCAGTTGTTGTTGAATGGCGCGCAGTTCGACACCGCCGTGCCGCTGGACGGGGCGGTGAACTTCACGTCCGGCAGGTCGCTGCCGTTGAGGGTGATCGAGGCGTTCTGGAACGTCGAGCCCCACATGCCCATGCTGATCGCGTCGACCGTCGAGTCCACGTGCTGGGCGTCGAACAGCACGCCCCAGTGTTCGTTCGGCGTCCACTTGAAGTTGAAGCCGTAGTCGGTGGTGATGTTGGTCGTGTTCTCGTCGCGGCGGACGTTGTTCGACTGCAGGCCGTTGATCGGCGTGCGCGGGTCCGTACCGTTCTGGTCGGCGCGCCAGCCGGTGCTGCCGGTGATGATGCCGTTGGTGAAGACGCCGTCCTCGTCGAACGAGAAGGTGGTGCCGTCGGCCGGGCGCGAGTCGCCGTTGCCGGCGACGTTGTCGGTGGCGATCTCGACGGCGTGCTCGGTCCACTTCACGGTCGACTTCGAGCGCAGGTACTGCAGCGAGGCCTGCATCGTGCCGTCGTTGCTCTTCCACTGGATCGCGCCGGCCTGGCCCTGGCGTTCACGGTCGTTGGTGGTCGAACGGAACGCCGCCCCGCGCGGGAACCACACGCCTTTCGTGCCATTGCCGCAGTCGGCGCTGGCGACGCCCAGATTGGTGCGGCAGCCGAAGTTCGACACCTGGATGGCGTCGCTGCGGCTGGCCAGTTGCGAGTTGACGAAGCTGGCCAGGACGCCGACCTCGCCGAAGCTGGTGTCGAAGCGGTCGCTGTAGAGGAACGAGTAGGTCGGCTTCCATTCCTTGACCATGTCGCCGTAGCTGGCCTCGGCCGACATCGACAGGATGCGCTTGTTGCTGTCGAACGGCAGGCGCGTGCGCAGGTTCACCGTGCCCGAGATGCCGCCCTCGATCAGGTCGGCCGAGGGGCTCTTGAACACGTCGACGCCGCCCATCAGCTCGGACGGCACGTCGGCGAAGCTGAGGATGCGGCCGTTGTTGGCGGTGAAGGTGTCGCGGCCGTTCAGTTCCGAACGCACGAAGTTCAGGCCGCGGACCACGACGCCCGAGCCTTCGACCGAGAAGTGGTCGGGGTCGACGCCGGCGGCGAAGCGGTTGATCGACACGCCAGGCACGCGCTGCAGGGCTTCGGTCACCGAACGGTCCGGCAGGGCCCCGATGTCCTCGGCGGTGATCGAGTCGCCGATGATCTCCGACGACTGCTTCAGCTGCTGGCTGCTCTTGAGGCTCTGGCGGATGCTGGTGACGACCACTTCGTCGACCGTGTCCTCGGTGGTCTTGCCGCTGGCCGGGGCGGTCGTCTGGGCCAGGGCCGACGCCCCGAACACCAGGCTCAGCGCCAGGGCCGACGCCCCGCACTTCAGGCCGAATTTCAGGTTGTCGCCGAGAGTCTGGCGCCCACGCGTCGCGGACGCTCCGTTGACGGAGCTCATTCTTGTATTCCTCCCCAGGTGCGGCAACGCGGTAGCGCTACCATTGGTCATATGTCGAGACCATTATTGGTCTGATGATATGGCAAAGGTCGACCACGTCAAGGGCGTTGACATAACCCCGTAACGTCAACCTGCACGCCATTCATCTTTTTGTTTTGAAACGACTTTTCCGCCAGAAACGACGCCCTGGCGATTTTTCACCGGCGGGAAACGTGACAAATGCGGACAGCGCAGTCAATTTACGACCCGCTTGAAACGGCGTTCAAAGCCGTGCGGACATAAGATCTTCTGGGGCGGGAAAGCGTATCATGTCAGACCAACGCGTGAGGTCCGTCGTCGTCGTGGGCGGCGGCACGGCCGGGTGGATGACGGCGGCGGCGCTGGCCAAGACCCTCAGCGCCCAGGGCCTGAAGATCACCCTCGTCGAATCCGAAGCCATCGGCACGGTCGGCGTCGGCGAGGCCACCATCCCGCCGATCCTGACCTTCAACACCATGCTGGGCGTCGACGAGCGCGAGTTCATGCGCGCCACCAAGGCCAGCTTCAAGCTGGGCATCGAGTTCGTCGACTGGGGCGCGATCGGCGAGACCTATCACCACCCGTTCGGGACCTTCGGCCTCGACCTGGAGGGCATCAAGTTCCACCAGGTCTGGCGCAAGTTCGCGGACCGCGCCGGCCCGATCGGCGACTACAACCTCACCGAGGCCGCCGCCCGCCGCTGGCGCTTTTCCCTGCCTGATCCCGACCCGTCCAAGGTCATGTCGAGCCTGCGCTACGCCTATCACTTCGACGCCGGCCTCTACGCCCGCTTCCTGCGCGGCTTTTCCGAACAGCGCGGCGTCATCCGCATCGAGGGCCGCATCGGCCGGGTGGACCAGAACGCCGAAAGCGGGTTCGTCGAGGCCGTGGTGCTGGAGGACGGCCGCCGCGTCGAGGGCGACTTCTTCGTCGACTGCACGGGTTTCCGCGGCCTCGTCATCGGCCAGGCCCTGAAGGTCCCCTACCAGGACTGGGGCCGCTGGCTGCCCAACAACCGCGCCGTGGCCATCGGCTGCGAGCTCGGCGGCGACGGCCTGACCCCGTTCACCCGCGCCACCGCCCGCGAGGGCGGCTGGCAGTGGCGCATCCCGCTGCAGCACCGCATCGGCAACGGCTACGTCTATTCCAGCCATCACGTCGACGACCAGCGGGCGCTCGACACCCTGCTGGCCAATCTCGACGGCGCCCCGACCGACGAGCCCAACTTCCTGCGCTTCACGCCTGGCCGCCGCGAGCGCGCCTGGGAGAAGAACGTCTGCTCGATCGGCCTGTCGGCCGGCTTCATCGAGCCGCTGGAAAGCACCAGCATCCATATGATCCAGGCCGGGATCACCAAGCTCCTGGCCCTGTTCCCGCGCAACGGCGTCGATCCGCTGGAGGTCGACGAGTACAATCGCCTGACCGCCGAGCAGGTCGACCGCATCCGCGACTTCGTGATCCTGCACTTCCACGCCACCCGCCGCGACGACACCGACTACTGGCGCTACCTGGCCTCGATGACCGTGCCCGACAGCTTGGCCCGGCGCATGGAGCTGTTCGCTCATCGCGGCCGCTGGTTCCCGTCGGAGTACGACCTGTTCCACGAACCCAACTGGCTGGCCGTGCTGCTGGGCCAGGGGATCGTGCCGGAGGAGTGGGACCCGCTGGTCGACAGCCTGCCCGAAAACGAGGTGCGCCAGCGCCTCAACCACCTGTCCGCCCTGATCGCCCGCACCGCCGAGGCGATGCCGGATCACGCCCAGTTCGTCGCCCGCTACTGCGGCGCGGCCGAAGGAGTCGCCGCATGAGCAACGACCGCATCCGTCACGTCGTCATCGTCGGCGGCGGCACCGCCGGCTGGATGACCGCCGCCGCCCTGGGCCGCTTTCTCAAGGACGGCGTGACCAAGGTCACGGTGATCGAAAGCGAGGCCATCGGCACCGTCGGGGTCGGCGAGTCGACCATCCCCCAGATAAACATGTTCAACCGCATGCTGGGCCTGGACGAGGACGACTTCCTGCGCCGCACCAAGGCCACCTACAAGCTGGCCATCGAGTTCCGCGACTGGAAGCAGATCGGCCATACCTACCACCACCCCTTCGGCCCCTATGGCGTCGACATGGAGGGGGTGTCGTTCCACGCCTACTGGCTGCGCTACCAGGCCATGGGCGAGGCGGCCGACCTTTCCGAATACTCCCTGCAGTCGCTGGCGGCGGCTCAGGCGAAGTTCCAGCGGCCCACGGGGCAGAAAAACTCGCCCCTGGGCGACATAGCCTACGCCTTCCACTTCGACGCCGGCCTCTACGCCCGCTTCCTGCGCGACTACGCCGAGGCCCGCCACGTGCGCCGCATCGAGGGCAGGATCGTCGACGTCGCCCTGCGCGGAACCGACGGCTTCGTGGAGTCGGTGACGCTGGAGAACGGCGCGGTGGTCGAGGGCGACCTCTTCATCGACTGCTCGGGCTTCCGCGGCCTGCTGATCGAGGGCGCGATGAAGAGCGGCTTCGAGGACTGGTCGCACTGGCTGCTCAACGACCGCGCGGTAGCCGTGCCTTGCGCCTCGGGCGGCTCGACCGACCCGGTCACCCGCGCCACAGCCCGCCCGGCCGGCTGGCAGTGGCGTATTCCGCTGCAGCACCGCATCGGCAACGGCTACGCCTTCTCCAGCGCGCACATCAGCGAGGACGAGGCCACGGCCTACCTGCTGGCCAATCTCGACGGCGAGGCCCTGGCGACGCCCTGGACGCTGAAGTTCAAGGCCGGCCGCCGCAAGAAGAGCTGGAACAAGAACGTCGTGGCCATCGGCCTGTCGGCCGGCTTCATGGAGCCGCTGGAAAGCCAGAGCATCCACCTGATCCAGGTGGGCATCTCGCGCCTGCTGGCCATGTTCCCCGACCGCCGGTTCCAGCAGCCCGACATCGACCGCTACAACCGGGTGATGACCTTCGAATACGAGAAGATCCGCGACTTCCTCATCCTGCACTACAAGGCCACGCAGCGCTCGGACACGCCCTACTGGGACTATCTGCGCGAGATGGAGATCCCCGACTACCTGGCCGACAAGATCGCCGTCTTCGAGAGCCACGGCCGGATCTTCCGCGAGAACGAGGAGCTGTTCAACGACACCTCCTGGTTCGCCGTCATGGTCGGCCAAGGCCTCAAGCCCAAGGGCTGGGACCCCATGGCCGACGTCATGAGCGACGACCTGCTGCGCGCCCGCATGAACGAGATCCGCGCCGTCATCGCCCGCTCGGCCGAGGCCATGCCCGACCACATGACCTTCGTGACGGACCGGGTGGCGCGGGCGCAGGCGGCCTAAGGGATCGCCGGCGCCGCCACGCCTGTGCAATTTTCGGCTGCAACGCGACTTGCGCACAATCCGGGTCGATGGCAAGCCAAGCTTGACCTTGAGTGAAGCGAGGCGATGCGTTGGGGCAAGTGAAGCGTTCTGGAACTTCGGATCGGCTCGCCATCGGGAAACGTTCGACGATGGTGCACGGCCTTCGGCGGCGAGCCCTGGCAAGCGTGGCTTTGATTCTCGGGGCGGGCTGGGCGGCGAGCGCAACGGCGCTTTCCTATTCAGCTCAGGACCTGACGACCTACTACAAGTGGGACAAGAACCGGCGGCTGATCATGAAGATCGGGCCCGATCCGGATGGCTCGAACCTGCGGCCCGGCAACCAGCCCTCGGCGCTGCGGGTGGTCGAGCAGTACACCTATGATGACGACGGCCTGCTGGTGCAGACCGACGTGGGCACGGCCAGTTCGGTGTCGATCGACGCCAACGGGGTGGTGACGGCCAATGGCTTCACCATCAGCAGCACCACGAAGTTCAAGCACGACGCCATCGGTAACAGGACCCAGATCTACGCCAATGTCGGAACGAGCGCCGCAAGCCTGGCCGAGACCAGCTATGACGCCGCCGGACGCCCTACCTGCACCGCCGTGCGCATGGATCCGACCGCATTTTCAACCCTCTATGCGGCCACCGATCGTCCGGACGCCTGCGCTCCCCCACCGAGCGGCGCCGCCAATCCGGACCGGGTGACCCGAACCGTCTACGACGCCGCCGGGCAGGTGAAGGAAACCATCCAGGCGCTCGGCACCAACGCCGAGCGGACCTACGCCAAGTACACCTACACGCCCAGCGGCAAGCAGAAGACGATCATCGACGCCAACGGCAACAAAACCACGCTGGCCTATGACGGCTTTGACCGGCTGCAGCAGCAGTCCTTCCCGTCGGTGACGCGCTGTGAGGCCTCGAGCAATCCCTGCGAGGGCCTTTCGAACCCGAACGATTACGAGCAGTACGACTACGACGACAACGGCAACCGCAAGGGCCTGCGCAAGCGCGACGGCAACTGGATCACCTACGAGTTCGACGCTCTCAACCGCATGACCCGCAAGAGCGGGGCGCGGGTCGCCACCGTGGACTACCGGTATGACCTGACAGGCAAGGTCAAGGCGGCGACCTTCGGCCTCGCCGAAGACAGCGACGGGGTCTATTACGACTACGATACGGCCGGCCGGATGACCGGCGAGACGTCGAAGATCGACAAGAGCAGCGGCAATCAGCGCACCCGCAAGCTGACTTACGAAACCGACAAGGCCGGCAACCGCACCTCGATGGCCTGGCCCATCAGCGGTTCACTATCCAACACGATCGATGCGGCCGGCCGCCTGACCGAGGTCAAGCGGGACGGCGTGAGCCTGATCACCTATGGCTTCGACGATCTTGGGCGAAGGACGTCGTCCACGT
This sequence comes from uncultured Caulobacter sp., assembly GCA_966252285.1. Taxonomy (GTDB): domain Bacteria; phylum Pseudomonadota; class Alphaproteobacteria; order Caulobacterales; family Caulobacteraceae; genus Caulobacter. Next base: position 14,381 of record CBINOL010000046.1, read on the forward strand.
CCCCGGCCGCGGTGTTCGGCGTGGCGCGCAGCACCGACTGGTCGTTCGACCCCGGCAACCGCCTGAAGACCCTCAAGCACACCCTGCCGGGCCAGACCGTCCAGTACGGCTTCCAGTACAATGCGGCCAGCCAGGTGCTCACCAGCACGGTCAGCAACGGCGCCTTCGTCTGGGCCGGGACCAATTCCAGCCTGAACGCCGTGGCCGACGGCCTCAACCGCGACGCGGGGATCGTCTCGCTGTACGGCGCCGGCTGCGCGGCCAGCGGCAAGGGCTATGACTGCAACGGCAACCTGACCAGCGACGGCTACAACCGCACCTTCGCCTATGACGGCGAAAACCGCCTGACCGCCGTCAACGGCGCGGCCCTGCAGTACGATCCACTGGGCCGGCTGGTGCAACTGACCGTCGGCGGCGCCGTCACCCAGTTCCTCTACGATGGGGTCAAGCTGGTGGCCGAGTACGACGGCGCGGGCAATCTCCTGCGTCGTTACGCGCCCAGCTACGGCGTCGACGAGGCGATCGTCTGGTGGGAAGGCGCCGACTTCTCCAATCCGCGCACCCTGCACGCCGACCGTCAGGGCTCGGTGATCGCCTCGGTCGCCGGTTCGGCCACGACGATCTACACCTACGGCCCCTACGGCGAACCTGGCGACCGCTGGGGCGCGGGCAGCCGCTTCCGTTACACAGGGCAGATGGCGCTGCCCGAGCTCAAACTCTACCACTACAAGGCCCGCGCCTACGATCCCGAACGCGGCTGGTTCCTGCAGACGGACCCGGTGGGCTCGAAGGACGACCTGAACCTCTACGCCTATGTCGGCGGTGACCCCCTCAACCGGACCGATCCGACCGGCCTCTACAAATGTGGCGACCAGCCCTGCCCGGTCGAAATCGATACTGCGGTATCCGACATCGCCTTGGCCGCCGCCAACACCAAGAACTCGCAGGAACGCAGCTCGCTTCAGGAACTCGTCACGTTCTTCGGCAAGAGCGGCGAGGACAACGGCGTCAACTTCCAGGTCGGCGGCAACTACGAAGGCGCCACCGCCACCGCTGAGACAGACGCCAACGGCAATGTCACGATCCGAATCAGCGAGAAGTTCCTGAAGGGCGCCGGCAACGAACTGCTCGGCCTTCGGGCCTCTGCGGCGGGCGTTATCGGCCATGAAGGCCGTCACGGCATCGACGGCCGGCGCAACGGCGGCGACCCTCGCACGGTCGAGCAGGCCCGGCAAACCGAACTGAACGCCTACCGCAACGAGATCGGCATCCTGCACGGCATGGCGGCCGCGGGACACACGAGCAGCAACGAGGGCTTCCCTCGCCCGGGCGCTTCGGCTGAGCAGATCGACGCGGCGGTGATGTCCGCCGCGGAGAAATCGGTTAGTATCTGGTGCGCTCAAGCGGGGGGGAAATGCTGACCATCCGCGCCTTGAACATCACCCTGGCCAGCCTGGCCGGCGCGACCGCCATGCTCGGCTGCGCGAACGGGGCCGATCTGGCCAGACCGGCCTCGACCGTGGATCCCTGCGACGTGATCGCCGACCCCGCCAAGTACGCCGACAGGGAGGTTACCCTCGACGGCGTGTTCTTCACGGACTGGCGCGAATACAGCGGCATGAAGTTCCCCGCCTGCTCGGCGAAATTCCTGCCGTTCCGCTTCACCGACCGAAAGGTCGAGGGCGGCGAGGCGATGGAGCAGGCCCTGACGGCGGTGCGCCCGACGCCGGAACGGCGCGTGCGCGTCACCGTCCTTGGAACTATCCGTTATTCGGAAGGCCGGGTGCCCAACGTCAGGATCGAGGCCTACAGCTTCTCCAACGTGGTGATCGAATAGTTTTCAGACCACGATCTTCCGTACGCCCACCTGGAACACCCGCCCCGGCGGGTTGAGGCAGCCGGGCGTGGTTCCGGCGCCGCCCAGGCCGTGGCGCGAGGCCACGATCTGCGGGTCGAACGCGGGCGAGCCGTCACGGACCGTCACCCCGTCCTCCAGCCGCCACGGGTCGGCGTTCAGCATGACCTGGCGGGCGGCGTCGCCGCGCCTGGGCGCCGCCCCCTTTTTCAAGACCGCTCTCGTGAGGCCCACCGGCGCGCGCCGGGCGCGAGGGCGCGCAAGCTTGACCTTGTCCGACCTACGCGACCGCAAAGGTATGACCACCTTGACACGATAGGCCTTACCTCGTAGCCGTTCACTCCTGTGACCGCTACCAGTCGTATCGCCGCGCAACGGCGGACGGCGGCGGTCGATGCGAAAAGCGCGAAAAGCCAAAAGCGCAGGGGAGTGAATGATGTCGTCCAGCCACCGCACGCGCGGAATCCGCCAGGTCCTGATCGGGGCCACTTGCCTGACCACCGCCCTCGTCGCCCTGCCCGCCCTGGCCCAGACGGCGCCCGCGCCGCAGGCCGCCGAGCCCGACGCGGTCGAGGAGGTCGTCGTCACCGGCTATCGCAAGAGCCTGGCCGACGCGACCAATGCGAAACGCGAAAGCGTCGCCTTCACCGACTCGGTCTTCGCCGAGGACATCGGCAAGTTCCCCGACCTCAACATCGCCGAGTCCCTCAACCGCATCCCCGGCGTCCAGTTGACCCGCGAGATCAACGGCGAGGGCCTGAACGTCACCATCCGTGGCCTGGGCACCAACTTCACCAAGATCCTGCTGAACGGCTCGCAGATCGCGGTGGCCTCGTCGGGCCGCACCGACAGCCAGAACCAGAACCGCGAGGTCGACCTCGACCTCTTCCCCACCGAGCTCTTCACCCGGCTCGACGTGCACAAGACCCCGACGGCCGGCATGGTCGAGGGCGGCGTCGCCGGCGTGGTCAACATGCGCAGCGCCCGCCCCTTCGACTATAAGGGTGACGGCCAGCTGATCTATTCGCTGCAAGCCGGCAAGAACAACCAGGCCGACGACATCAGCCCGCGCGGCTCGCTGATCGCCTCGAAGACCTGGGAGACGCCGATCGGCGACTTCGGCCTGCTGGGCGGCGTCGCCATCGCCCGCACCAAGAGCACCACCACGGGCTTCGAAAGCGTCGGCTGGTCGAACGCCAACATGACCTGCACCGGCTGCAACGTCACCGGCGGCAACAACTTCAACTGGGCCTCCACCGTGCCGGCCGGCGTGACCTCCAACGGCCTGACGCCCGGCCAGACGATCGACAACGCCCTGCTGACCGCGCTGAACCCGGGCACGACGCTGCAGCAGCTGTCGGACGCCCAGCTGCCGCGTCTGGGCCGTGACAGCTGGAGCTCGGGCGAGCGTGACCGCGATTCCTACGTGCTTTCGGCCGAGTGGCGGCCCAACGACCAGCTGAACGTCTATTTCGACACCCTCTATTCCAAGGGCAGCCGCTCGTTCGAGCGCATCGACATGAACTGGGTCGTGCGCAACTCCAACTTCATGGTCCCGGTGGGCGTGAAGGTGAACGGCGAGGGCGTGGTCACCGAGGGCACGTTCCTCAATTCGCAGTTCTTCCTCGAGTACCGCCCCTACGAGGAGGACGTCGAGGTCCTGAACCTCAACCCCGGCTTCACCTGGCGCCCCAACGACTGGATCAAGCTGGACGGCCAGGTGAACTGGAGCCGCAGCGTCTTCTTCCGCGAGGCGCCGACGGTGCTGTTCAACACCCCGCTGAACTCGGGCCTGAACGTCACCTACGCCAATGGCGGCGGCGATTATCCGTCGATCAAGTCCAACAAGGACCTCAACGACCCGTCGCTGGGCTGGGTGTGGGCCGGCGGCCGCGTCAACGTGCAGGCCGAAAAGCGCGTCACCCAGACCAAGGGCGCCCACTTCGACCTGACGCTCGGCGACGACAAGGGGACCAACTTCAAGTTCGGCGTCGCCTATGACGACGTCGGCCGCACGATCACCGCGCTCGACAACTCCGCCCGCTGGCAGGCCTACACCTGCGGCGGCGGCGGAGTGACGCCGCAGAGCCCGGTTCCCGCCCCGGTTCCCGCCTGCGACGGCCGCGCCGGCTCGGCCATCCCCCAGGCCAACCTGGCCAGCTACATCAAGCAGGGTCCGCTGGGCTTCATCACCTTGGACAAGGACCGCTTCTTCGCCGACAGCAACTACCAGGCCTTCCTCGACAGCGCCCCGTTCTCGGCCGCCGCCGCCACCGGCGCGGCCTCGGGCCTGATCCGCGAAAAGACCACCGGCGCCTATGTCGAGGTCAACGGCGCGACCCAGGTTCTGGACCGCGACCTGCGCTTCAACCTGGGGGCCCGCTACTACTCGACCGACCAGACGATCGAGGGCCCGCAGACCGTCAACGGCGTGCTGTCGTTCCTGTCGCGCACCAGCAACTACGACGGCCTGCTGCCCTCGTTCAACCTCGCCTGGAACCTGCGCGAGGACCTGATCCTGCGCGCCTCGGCCTCGCGCACGGTCACCCGCCCCAACCCCAGCGCCATGCTGCCGGGCACCACCTTCGCCGACCCCTCGGCCCAGCAGGCCAACCAGGGCAATCCGAACCTGCAGCCCTACACGTCCAACAACTTCGACATCGGCGGCGAGTGGTACACCGGCGGCGCCGGCTATATCGGCGTGGCCCTGTTCCGCAAGGAGCTGACCGGCTTCACCGTCAACGGGACCAACACCATCCCGTTCAGCCAGCTGGGCGTGCCCTTCGACCAGCTGACCAACCTGCAGCAGCAGGCGATCAACAATCGCGGCGGCCCGGCCGCGGCGACGGTCACGGTGCAGCAGCAGATCAACGCCGACGGCGTGCTGACCATCCTGGGCCAGGAGGTCACCTGGGTGCAGCCGCTGGACTTCCTGCTCGACGGCGCAGGCTTCACCGCCAACGCCACCCACGTGGAGCAGAACGCGCGCGGCAATGGCGCCCCGGCCCAGGCCGTCGGCATCTCGCCGTGGACCTACAACGTCACCGGCTACTACGAGAAGCACGGGGCCACGGTGCGGCTGTCCTACGTCTGGAACGACGCCCAGATCTCGTCGGGTCCGGGCCAGAACGGCATCCCGGTGGCCACCATCAACACCGACGCCCGCGGCCAGTGGGACCTGTCGGCCAGCTACCAGTTCGACAATCTGCCGACCCAGCCGCGCGTCAGCCTCGACGTCATCAACATCACCGAGGAGGCCCAGCGCAGCCCGTTCCAGTGGGACAGCGCCGCCTACACCTACTACCAGCCCGGTCGCCAGATCATGCTGGGGATCCGCGGCAAGTTCTGATCCCGATCCTTTCCTTCGCGTGGCCGACCTTCCCAGCGCCATGCGGTTTTGGCGGCGCATCCTCCCCGGATGCGCCGCTTTTTTTGACCATCGTTCGCAAATGCGCTCTAGGTTGCGTCCATGGACTTCGAGCCCGGCCCGCCTTCCGAAACCCTGTCCGAACCGCCCAAGCGCCGGGGACCCGGCCGCCCGCGTGACCCGGAGGTGGAAAAGCGCCTCAAGCGCGCAGCGCTGGAGGTGCTGGCCCAGCACGGCATGTCGGGCCTGACCCTGGAAAAGATCTGCGACAAGGCCGGCGCCCCGCGCGCCACCTTCTATCGCCGCTGGGCCACGCCGATGCAGGCGGTGGGCGAGGCCTTCAACGAGGCCTTCCTGTTCGAGACCCTGCCCGACACCGGCGATGTCGTCGCCGACCTCGTGGCGCTGGGCCAGGCGATGATCGACCTCTACAACGACCCGGTCGTCGGGCCATGCATGAGCTTCCTGATCGCCGAGAGCCGCGTGCGGCCCGAGCTGTTTCAGAACGGCCAGGAGGACTTCCAGCGCCGCCGGGCCTACAACCGCCAGGTCGTCGAACGCGCCATCTCCCGCGGCGAGATCCCTGCCGACACCGACGCCGACCTGATCATCGACGCCCTCAGCGGCCTGGCCCTGAACAACCAGGCCACCCGGCGGCCGCTGACGCCGCAGATGATGGAATTCGTGGTGCGGCGCCTGCTCTCTCTTTGATCCCTCTCCCCCTGCGGGAGAGGGTGGCCTCCCGCAGGGAGGTCGGGTGAGGGGTCTCTCAAAAGCAAGACGCCGCGAAAGCTGATCGGCTTTCGCGGCGTTTTTCGTTGGTGCGCCCCCCTCGTCCGCCGGCCTTTGGCCGCCACCTTCTCCCGCAAGGGGAGAAGGATCACCTGCACACTTGAAAACAAACCGACCAGACGGTATCTTGCACACCTCCCCAGCCGAGGTCCCCGCGTGTCCGTCCCCGCTTCCGCCTACGCCATGCTCGCCGGCGCCATCGCCGCCGAGGTGGCCGGCACCACCTTCCTGCAGAAGTCCGAGCAGTTCACGAAACTGCTGCCCAGCCTGGCCACCGCCGGCCTCTACGCGCTGGCCTTTTTCCTGCTGTCGATCGCGCTGAAGCACATGCCGCTGGCCGTGGCCTACGCCATCTGGAGCGGGGTCGGGATCGTGCTGACCGCGGTGATCGGCGCCGTGCTCTTCCGCCAGATGCTCGACCTGCCGGCGATGATCGGCATCGGCCTGATCGTCAGCGGCGTGGTCGTCGCCCAGCTCTTCTCGCGCACCCTGGGGCACGGATGAACACTACCGCCTACAATCGCCCCAAGCAGCCCGAGCAGGTGCGCCGCGCCCTGCTGGAGGCCGCCGTCGCGCTCGCCGAAGAGCAGGGCCTGGGCGGGATCACCGTGCAGGCGGTGGCCGACCGCGCCGGCGTCACCAAGGGCGGCCTGTTCCATCACTTCACCAACAAGCAGGTGCTGATCGACGCCGTCTTCGACTTCATGCTCGAGCAGATGGAGGAGAGCCTCGATCGCCTGATCGCGGAGGACGAAGGCGGCCACGGCTGCTTCACCCGCGCCTATGTGGTCTCGACCTTCGAGTGCTGCAGCCAGGCGCTCAGCGGCCAAGCCCTGACCATCTCGATGGTCACCGATCCGGCCCTGCGACGCCGCTGGGGCCAATGGATCAACGAGCGTCTCATCCGCCACGCCGACACCGATTCCGACCCGCGCCTGCGCGTCGTGCGGCTGGCGGCCGACGGCTACTGGTTCGCCCGCGTGCTGCATGACGGCGACCATGGCCCCGAGACGCCCGAGGCGCTGCAGGCCCGGCTGATCGCCATGACCCGGGAGCGTTAGGATGGGCTTCTTCCGCACCCACTGGGCGCTGCTGGCGACCGAACCGGCCGAGACGCAATCGCCCCCTCTCCCAGAGGGAGAGGGAGGGGCCCAGGCGCGAGCCTGGGAGGGTGAGGGGTTAGGGACCGAGGACGGCGCGCCGGAACACCGCCCGGCGGCGTAACCCCTCATCCTCCCACGCCTCTCGGCGCGGGCCCCTCCTTCTCCCTATGGGAGAAGGTCGATCTCCTCAGAACAGCACGCCCTTCTCCAGCATGCCGTGCACGCCCTTCTCGCCGTTCACCGTCTGGGTGACGCGGAAGTCCACGGCCAGCGAGCAGAACTGATAGGCCTGCACGCGGGTCAGGTTCGAGCGGGCGCAGATGAAGTCGATCATGCCGCGCAGGGCCTGCTTCATGGCCAGGTCCAGGTCCTCGTTGAAGCCCATGACGATGTAGTGGGTGGGCGTCTCGGCGCGCGGCCAGGTCGCCACGCCCACATCGGCCGCCTTGTGCAGGATGAAGCTGAAGGTCCCGGTCAGGCCCATCTCCAGGGCGTTGACGCAGACCTCGCCGTCGCCCTGGCGCCCGTGGCCGTCGCCGGCCGAGAAGTTGGCGCCCGGAACCCAGACCGGCAGGAACAGGGTCGCGCCCGCGCCCAGCTCCTTGTTGTCCATGTTCCCGCCGTGCTCGCGCGGCTCGCGGCTGGACAGGCGGCCATACTTGGCCGGCGGGGCCACGCCCATGGTGCCGAAGAACGGACGCAACGGCAGCTGCGGCCCCCACTCCGGCTTGCAGACCCCGCGAGCCTTGTCGACGGCGATGTGGCTGACATAGCGGTCGGGGAAGTCTTCCGGGATGGTGCCGGCCAGAGGCCGCACGGCGCAGTAGCCCCAGTCGTTGTTGGGCTCCACCGCTTCGATCCGCACTTCCAGGGTGTCGCCCGGCTCGGACCCGGCGATGGCCACGGGCCCGGTAAGGATGTGCGGCCCGATCCGGTCGAGCCTGGCGTCGTGGATCGCCTGCAGGGCCGGCGGGATGGTCAGCCACGACTCCGCGCTGGGCATCACCTCGGGCCCGCCCGACACGCAGTCGAAGGTGACGCTGTCGCCCGGCTGGATGGTCAGGACCGGATCGAAGGCCGCGTCGAAGATGCCGAAGCGGACGGTTTCCGGGGTGGAGGCGAGGTGGTGATGCATGGCGAAGCGGGGACCGAAGGCTTGAAACGGCCTCCAGTCTCCGACCGCGCCGCCGCCGGGACGAAGCCCGGCTCGTCGCTCGCGCCCTGCTTTGCCATACCTGCCTCCGCGCTGGGCGCCGGCTGCACCGAGGTCGCGCATTCGGCAGGCGATCGCCTCAGCTTAAGCGCTTGAAAAACCCGCGCTGGCGGCGTTATCGTCGGCTGGCTATGAAGTATTCAATTACTTCCTTGCGTGAGTGACTTCCCATGTCGGGCGGCGATCTGTCGGCCTTCCAAAACCTCACCGACGCCAAGGTCGCCGCCTATCTGGACTCCCGCAGCGCCGAACTCGGCCTGCCCGTTCCTGAAAGCTGCCGCGCCGGCGTCGCCGAGAACCTCGCCTTGCTGCGCGATCAGACGGCCCTGTTCGCTGGGCTGACGGATCCGTCCTCGGCCGTGGAGGCGTTCGAGCCATGAGCTTCGACACCATCCAGGCCCTGGGACGCGCCCAACGCGAGGGGCGGACCACCGCTCGCGAGATCGCCGAACGCACGTTGACCGCCGCCAGGGCCGAACCGTTCAACGCCTTCACCGCCGTCTTCGAGGCCGAGGCCCTGGCCCAGGCCGACGCGGTGGACGCCGCCTTTGCGGCAGGCGTCGACCTTGGCCCGCTGGCCGGCGTGCCCTTCGCGGTCAAGAACCTGTTCGACGTGGCCGGCCACGTCACCCTGGCCGGCAGCAAGATCCGCCGCGATGCGAGCCCCGCCACCGCCGACGCCACCGCCGTCGCCAAACTGAAGACGGCCGGCGCGGTGCTGGTCGGCGCCCTGAACATGGACGAGTTCGCCTACGGCTTCGTCACCGAGAACGCCCACGACGGGCCGACGCGCAATCCGCACGACCCGGCCCGCATCGCCGGCGGCTCGTCGGGCGGTTCGGCTGCGGCCGTCTCCGGCGGGATCGTTCCCCTGACCCTGGGCTCGGACACCAACGGCTCCATCCGCATCCCCGCCGGCCTGTGCGGCGTGTTCGGCATGAAGCCGACTCTGGGCCGGCTGTCGCGGGCCGGGACCTTCCCCTTCGTCCATAGCCTGGACCACATCGGCCCGTTCACCCGCACGGCCGCCGACCTCGCCGTCGCCTACGACGCCCTGCAGGGTCCAGACCCGCGCGACGACCTGTCGCCGCCGGTGGCCGATCCGCTGTCGGGACGCCTCGACGCCCTGGCCGATCAGCCCTTGCGCGTGGGCGTGCTGGGCGGCTGGTTCCAGCAAGGCGCCTTCCCCGAAGTGGTCGAGGCGCTGGAGATCGTCGCCGACGCCCTGCAGGCCCGTCGCGACGTCGAACTGCCCGGCGCCCAGGCCGCCCGCGCCGCCGCCTTCGCCATGAGCGCCTCGGAAGGCGGCCAGTTGCACTTCCAGGATCTGGCCGCCCGCGCCCTCGACTACGACCCGGCGGTGCGCGACCGCCTGCTGGCCGGCGCCCTGCTGCCGGGCGAGGTGGCGCAGGCCGCCCGCCGCTATCGCCCCGTGTTCCGCGACGCCGTCCGCAAGCTGTTCGAGGACTTCGATCTGCTGCTCGCCCCCGTCGCCCCCTGCCCCGCCCCGCCAATCGGCCAGGCGACCATGGAACTGGCCGGCGCGCAGGTGTCGGTGCGCAAGACCCTGGGCGCCTACACCCAGCCGATCAGCTATATCGGCCTGCCGGTGATCGCTGCGCCCGTGAACCGTCCTGGCAAGCCGCCCGTCGGCGTGCAGCTGATCGCGCCGGCCTGGCGCGAGGACCTGGCCTTCGCCGCCGCCCTGCGCCTGGAGCGCGCCGGCGTGATCGCCGCCCACCGCCCTCCGGAGTTCAAATCATGATCATCAATGACCCCGAGGTGCTGGCGCAGGTGACCGCCGCGGTCGACGCCTACGAGACGGCTCTGATGACCAACGACGTCGAGGCGCTGGACGGCTTCTTCCGCGACGCGCCGCAAACCGTCCGCTACGGCGTGGCCGAGAACCTCTACGGCTTCGCCGAGATCGCCGCCTTTCGAATCGGACGGGCCGGCGGCTCGCCGCTGCGCGAGCGGCTGCGGACCGAAATCACCACTTTCGGGCGCGATTTCGCGATCGCCAACGTCGAATTCCTCAGAACCGGGGCAAAACAGCCCGGCCGCCAGAGCCAGACCTGGCTGCGCACCGAAAACGGCTGGAAAATCGTCTCGGCGCACGTTTCGCTGCTTCAGGGCGGCGCCGATCAACGCCTTGCACAGTAAGCGACAGACGTTCCGACCAAGGACGATAAGTAAGTATGTCCTGACTTATGACCTAGTTTTGGGCGCCCTTGTCGCAGCGTGGTCAAATAGTGACAGCCCCTGAACAAACTTCACGGAGTCGATACCGAGTCGTCATCAAGCCTTTTGATTTCGGCGACGCCATTGTGCATTGCACCCCGCAACCGGCTCCTCCACCGGTGTTCGAAGGGGATTTCGACATGACCAATCAAGCCAAGCTGCGCTCCGGCGCCGCGTTCGGCGCTCTCCTGCTGGCCGCCGCCGTCGCGGCCCCGGCCTTCGCCCAGGACACGCCGGTCGCCCTCGACGACGTGATCGTCACCGCCCAGAAGCGCTCGGAAAACATCCAGGACGTGCCGGTCTCCGTCGCCGCCGTCTCGGGTGAGAAGCTGGCTTCGATCTTCGCCGCCGGCGAGGACGTGCTGGCCCTGTCGAGCCGCGTCCCCGGCCTCTACATCGAAAGCTCCAACGGCCGCGCCGCCCCGCGCTTCTATATCCGGGGCCTGGGCAACGCCGACTTCGACCTGGCCGCCTCGCAGCCGGTGTCGGTGATCATGGACGACGTCGTCCTCGAGAACGTCGTGCTCAAGTCCTCGCCCGTCTATGACGTCGAGCAGGTCGAAGTCCTGCGCGGCCCGCAAGGCACGCTGTTTGGCCGCAACACCACCGCCGGCATCGTCAAGTTCGACACGGTGAAGCCCAGCGAAGACTTCCGCGCCAACGGCACGGCCACCTACGGCTCGTACGGCTCGGCCACCTTCGAAGGCGGCGTCGGCGGCGCCATCGTCCCGGGCAAGCTGGCCGTCCGCGCCTCGGCCCTGTACCAGCACCGCGACGACTACATCGACAACAGCTTCACCGGCGTGAAGGACGCGCTGGGCGGCTACAACGAAAAGGCCGCTCGCCTCCAGATCCTGGCCACCCCGACCGAGGACACCTCGATCCTGGCCATCGCCCACACCCGTTCGCTGGACGGCACCGCGGCGGTCTTCCGCGCCAACATCCTCACGGCCGGCAGCAACAAGATCAATTCGAACTTCGACCGCGACAAGGTCAGCTACAACGGCGGCGCCAACAACCCGCAGGAGTACGACTCGACCGGCGTCTCGCTGAAGATCGACCACGACTTCGGCGGCGTGAAGCTGACCTCGATCAGCGCCTATGAAACCGCCAAGGGCCGTTCGCGCGGCGACATCGACGGCGGCGTGGCCGGCGTCGGCCCGGGCTTCATCCCGTTCGACTCCGACACCCAGGACTCCATCGGCGACCTCGACCAGGTCACCCAGGAAATCCGCCTGGCCAGCGACACCGACGGCAAGCTGGCCTGGCAGGTCGGCGCCTACTACTTCAAGTCGGCCTTCACCGTCTCGACCAACCCGTTCTTCGTCGCCCCCAGCACCCTGGAGCACAAGAACACCTCGTGGGCCGTGTTCGGCCAAGGCACCTACCAGGTCACCGACGCCCTGAAGGTGACCGCCGGCGTCCGCTGGACCGACGACGACAAGGACATGGAAGTTCTGTCCTCTCCGTTCGGCGCCTCGGCCCCGGTGTCGGTCTCCGACAGCCAGGCCAGCTGGGACCTGTCGGCCTTCTACGCCGTCAACGACGACGTCAGCGTCTACGGCAAGGTGGCCCGCGGCTTCCGCGGTCCGTCGATCCAGGGCCGCGACATCGCCTTCGGCAGCCCGGCCTCGGTCGCCCAGTCGGAAACCATCCTGTCGTGGGAAGCCGGCGTTAAGAGCGAGCTGTTCGAGCGTCGCGTCCGCCTGAACGGCGCGGTGTTCACCTACACCATCGACGACCCGCAGTTCAGCGCGGTCGGCGGCGGCAGCAACTCCAACCGCCTGATCAACGCCAAGAAGGGCGAGGCCTACGGCGTCGAACTCGACGGCGAGTGGAAGGTGACCTCGAACCTGCTGCTGACGGCCGGCTACAGCTACAGCCACACCAAGATCAAGGACTCGGGCCTTGCCGTGGCCGTCTGCGCCCAGTGCACCGTGACCGATCCGCTGAACAGCGCCGGCCAGGCCCTGGTCAACGGCAACCCGTTCCCGAACGCGCCGGAATACATCCTGAACTTCGGCGCCCGCTACAACGTGCCGGTCGGCGCCAACGGCGAACTGTTCGCTGAAACCGACTGGTTCCGTCAGGGCTACACGAACCTCTTCCTCTACGAGAGCAAGGAGTTCAACAGCAAGGACACCTTCGAAGGCGGCCTGAAGCTGGGCTACGCCCGCACCGACGGCGCGTACGAAGTGGCCGTGTTCGCCCGCAACATCACCAACGAGGTGAACCTGCGCGGCGGCATCGACTTCAACAACCTGACCGGCTTCGTCAACGAGCCGCGCGTGGTCGGCATCTCGCTGAGCGCCCGCCGCTAAGCGAACGAAGGCTTGAAGCAAACGGCGGCCCGGGCGTTGAAAAACGCCCGGGCCGTTGTCGTTTTGACATGCCCGCGCCGCCCTAGGCAGCTAAGGTCATCGGCTTTCCCGGCCTCCCGCCGGGCTCGCAGACAAGAAGACCGATGACGACCAAGATCATCTTCGACACCGATCCCGGCATCGACGACGCCATGGCCCTGCTGTTCATCGAGGCCAGCCCGGCGCTCGACCTGGTGGCCGTGACGACCGTGTTCGGCAACGCCGACATCGACACCACCACCCGCAACGCCCTCTATCTGAAGCAGCGCTTCGGCCTGACCGCCCCGGTCTACAAGGGCACGGACAAGCCGCTGTCGCGCCCGCGCAACCCCTCGCCCACCTTCGTGCACGGCGAGAACGGCCTGGGCGACGTCGAACTGACGGGCCTCGTTCCCGCCGAGCCCGAGGCCAAGCCGGCCTACCAGGCGATCATCGACATCGCCCGCGCCAACCCGGGCGAGATCACCCTGGTGGCCGTCGGCCCGCTGACCAACCTCGCTTTGGCCCTGCAAGCCGATCCGGAAGTGGCCACCCTGCTCAAGGGCGTGGTGATCATGGGCGGCGCCTTCGCGGTCGCCGGCAAGCCGGGCAACGTCACCCCGGTGGCCGAAGCCAACATCTGGAACGACCCGGAAGCCGCCGACCGCGTCTTCACCGCCCCCTGGCATGTCGCCGTCATCGGCCTGGACGTCACCACCCAGGTGATCATGACGCCGGACTTCATGGAAGCGCTGGAAGCCTCGGCCGGTCCGGCGGGCCAGTTCCTCAACGCCATCTCCAAGCCCTACGCGGCCTTCTACGGCGGCCGTGACGGCATCGTCGGCTGCTGCGTCCACGACGCCGCCGCCGTGGCCTACGTCATCGACGAAAGCCTGTTCGAAGTGCGCCGCGGCTCGGTCCGCGTGGTCACCGAAGGCATCGCGCTCGGCCAGACCCTGCAGAAGGTCGAAGGCGAACTCTTCGGCCCCTCGGCCTGGGACGACCAGCCGATCCACAGCGCGGCGATCGCCGTGGATGCGGACCGCCTGCTGGCGCTCTATGCGCGGACGATGAACGGGGTGGTGGCTTAGGCGTCAAGATCCTCCCCCTGAAGGGGGAGGTGTCGCCGAAGGCGACGGAGGGGGAAGTTGCTTCCACCTCCGCAACCCCGTCCCCCTCCGACCGCTTCGCGGCCACCTCCCCCTTCGGGGGGAGGATCCAGGGGGACGCCCCTCGCCTACTTCCGCCACCGCTCCACGCCCGCTAGATACGTCCGGGCCACCACGCGGTCGTCCCCCAGCACCGTCAGCGCGAACAGCCGGTCCTCCAGCCCCTTGGCCGCCGCCAGCCGCCGCTTCAGCAGCGGAGTCGCGGCCAGGTCCAGCACCAGGAAGTCGGCTTCCTTGCCAGCGGCCAGGTTGCCGATGCGGTCGTCGAGATCCAGCGCCCGCGCCCCGCCCAGGGTGGCCAGATACAGCGCATGGAACGGATCCAGCGCCTGCCCCCGCAACTGACCCACCTTGTAGGCCTCGCCCAGGGTGTGAAGGATCGAGAAGGTCGTGCCGGCCCCCACGTCGGTGCCGATGCCCACCTTCACCCCGTGCTGACAGGCGGTCGGCAGCGGGAAGAGGCCGGACCCCAGAAACAGGTTCGAGGTCGGGCAGAACGACACCGCCGCGTCCCTGGCCGCCAGCCGCTGAAAGGCCTCGCCCTGCAGGTGGACGCAATGCGCGAACACCGAGCGCTTCTGCACCAGGCCAAACCGTTCGTAGACGTCGAGATAGTCGCTCGCGCCGGGGAAAAGCTCCGCCGTCTCGACGATCTCGCGCGGGTTCTCCGACAGGTGGGTCTGCATCCAGACGCCGGGATTTTCGGCCAGCACCTGGCCGGCCATCTCCAATTGGGCGTCGGTGCAGCTGATGGCGAAGCGCGGCGTGACCGCGTAGCCCAGCCGCCCCTTGCCGTGCCAGTCGGCGATCAGAGCCTGCATGTCGGCCCGCGCGCCCTCGACGGTGTCGGTCAGGCCCGGCGGGGCGTTGCGGTCCATCAGCGCCTTGCCGGCGATCAGCCGCATGTCGCGCGAAAGGGCCTCGGCGAACAGGGCGTCGACCGAGCCCTTGTGCACCGAGCCGAACACCAGGGCCGTCGTGGTGCCGTTGCGCAGCAGTTCGTCGACGAAGAAGGTCGCCGTCTCGCGCGCGTGCTGCGGATCGGCGAAAGCCGCCTCGGCCGGGAAGGTGTGCTGCTCCAGCCAGTCGAGCAATTGGGCGCCATGGGCGGCGACGATGTCGACCTGCGGGAAGTGGATGTGGGTGTCGACGAAGCCCGGCGTGATCCAGTGGCCGGTCAGGTCCTCGATCGGAACCTCGGCGTGGTCGGCCGCCAGCGCGGCGTAGTCGCCGCACGCGACCACCCGCCCCTCGCTGACGACCAGCAGGCCGTCCTCGTGGAAGGCCACGGCCTCCCCGTTCTCCGTCGGATCCCCGATCAGGTGGAGGATCGACGCCCTATACGCTTGCACGAAACCCCTCGTCGTTACTGGCCTGGGCGGCTTCCAGCCGCATCAGCAGGTCGGCGGCCACCGAGACGGCGATCACCTCGGGCGCCTTGCTCTTCAGGCCCGCAAGGCCGATCGGGCAGGTCAGGCGGTTCAGCGCCAGTTCGGAAAAGCCGTCGTCGCGCAGTCGGTGCATGAACCTGGCCCGCTTGGTCTTCGAGCCGATCAGGCCCAGATAGGCAAAGCCCCCGCCGGCCAGGCCCGCCGAGGTCAGGGCGTAGTCCAGGGCGTGGTCGTGGGTCAGGACAAGACCGTAGGCCTCGCTCGTCGCGCCCATGGCCAGGGCCGCCAGCTCGGCCGGCTCGCGCACGACGACGCCGGGGATCTCGGCGGCCTCGGCCCGGCTGTCGTACCAGAAGAGCTTGAATGGCAGCGGCGCGAAGGCCCGGGCGATTGCCTGGCCCACGTGACCGGCCCCAAACAGCAGCAGCGGCCGGCGCGGCGCCTCGCTGCGCTCGACCAGCTCGTCGCCGAGCTCGGGTCGCGCCCCACGCGCGGCGGCCGGCGCCCCGCCCAGGCGGACGGCCGGCGGATCGGCGTCCAGCGCCGCGATCGGCGCGATGGTCTTGGTCAGCAGGCCGGGATCGAAACGCGTGCGCAGCTCGAACGGCTGGTCGGCGTCCATCCGGCGCGCGGCCTCGGTCAGCCAATCGCGGCTGGCGGCCTCGACCCGCTCGATCATCAGCCGCACCCGGCCGCCACAGCACTGGGCCAAGAGCGGCCCCAGCGGATAGTCCTGGATGGCGAAGGCGGCCTGCGAACCGGTCAGCATCCGCCGCGCCTGGTTGGTCGCCTGGTGCTCTAGATTGCCGCCGCCGATCGTGCCCGACTGGCCGCCTTCCCAGACCACCATCTTGGTCCCCGCCTCGCGCGGGGCGGAGCCCTCGGTGGCCAGCACGGTGACCAGGGCGGCGTTATCGTTCGCGTCCAGGCGCGACAGGGCCGCGCGGGCCCAGTTCTTGTGGGCGGAGATCATGACGCACGCTCGAGATCCCTCTCCCTCTGGGAGAGGGGCAAGGAAGGCGACGTCACCCATTGGCCCGCCTCCGCACATCCTCGACGGCCATCAGCACCGCCTCCGGCGTCGCCGGCGCGTCCAGGTTCGGCATCACCCGATGATCCGCGACCGCCGCCACCGCCCGCGTGATCGCCGAGAACACCGAGATCGCCAGCATCAGCGGCGGCTCGCCCACGGCCTTGGAGCGGTGGACGGTCGGCTCGGCGTTGCGGCCGGGCTCCCACAGCTTGATGTTCAGCACCTTGGGCCGGTCGCTCGCCGTCGGGATCTTGTAGGTCGAGGGAGCATGGGTCTTCAGCACGCCCTTGGCGTCGTAGACCAGCTCTTCGGTCGTCAGCCAGCCCATGCCCTGGATGAAGCCGCCCTCCACCTGGCCAAGGTCGATGGCCGGGTTCAGCGAACGCCCCACGTCGTGCAGGATGTCGGCGCGCAGCACCTTGGTCTCGCCGGTCAGGGTGTCGATCACCACCTCGCTGCAGGCCGCGCCATAGGCGAAGTAGTAGAACGGCCGTCCGCGATGGGTCTTGCGGTCATAGGCGATCTTGGGCGTAGCGTAGAAGCCGGTGGCCGACAGCGAGATCCGCGCCAGATAGGCTTGGCGGCAGAAGTCCGGGAAGCTCAGCACCTCGCCGCCGATCCGCACGCCGTCGGGCGTGAAGGCCACCAGCGAGGGATCCACGCCCCACTTCTCGGCCGCGAAGGCGACGAGGCGCCCCTTCAACTTGCCCGCCGCGTCCAGCACCGCCATGCCGTTGAGATCGGCGCCCGACGAGGCGGCCGTGGCCGAGGTGTTGGGCACCTTGTCGGTGGTGGTCGAGGTGATCTTCACGCGGTCGAGCGGCACCTGGAAGGCCTCGGCCGCCACCTGGGCGACCTTGATGTAGAGCCCCTGCCCCATCTCGGTGCCGCCATGGTTCAGCATGATCGAACCATCGGCATAGATGTGGATCAGCGCGCCCGCCTGGTTGAGGTGGGTGGTCGTGAACGACACGCCGAACTTCACCGGCGTCAGGGCCAGGCCCTTCTTGAGAACGGGATTGGTGGCGTTGAAGGCGTCGACCGCCTTCTGCCGGGCCTCGTAGTCGCACGAGCGCGCCAGTTCTTCGATCAGCTCCGGCGCGACGTTGTCTTCCACCACCTGATAGTAGGGCGTCAGGTTATGGCTGCCGCCATAGAGGTTGCGCCGGCGCACCTCCAGCGGGTCCAGCCCCAGGCTTTGCGCCACCGCGTCCATCACCCGCTCGATCGCCGCCATGCCCTGCGGCCCGCCGAAACCCCGGAAGGCGGTGTTGGAGACGGTGTGGGTGCGATAGCGGTGCGAGACGATCTCGACCGCCGGCAGGTAGTAGGCGTTGTCGGCGTGGAACATCGCCCGGTCGTTGATGGCCGGCGAAAGATCCGTCGTCGCCCCGCAGCGCGAGGAGAGCTCCAGCCGGATGCCCTGCAGCCGCCCCTCGTCGTCGAAGCCGACGTCGTAGCCGACCTCGAAGTCATGCCGCTTGCCGGTCATGACCATGTCCTCGTCGCGGTCAGGCCGGCACTTGGCCGGGCGACCGGTCTTCACGGCCACCAGCGCCGCCGCCGCCGCGAACAGCGAGGCTTGCGTCTCCTTGCCGCCGAAGCCGCCGCCCATGCGGCGCACCTCCACCGTCACGGCGTGGTCGGGGCGCCCCAGCACGCGGGCGATCAGGTGCTGCACCTCGGTCGGATGCTGGGTCGAGCACCAGACGTGGACGTCGCCCTCCTCGCGCGGGGTCGCCAGCGAGGCCTGGCCTTCCAGATAGAAGTGGTCCTGGCCGCCGATCGCGAACCGGCCCTGGATACGGTTGGGCGAGGTTTCCAGCGCGGCCGCCGCATCGCCCCGCACCATGCGCTGGCTGGCCTCGATCTTCAGGTCCAGCGTTTCGGCCTGCCCGATGGTGATCGCCGCCGGCAGGTCTTCGTACGCGACCACGGCCTTGGCCGCGGCGGCGCGGGCCGCGGCGATCGAGGTGGCGGCCACCGCGAACAGGCTCTGGCCCACGTAGATGACCTCGCCCCCCGCGAACAGCCTGTCGTCGTGGATCACAGGGCTGACGTCGTTCTCGCCGGGAATGTCGTCGGCGGTCAGCACACAGACTACGCCGGGCGAGGCGCGCACGGCCGACAGGTCCATCGACACGATCCGCGCGTGGGCCCGGGTGCTCATGCCCAGATGCACGTGCAGCATGCCCGCCGGCTCGGGCAGGTCGTCGACATAGATCGCCGTCCCGGTCACGTGGCGCAGAGCGCTGTCGTGCGGGACCGAGGCGTGCACGCCCTGGAACGGGGTGACCTTGAGAGAGGCGCCGGAGTCAGCCATGGGCCGCCTCCGCCAGCACGCTGGTCGCCACCGCCGGCTGGGCGCTTTCGATGAAGGCGCGGACCAGCAGGTTGCGCGCCGTCGTCGCCCGATAGGCGGCCGAGGCCCGCATGTCCGACAGCGGTGTGTAGTCCTCGTCCAGCTTCGCGGCGGCGATGTCGATGCTCTCGCGCGTCCAGGGCGCGCCGATCAGCGCCGCCTCGCAGGCGTCGGCCCGCTTGGGCGTGCCCGCCATGCCGCCGAAAGCCACCCGCGCCTCGATCACCACGCCGTCGACCACGGTGATGGCGAAGGCGGCGCAGACCGCCGAGATGTCCTGGTCAAAACGCTTGGACAGCTTGTAGACCTTGAAGATCTGGCCGGCCGGGCCGCGCGGCACGATCACCGCCTCGACGAATTCGCCGGGCTGGCGGTCCTGCTTGCCGTAGGCGATGAAGAAGTC
>CBINOL010000047.1:0-33398 GCA_966252285.1 uncultured Caulobacter sp.
CGTACCTGCCCTACGGCCTGTAAGAGGAGCGCTGACACATGGCTCGCGTTAAACGTGGCGTCACCGCCCACGCCAAGCACAAGAAGGTTCTGGAGCAGGCCAAGGGCTTCTACGGCCGCCGCAAGAACACCATCCGTACGGCCAAGGCCGCGGTCGACAAGGCCGGCCAGTACGCCTACCGCGACCGCAAGGTGCGCAAGCGCGCCTTCCGTTCGCTGTGGATCCAGCGCATCAACGCCGGCGCCCGCACCGAAGGCTTCACCTACTCGCAATTCATCCACGGCCTGGACGTGGCGGGTATCGTGATCGACCGTAAGGTCCTGGCGGACATCGCCGGCAACGACGCCGTTGCGTTCAAGGCCATCGCCGACAAGGTCCGCGCTGCCCTGGCCTAAGGACATCTGAGCCTCACCGCTCACCTATCCTTTGAAAAGCCCTCCGGCGCGAGCCGGAGGGCTTTTTGCTGCGCGCTGGACGCCCCAGGACTACCGGCAAGGTTTCGCCGCCGACGAACACGACCTAGACAACTCCTGACGCCCGCCAAGCTGGCGATGGAGGAAACAATGAACATCCGCAAGACGATCGCCGCCGTCGCAGCTCTCGCCCTGACCCCGGTCGCAGTTGCGCCCGCCGCGGCCCAGACGCCCGCGGCGCCCAAGGCTCAGCCCGAGGCGCGCCCCTTCCCCAACCGCAACGGCCCCCTGTCGGGCATGGCGCTGTTCATCCCCGACGCCCAGGTGAGCGAGTTCCACAAGCCGCCGCACGAGTCGCCGCGCGTCTCGGTCCTGCACGAGGTGAAGGTGGGCGAAGTCGTGGCCCTGAAGGTGACCTTCATCGGCCCTCAGTTGGACGCCGCCAAGGAAGCCGACGTCACCTTCGACATCGATTTCGTCGGCCCCGACGGCAAGGTGCTGCCCAGTGGTTCGCTGAAGGGCCTGAAGGTCATCAAGGGTCCGGTCTCGGCCCCCAACGCCGTTTTCGACAACACCAGGGTGGTGCCGAAGATCAGCTTCGACGCCAGCGACGCCAAGGGCCTCTACAAGGCCGTGGTCGTCCTGCACGACAACATCGCCAAGCGCGACCTGTCGATGACGGCCGAGATCACGCTGCAATGAGCCAAAACCCCATCAACGCCAGTGACGAACGCGCTTCGTATCGTTAGACCCACACCCGTCATGACCGATCTCAACACCCTCGAATCCGACGTCCTGGCCCAAGTGGCCGGCGCGGCCGACCTTTCAGCGCTCGACGCCGTCCGCGTGGCCGCCGTCGGCAAGACCGGCTCGATCTCGGGCCTGCTCAAGACCCTGGGCGCGATGAGCCCCGACGAGCGCAAGGAACGCGGCGCGGCGATCAACGCCCTGCGCGACCGCGTGCAGTCGGCCATCACCGAGAAGAAGGCCGCGCTGGAAGCCGCCGAGCTCGACGCGCGCCTCGCCCGTGAGACCCTCGACCTCACCCTGCCCGGCCCGTACCGCCGCAAGGGGTCCGTCCACCCGACCATGCAGGTCATGGACGAGATGGTCTCGATCTTCGCCGACATGGGCTTCGCCGTCGCTGAAGGTCCCGACATCGAGGACGACTTCCACAACTTCACGGCCCTGAACTTCCCCGAGAAGCACCCGGCCCGCGAAATGCACGACACCTTCTTCTTCGAACCGAAGGAAACGGGCGAGCGCATGCTGCTGCGCACGCACACCAGCCCCGTGCAGGTGCGCACCATGGTTTCGCAGAAGCCGCCGATCCGCATCATCGCGCCGGGCCGCACCTATCGCTGCGACAGCGACGCCACCCACACGCCGATGTTCCACCAGGTCGAGGGCCTGGTGATCGACAAGGGCATCCACATGGGCCACCTGAAGTGGACCCTGGAGACCTTCATCGCCCGGTTCTTCGAGACCGACGCGGTGACGACGCAGTTCCGCCCGCACCACTTCCCGTTCACCGAGCCGTCGGCCGAGATGGACGTGCAGTGCGACCGCTCGGGCGGCGAGATCAAGATCGGCCAGGGCTCGAGCTGGCTGGAAATCCTGGGCTGCGGCATGGTTCACCCGAACGTGCTGCGCGCCTGCGGCATCGATCCGGACGAGTACCAGGGCTTCGCCTTCGGCATGGGCGTCGATCGCCTGGGCATGCTGAAGTACGGCATGCCGGACCTGCGCGACATGTTCGCGTCGGACAGCCGCTGGCTGGCCCACTACGGCTTCTCGGGCTTCGCCGCCCCGAACCCCGCCTCGGGGCTGTCGTGATGAACGCCCCGCGTCCGACCATCGACGGTTCGGCCAAGGTCTTCGAGAACCTGGAGATCTCGCTGATCGACCTGTTCCGCGCCCAGCTTCAGGGCGGCGTGAACATGGTCAGCGGCCGCACCTTCAAGAACTGCCGCCTGCACGGGCCGGTGGTGATGCTGGCGCTCGAAGGTGTGACCTTCGACTCGACCAACTTCGGCTTCCACGGCGGAGACATCGCCAACCTCGTGCTGCGCCCCGCCGGTGAGAAAGTCATCGGCGCCCTACCTTTCAAGGATTGCGCCTTCATCGGCTGCCAGTTCTTCGCGGTCGGCTTCACCGGCCCCGAGACCTTCCTGCAGCAGATCCTGGCGTTGGAAACCACGCAATGAAGTTCACCCTTTCCTGGCTCAAGGATCACCTCGACACCGAAGCGACCGCCGCCGAGGTGGTCGCCGCCATGACCATGGCCGGCCTCGAGGTCGAGCATGTCACCGACCCGGCCGCCAAGCTGGCCGCCTTCAGCGTCGCCAAGATCGTCGAGGCCGTTCAGCACCCGAACGCCGACCGCCTGCGCGTCTGCCAGGTCGACACCGTTGACGGCCGCAAGGAGATCGTCTGCGGCGCGCCCAACGCCCGCGTCGGCCTGACCACCATCTACGCCCCGATCGGCGCCTATGTGCCGGGCCTGGGCGTCACCCTGGTCGAGAAGCCGGTGCGCGGCGTCGTCTCCAACGGCATGCTGTGCTCGGGCTCTGAACTGGAAGCCGACGACGGTTCGGAAGGCATCCTCGAGTTGTCGAACGACCTGGCCGTCGGGACCCCGGCCGCCGTGGCGCTGGGCCTGGAAGCCGTCATCGACTTCGAAGTGACCCCCAACCGCCCCGACTGGCTGGGCGTCGCCGGCATCGCCCGCGACCTGGCCGCCGCGGGCGTCGGCAAGCTGAAGGACCTGTCGATCGCCCCGGTCGCCGGAACCTTCCCCTGTCCGATCACGATCGAGGTGGACGGCGAGGCCTGCCCGGTGTTCGCCGGCCGCCTGATCAAGGGCGTGAAAAACGGCCCCTCGCCGCAATGGCTGCAGGACCGCCTCAAGGCCATCGGCATCAATCCGAAGTCGGCCCTGGTCGACATCACCAACTTCATTTCCTACGACCGCGCCCGGCCGCTGCACGTCTATGACGCGGCCCTGCTGTCGGGGACCAAGATCGTGGCGCGCCTTGGCCATCACGGCGTCCATGGCGACGAGCACCTGATCGCGCTGGACGGCAAGACCTACGAACTGACCCCGGCCATGAGCGTCATCTCCGACGCCGAAGGCGAACGCCCGATCGGCCTGGGCGGCGTCATGGGCGGCGAGAGCACCGGCTGCTCGGAAGCCACCGTCGACGTCTTCGTCGAGAGCGCCTGGTTCGAGCCGATCCGCATCGCCCAGACCGGCCGCGACACCGGCATCAACAGCGACGCCCAGTACCGCTTCGCCCGCACGGTCGACACCGGCTCGGTCGTGCCGGGCCTGGAACTGGCCACCAAGCTGATCCTGGAGCTGTGCGGCGGTGAGGCCTCGGAGGTCGTGGTCGCCGGCCAGACCCCGGCCGCGCCCGGTCCGATCCTGTTCGACCCGGCCTATGTGCAGGGCCTGTCGGGCCTGGACATCGCGCCGGAGACGAGCCTGTCGATCCTGCAGGCCCTGGGCTTCAAGATCGAGCCGCCCAAGGACGTGCCGGTCGCCGAGTTCGCCACCCATGCCGAGAGCGTGGTCTGCGTGACGCCGCCGACCTTCCGTCGCGACGTGCACGGCAAGGCCGACCTGGTGGAAGAAGTGGCCCGCATCGCCGGCTTCGGCGCCCTGCCCTCGACGCCCCTGCCGGAAGTTCCGCGCGCCGTCGGCGGGATCCTGACCGCCCGCCAGGCCCGCGCCCGCACCGCCCGTCGCGCCCTGGCCGCGGCCGGCTACGCCGAGGCCGTGACCTGGAGCTTCACCAGCCGGGCCACCGCCCAGCTGTTCGGTGGCGGCGCCGCCGAGCTGGTGCTGGCCAATCCGATCGCCTCGGAACTGGACTGCATGCGCCCCTCGGTGCTGCCCAACCTGATCGAGGCGGCCGGCCGCAACGCCCGCCACGGCTTCGCCGACGTCGCCCTGTTCGAAGTCGGCCCGGTGTTCCTGAGCGACGGCCCCAAGGACCAGCGTACGGTCGTCGCCGGCATCCTGGCGCCGCGCCCGCCGCGCGCCTGGGACAAGCGCCCGGCCGAGGACGTGTTCACGATCAAGGCCGACCTGCTGAACCTGCTGGAGGAGATCGGCGCGCCGGTGGCCTCGCTGCAGACCGCTCAAGGCTCGGCTTCGTCCTGGTGGCACCCCGGCCGCTCGGCCCGCCTGCAGCTGGGCCCCAAGGCCGTGGTCGCCGAGTTCGGCGAACTACACCCGGCGGTGCTGAAGGCGCTGGACGTGGCCGGCCCGATCTACGGCTTCGAGATCGTCCTGGAGGCGATCCCCGAGCCGAAGAAGAAGGCCGTCAAGACCAAGGCGGCGTTCACGCCGTCGGCCCTGATGCCGCTGACCCGCGACTTCGCCTTCGTGGCCGACAAGGCCAAGGCGGCCGGCGACCTCGTGAAGGCCGCGGCCGGCGCCGACAAGGTGCTGATCGCCTCGGCCCACGTCTTCGACGTCTACGAGGGCCCCGGCGTGCCGGAAGGCTCCAAGTCGGTGGCCATCGAGGTGCTGGTTCAGCCGCGCGAAGCCACCCTGACCGACGCCGAGATCGAGGCCCTGTCGGCCAAGGTCGTCGCCGCGGTCGAGAAGGCGGGCGGCAAGCTCCGCGCCTAGGCTTGATCCTTCAAGCCTGCAGAGCGTGGCAGCCGAAAGTGGATGCCGGTTTCGGCGCCCGCCACGCTCTTGAGTAAAAATGCCAAAGGCCCATGTGAGGGGCGAAGGTGATGCTGCGCTGCATCCACCTTCGCCCCTTTCGCGTTTCAGGCCCATGAGCGACGACCTCTTCAGCCACAACCCCGCCAAGAGCCGCTACGAGCTGGAGGTCGACGGCCTGATCGCCTTCGCCGACTACCAGCGCAGCGGCCATCGCTTGGTCATCCCGCACGTGGAGGCCGATCCCGCCCTGCGCGGCACCGGCGCGGCCGGCCGCCTGATGGTCAAGGTCGCCGAGGTGGCCCGGGCCGAGGGCATGCGGATAACCCCGCTGTGCTCCTACGCCGCCGCCTGGCTGCGGCGGAACGACCCCGAACTGATCGCCTGAGCGGGCTCGCCAGGCGGATAGTTTCAGATCGCCGCCCAAACTGGCGCCTCGTGAACGTTTGCAACGCAGCAAAGCCTTGTCGAGCGTGCGGCTACTCGTGCTAGAACTTTCGTGACGGTCCAGCGCGCCCTGCCGGGAGCCTGCCCGACCGTGAGCGAAGGCTTGGATTTTCATGGTTGATATCAAGACGGTCGGCGTGATCGGCGCTGGCCAGATGGGTTCGGGCATCGCCCATGTCTGCGCGCTGGGCGGCTACGACGTGCGCCTGCACGACGTCTCGCGCGAGCGTATCGACGCCGGCATCGCGCTGATCGGCAAGAACCTCGCTCGCCAGGTGAGCCGCAACATCATCGACCAGGATGCGGCCGACGCCGCCCTGGCGCGCATCTCCGCCGCCGAGAACGTCGAGGCCATCGGCCAGACGGACCTGGCCATCGAGGCCGCGACCGAAAACGAAGAGGTCAAGAAGGCCATCTTCCGCAGCCTGCAGCCGCACCTGAAGCCCGAGACGCTGCTGGCCTCCAACACCTCGTCGATCTCGATCACGCGCCTGGCCTCGACCACCGACCGCCCCGAACGGTTCATTGGCCTGCACTTCATGAACCCCGTGCCGCTGATGAAGCTCGTCGAGATCATCCGCGGCATCGCCACCGACGTGCCGACCTACGAGACGGCCGTGGCCTTCGCCAAGTCGCTGGGCAAGATCACCAGCAACGCCGAAGACTTCCCCGCCTTCATCGTCAACCGCGTGCTGGTGCCGATGATCAACGAGGCGATCTACACGCTGTACGAGGGCGTCGGCACCGTCGAGGCCATCGACACCGCCATGAAGCTGGGCGCCAACCATCCGATGGGTCCGCTGGAACTGGGCGACTTCATCGGCCTGGACACCGTGCTGAGCATCATGAACGTGCTCTACGAAGGCCTCGCCGACAGCAAGTACCGCCCCTGCCCGCTGCTGGTGAAGTATGTCGAGGCCGGGTGGCTTGGCAAAAAGACCGGCCGCGGGTTCTATGATTACCGGGGCGAGACGCCGGTCCCCACGCGCTAGGCGTGTAGCGGCGTCTCCCGCGGCAGGGGGACGCCGACATGACCGACACCGCCACGACGTCGGTCCTGCGACCGGTCGCCGCCGCCGAGCGGCATCGCAGCCTCGACATCCTGCGTGGCCTGGGCGTGATGGGCATCCTGGCCGTCAACGCCGTGGGCTTCGCCCAGCCGATGTCGGTGTACCTGTCGCCCGAGTTGTCGCCCCACCCGCTGGTCGGGGCCGAGGGCGCGGCCTGGTGGCTGGTCCAGACCTTCTTCCACTACAAGTTCGTCACCCTGTTCTCGATGCTGTTTGGGGTGTCGATCCTGCTCGTCGGCGGCGAACGCGCCGACAAACCGCGCGGCGCCCTGCTGCGCCGCCGCCTGTTCTGGCTGCTGGTCATCGGCCTGCTCCATGGCCTCGCCATCTGGTTCGGCGACATCCTGCTGCTCTACGCCTGCACCGGCTTCATCGTGATGCTGATGCGCTCGTGGTCGCCCAGGCGGCTGTTCATCGTCAGCCTGACGATCATCGTGCTGGGCTCTGTGCTGGCGATCGCGCCGTTCCTGGCGCTGGAGCACGCGCCGCCCGACGTGCAAAGGCAGGTCGCCGCCCAGATGAGCCAGCCGGGCTCCGACGTCGACGTCCCCACCGCCATCGCCG
Organism: uncultured Caulobacter sp.; assembly: GCA_966252285.1. Lineage (GTDB taxonomy): Bacteria > Pseudomonadota > Alphaproteobacteria > Caulobacterales > Caulobacteraceae > Caulobacter. The sequence goes on from CBINOL010000047.1 coordinate 7,176, forward strand.
CCGTGCGCTCGGGCCTGGGGCCGGCCATGATGCAGAACCTGCAGCAGTGGGCGATCCTGCAGTCGGCCAGCCTGATCGTCTTCATCTGGCGCACCGGCGCGCTGATGCTGCTGGGCATGGCGCTGTTCAAGACCGGCTTCCTGACCGGCAAGGCCAGGACCTCCGTCTACCTGACCCTGATCGCCCTGGGCGCAGCGGGCCTGGCGTGGTCGGGCTGGGAGAACGCCGTCAAGCTGGCCAGCGGCTTCGCCAAGCCCGAGGCCCTGGGCCGCTACCAGCTGGCCTACGAGTTCATGACCCTACCGATCACGCTCGGCTATGCGTCGCTGGCGATCCTGCTGATCCGCAGCCCGGCGATCTCCAGGGCCCTGACGCCGCTGGCGCGCCTGGGCCAGATGGCCTTCACCAACTACCTGACCCAGTCGATCATCATGACCACGATCTTCTGGGGCGGCCGCGGCCTTGGCCTGTTCGGCCAGCTGGACCGCATCCAGCTGTGGGGCTGCGTGATCGCTGTATGGGCGCTGCAGCTGGTCTGGTCGCCGCTGTGGCTGTCTCGGTACTCGATGGGGCCCTTGGAGTGGGTCTGGCGACGCCTGTCCTACGGCAAGGGACTGGCGCGCCCGAGCTAGCCTGAGAGATCAAACCTTTCACCAGAGGGTGGGCACCTGCCATGTCTGGCACGCTCGAGTGAGATCGCCATCCGAAGTCAGCAGCAGCAGGTCACGTCGCTGGGCCTGAGCCGCGATTATCCTGTCCCACGGGTCGCGATGCGCATTGTCGAAACGCGCGGCGTGAACCAGATCCGAAGCGTCGATCTCCAGCCACTCGAAGCCGAATATGGGGATTGCGCCCGGAATGTTGTTCGGGAACCGTCGAAGCGCGGCGTCGCGGTCGCGCTTGTATTCGATCTCGTAGGCGCTTGCGGCGCTGATCCACAGCCTGTTGCCACCATCGCCGATGAACCCACGCGCCCTCTGCGAAAGTTGCTCTGGCGCTAGAAGCCACCAGACCAGAGCGTGGGTATCGAGCAGGATCATTCCTCGCCCGAAGGACCCTTGTAAGCTTCCCCCGTCTCGGCGACGCCCTTCAGCGCCTCGTCCGGCCGCGAGAAAACGAAGGGATCATCCATCGGGCCTAGATGGGCCAAGGCTCCCGGGACACGCTTCTTGCGCTCAACCGGGACTTTGACGCGCCGCGCCTCCGCGACGATCTCTCCATTCCGGGTGAGCAGCACGACGTCGTTGGCCTCGAGAAGCGCGGCGAGCTTCTCGAGTTCTGGATATCCGCGCATCTCGACCCGGATCGTCATGCTCCGAGCTTAACACGGAACACAACCAGAACAACCCCTAGCCCGCCCCGAGCGCCACGGCCGTGTGGTAGACGACGAAGGCCGCCAGATAGGCCAGGCCGACCATGTAGACGAACATGACGGTCGGCCAGATCCAGCTGTTGGTCTCGCGCTTGACCACGCCAAGGGTGGGCATGCACTGCGGCGCGAACACGTACCAGGCCAGGAAGGACAGGGCGGTGGCCAGCGACCACTGCTGCGACAGCAGGGTGCTCAGCGCGTCGTGAGAGTCGGCGTCGCCGCCGACGGCGTAGACCGTGCCCAGCACCGCCACGGCCACTTCGCGGGCGGCCATGCCCGGGATCAGGGCCACGGTCATCTGCCAGTTGAAGCCGATGGGCTCCATCACCGGCGCGATGAACTTACCCAGGCGCCCGGCGATGCTGTAGTCGATGGCCGGCCCCGTCGCGCCCTCGGGCGGATAGGGGAAGGTCGACAGCACCCACACCAGCACCATCAGCGGCAGGATGATGCGGCCGGCGCGGTTCATGAAGATCTTGGCGCGGGTCCACAGGTTCAGCGCCACGTTGCGCGGCTCGGGCCAGCGATAGGTCGGCAGCTCCATCATCAGCGGCTCGGCCGCGCCGCGCCAGAAGATGCGGCGGATGATGGCCGAGACCAGCAGGGCGAAGACGATGCCGGTCGCGAACAGGCCGAACATCACCAGGCCCTGCAGATTGAAGACGCCCGCGACCTTCTCGCGCGGCACGAAGGCGCCGATGATCAGGGTGTAGACGGGCAGGCGCGCCGAGCAGGTCATCAGCGGCGCGATCAGGATGGTGGTCAGGCGGTCGCGCTTGTTGTCGATCACCCGCGTCGACATGATCCCCGGGATGGCGCAGGCGAAGCTCGACAGCAGCGGGATGAACGCCCGCCCGTGCAGGCCGGCCACGCCCATCATCTTGTCGAGCAGGAAGGCCGCGCGGGTCATGTAGCCGCTGTCTTCCAGGATCAGGATGAAGAAGAACAGCACCAGGATCTGCGGCAGGAACACCAGCACGCTGCCCACGCCGGCGATCAGGCCGTCGGCGATGAAGCTGGCCAGCAGGCCCTCGGGCAGATGCTCGGAGACCAGTCCCGCCAGGGCCGCGAAGCCGGCGTCGATGGCGTCGGCCGGCACCGTCGCCCAGGCGAACACCGACTGGAACACCGTGAACATCAGGGCGGCCAGGATCAACAGGCCGGCCACCGGGTGCAGCAGCACCGCATCGATCTTGCCGGTGAGGGTGTCCGGACGCTCGGGCGGGCGCACGCAGTCGCGATAGATGCGCTGGGCCTCGCCGTGGGCGGCGCGGATTTCGCCCGCGCTCGGCTCGCGCCAGGTGTTGTCGCCGGCGTTCGAGTGGGTCAGCGTCAGGGTGTCGACCTGGGTCAGCAGCTCGTCGAGGCCGCGCTTGCGGGTCGCCACCGTGGTGACGATCGGCGCGCCGATCTCGCGCGACAACTGCTCCAGGTCGATGCGCAGGCCCTGGCGCTGGGCGATGTCGAACATGTTGAGGGCCAGCACGAACGGCCGCCCCACCTGCTTCAGCTCCAGAACCAGACGCAGCACCAGACGCAGGTTGGTGGCGTCGGCCACGCAGACCAGCACGTCCGGCGCGGTCTCGCCCGACAGGCGGCCCAGCACGGCGTCGCGGGTGACCATTTCGTCCGGGCTGCGGGCGCGCAGGGAATAGGTGCCCGGCAGGTCGAGGACGCGGATCGTCCGGCCGCCCGGCGTGACCAGCTGGCCCTCCTTGCGCTCGACGGTGACGCCGGCGTAGTTGGCGACCTTCTGGCGGGCCCCGGTCAGGGCGTTGAACAGCGCGGTCTTGCCGGAATTCGGATTGCCGACCAGCGCGATGCGCGCGGGCCGGATAGCGGTGTCGGTCAAAGCGTCTATCCGTCGAACTGAACGGTCACGGCGCGCGCCTCGCGGCGGCGCAGGGCCACGCGGGTGTCGTCCACCCGCACGGCGATGGGATCACGGCCGAAAAAGCCTTCCTGCAGGATTTCGATGCGCGCGCCTTCGACGAAGCCCATCTCCAGCAGGCGGCGCTCCAGCTCGTCGGACGCCACGGCCTCGGGCGCGCCGGTGTCGCCGCGCACGGCGACGATGACGCCCGTCTCGCCGCGCGAGGCCGTGCTCAGGGCGCGGGTCGGCGCGTCGGAGGCGATGGCGTCATCGTCGGTGAGGACAGCGTCGGACATTCTTGGGCCTCGCGGCAAAAAGTTGCGAACGATTATCAGCCCCAACCGCCACTGTCGATGAAAGATGCCCCTTCGAACGCCGGTCGCGGAAAAAATTAACAGGCATGGCGCGGCGTAATGGCCCAGCCGCGTTAATCTATTCGACTCAAGGCCGCACAGGTTGCATTAATTTTTGCAAGCGATTCGTAGGGACTCGAAATGCGAAGGCTCAAGCTGGCTCTGCTGACCGGCGCCTATCTTTGCCTGGCTCTTATCGTCTCCCTGCTGCTGTGGCGCATGGGGGCGACCCCGGCTGTCGGCCTGTCGGCCTTCATCGCCTCGCTGGGCCTGTGCTTCGCGTTCCACGGCATCGTCAGCGGCATGTTCGACAACGCCCAGCTGAAGCTGGACATCGAGACTGTCCGCGAAGCCCACGGCATCCTGGTCGAGCAGATCGAGAAGATCGATGCGCGCATGACCAGCCTGGTGGAAAGCGTCGCCGAGGACGCCGAGAAGCGCTCGGCCGAGCTGACCAGCGAGGTCCATCAGCTCGAAGACCTGATGCAGCGCATGAGCGAGCGCCTGGAAAGCCAGCTGACCCACCAGGTCGCGGCCGCCCGCCACGACGCCCGCGGTCGCGGCGCCGCCGCTCCGGTCAACGCCGTGCTGGAAGCCGTGCAGGACGCGCTCGCCGAAAACCGCGTCGACCTCTATCTGCAGCCGGTCGTCAGCCTGCCCCAGCGCCGCACCGTCTTCTACGAAAGCTTCTCGCGCCTGCGCGACGAAACCGGCCGCGTGATGATGCCGGCGGAATACCTGGCCGTGGCCGAGCCCGAAGGCCTGATGACGGCCGTCGACAATCTGCTGCTGTTCCGCTGCGTGCAGATCGTGCGCCGGCTGGCCAAGCAGGACCGCAAGGTCGGCATCTTCTGCAACATCTCGCTGGCCAGCCTGGCCGACGAGACCTTCTTCCCGCAGTTCCTCGAGTTCCTGCAGGGCAACAAGGACCTGGCCGGCTCGCTGATCTTCGAACTGGGCCAGACCGCCTTCAACCAGCGCGGCCCGGTAGAGGCCCGCCACATGGCCCGCCTCGCCAGCCTCGGTTTCCAGTTCAGCCTCGACAAGGTCGTGGACCTGGACCTCGACTTCCAGGACCTGGCCCGCGCCGACGTTAAGTACGTCAAGGTCGGCGCCCAGCTGATCCTCGACCAGCTGGAAGAGCAGGACGGCAAGCTGGTGCTGAGCTCCCTGCCCGACCTCAACGCCGCCGACTTCGCCGCCCTGATGCGCCGCTACGGCGTCGAGGTGATCGCCGAGAAGGTCGAGGGCGAACGCCAGATCGCCGAGATCCTCGATCTCGACATCGGCTACGGCCAGGGCCACCTGTTCGGCGAGCCGCGCGCCATCCGCGACGCCGTGCTGGCCGAGACCGATCCGCCGGCCGACTTCGTCCAGGCCCCGCTGCGCCGCCGCGCCGCCAACTGGTAGACTGGGCCGCTTCACGAGACTTCAGACCGCCGCCGGATCGCTCCGGCGGCGGTTTTAGTTTGCACAGCAAGCATCGGAATGACGGCCGGCGAAGACGGCGCGATCCTGAGGGCACATCCGAAAGGAGCCCGACATGGCCACCACCTTCCTGACCGACGACGACCGCTGGGCCGCCATCGAGCGCCGCGACCGCGCCGCCGACGGCGCCTTCTTCTGCGGCGTACGCACCACCGGCGTCTATTGCCGCCCCAGCTGCGCCGGTCGCCCCCTGCGCCGCAACGTCGCCTTCTACGAGACCCGTGAGGCCGCCCGCGCCGCCGGCCTGCGCCCCTGCCTGCGCTGTCGCCCCGACGAGCCGATCGAGACCCTGTCTTACGGCTTCGGCGACACCGCGCTGGGCCAGGCCCTGGCGGCGATGTCCGAAACGGGCCTGGCCTTGCTGATCCTCGGCGACGACCGCGCGGCGATGGTCGAAGACCTGATCGCCCGCTTCCCCCGCGCCCGACTGATCGATGATCACGACAGCGTCGCGCCGGCCCTGGCCGCCCTGACCACGGCGATCGAGGGCGGCGGGGGCGCCGGCCTGGCGCTCGACGAACGCGGGACCGAGCTGCAGCGCGCCGTCTGGAAAGCGCTGCGCGACATCCCCGCCGGGTCAACGGCCTCCTACGCCCAGGTCGCCCGCGCCATCGGCCGGCCCGAAGCCGTGCGCGCCGTCGCCCAGGCCTGCGGGGCCAACCCCGTCGCGGTGCTGACGCCCTGCCACCGCGTGGTGCGCTCGGACGGCGGCCTTTCCGGCTATCGCTGGGGCGTCGAGCGCAAGCGCGCGCTGCTGGCGCGGGAGCGCGCCGCTTGAACCTGGACTGGACCCGCATCGCCGCCGAGCTCGACGCCCGGGGCTGGGCCCTCACCGGCCCGGTCCTGACGCCGGAGACCTGCGCAAAGGTCGCGAACCTCTACGCAGAGGACACGCCGTTCCGCAGCCGGGTGGTCATGGCCCGCCATGGCTTCGGGCGTGGCGAGTACAGGTACTTCGCCTATCCCCTGCCCGAGGTCGTCCAGCGACTGCGCGGCGGCCTCTATCCGCCGCTGGCCCAGATCGCCAACGGCTGGATGGCGCGGCTGGGCGAGGAGCGGCGCTTTCCGGAGACGCTGGACGGGATGCTGGAGCGCTGCCACGCAGCCGGCCAGGCCCGGCCCACACCCCTGCTGCTGACCTACGGCCCCGGCGACTACAACTGCCTGCACCAGGACCTCTACGGCGAGCATGTCTTTCCGCTGCAGGCCGCCTTCCTTCTCGACCAGCCGGGGTGTGACTTCGAGGGCGGCGAGTTCATCATCGTCGAGCAGCGCCCCCGCCAGCAATCGGCCGCCCAGGTCGTGCCGCTGGTCCAGGGCGAGGGCGTGATCTTCGCCGTGCGCGAACGGCCGGCCGAAGGATCGCGCGGCGTCCACCGCCGTATCCTGCGCCACGGGGTCAGCGAGGTGCGCAGCGGAGCCAGGCGGACGCTGGGCGTCATCTTCCACGACGCGGCCTGAACACGAAAACGGCCCCGGAGTCGCCTCCGGGGCCGTCGATCGTTCGGTCAGGTCTGTTCGACGCTTACCAGGCGAAGCCGAAGCTGCCGCCGCTCATCACGTCGCGGCCGGTGGCCGAGAAGCCGACGTTGAAGCTGGCCGCGCGGCTGCTGTGGGTGTAGCCCGCCGCGATCGCGGCCTGGCCGCGATAGCCGCCGACGGCCAGCGACAGGCGGTTGGTCAGGCCCGCGTTCGCGCCGGCGCTGTTGCCCGCCATCATCGCCATGGCCGAGCTCATCGCGCCGACGCCGTCGAGGCGCGCCGAGACGTTCTTCAGGCGGTTGTCGAACTGGCTGGTGAAGCTGTCCACGCGCCAGTCGGTGTAGGCGTTGGCCGAAGCCAGGGTCTGGGCCGACTTGGTGTCGGTGTAGCTGTTGGCGGCGGTCAGGGTCTGGGCCGAGCGCGTGTCGGTATAGGCGTTGGCGGTCGTCACGGCCTGGACGCCGACGGCGTCGGCATGGGCGTTGGCCGAGGCGAGGGTCTGGGCCGACTTGGTGTCGGTATAGGTGTTGGCGGTCGCCACGGCCTGCGCGCCGACGGTGTCGGCGTAGCTGTTGGCCGAGACCAGGGTCTGGGCGGCCACGGTGTCGGTATAGCTGTTGGCCGAGCTCAGGGCGCCCGCGGCGGCCGTGTCGGCGTAGGTGTTGGCCGTGCTGACGACCGACGAAACGGCGGTGTCCGTATAGGCGTTGGCGGCGCCGACGACCGACGACACGGCCGTGTCGGTGTAGGCGTTGGCGTTGATCAGGGTGATGGCGTCGCCGTCGTTCACCTGGCCGACATTGGCCGCGTCCGTCGGGTTGGCGCCGGCGGTGACGTTGGTGATGCGGCGGCTCGAGCCGGCCGAACCGACCGAGACCGTGTTTGCTTCGTTGGCGACCGAGCCGTAGCCGATGGCCACGCTGTTGTTCTGGGTGGCCGAGGCGTTGGCGCCGATGACGGTGGCGTTGTTGCCCGAAGCCGTGGTGTGCGTACCGACGGCCACGGTGTTGTTGTTGGTGGCGGTGGCGCCTTCGCCGAGCGCCGTGGAATGGTTGGCGCTCGCCTGGCTGCCCACGCCGACGGCGGTGGCGGTGGCGTCAACGGCGGTCGAGCCGGAGCCGAGCGTGGTTTGAGCAAAGGCGCCTTGAGCGGCGAAGAAAGAAACAACGACGGCCGAACAGAACAGAGTCGACTTCCTGGAAACGCTACGCACTATACAAACTCACTTACACAATCAGGCTCGGAATTCTTCCGCCGCCCCCTGCTGCAATGAAGTAGTTCGTATGTATTATCGTAAAGTTAAGTTCGAAATTACTAAGAAATATGAATGAATATAACGACGTTACAAGCAAATGCACGCAGTCGAAAATCCGACAATTGGAAGGTCGGCCGCGCCTGTTGATAGATCGAGACCAGAGCACCATATGAGCGGTCGCGGCGGCCCGCCCCAGCGGCGCGCCCGCCAGCATTGACGCACCTGCTTTCGACCGGTACCCGCCCAATCCATGATCGACTTTCCCGCCGGCCTCTCCACCCTGACCGACCGCTACGACGTGGTGCTCTGCGACGTCTGGGGCGTCATCCACAACGGGGTTCGCAACTTCCCCGAGGCCTGCGAAGCGCTGGAGCGCTTCAACAAGAACCACGGGCCGGTGGTGCTGATCTCCAACGCCCCGCGGCCCTCGCCGGACGTGCTGTCCCAGCTGGACGGCCTGAAGGTTCAGCGCGAGGCCTGGAGCGCGTTCGTCACCAGCGGCGACGCCACCCGCTCGCTGCTGACGCCGCACGCGGGCAAGAAGGTCTGGAAGATCGGCCCCGAGCGCGACGCGCCGCTGTGGGCCGGCCTCGACCTGACGCTGGCCGGCTGCGAGGACGCCGACTTCATCCTGTGCTCGGGCCTGTATGACGACGAGACCGAAACCCCCGAGGATTATCGCGACCGTCTGAAGGTGGCGGCCGACCGCGGCCTGTTGTTCATCTGCGCCAATCCCGACCGCGTGGTGCAGCGCGGCGACAAGCTGATCTTCTGCGCCGGCGCCCTGGCCGACCTCTATGAGGAGCTGGGCGGCAAGGTGGTTATGGCCGGCAAGCCGTTCGCGGCGATCTACGATCTGGCCCTCGCCGAAGCCGAGCGCCTGAAGGGCGGGCCGGTGGATCGCGACCGCGTGCTGTGCATCGGCGACGGGATCATCACCGACGTCCTGGGCGCCGAGAACCAGAAGCTGGCCTGCCTGTTCGTCGCCAAGGGCATCCATGGCGACAAGGCCCTGGGTCCCGACGGCCTGCTGGCGCCCGAGGCGGTGGCCAAGCTGCTGGCCGCCGAAAGCGTCGGCGCGACCCACGCCATCGCCGATCTGGTCTGGTGAAGACCGCCCGGCGCGCTACAAAACCCCAACAACAATCATAAGAACGCAGGATCGGGGATCATGCAGGGTCTCTTTCTCGAGGACTTGAGCGTCGGCCAGGCCGCCGAGTTCAGCCGCACGGTGGGCGAAGCCGACATCCAGGCCTTCGCCGACGTCACCGGCGACACCAATCCCGTCCACCTCGACGCCGACTACGCCGCCACGACCAGCTTCGGCGAGCGCATCGCCCACGGCATGCTGTCGGCCGGCTACATCTCGGCGGCGCTGGGCACCACCCTGCCCGGCCCCGGCGCGGTCTATCTGTCGCAGTCGCTGAACTTCAAGCGCCCGGTGCGCATCGGCGACACCGTGGTGGTCAAGGTGGCGGTCACCGCCATCGACGAGGCCAAGGGCCGCGTGACCCTGTCGACCACCTGCATCGTCGGCAGGAAGGCCGTGGTCGACGGCGAGGCCGTGGTCCTGGTTCCGAAGAAGGGCGCCTGAGCATGGACCAGCGCGTGCGCCTGAAGATCGTCCACGGCTGGAAGGACGTGCCGTCCGAAGAGAAGGGCGCGGCTGTCGCCCTGGGCAATTTCGACGGCGTGCATCGCGGCCACCAGCAGGTGATCGCCGAGGCCGCCAAGGCCGCCCGCGAACTGAAGGTCCCGCTGGGCGTGGTCACCTTCGACCCGCACCCCCGCCGCCTGTTTCGCCCCACCGAGCCGGCCTTCCGGCTGATGACCATCGAGCAGCAGGCCCGCCTGCTGAGCGATCTGGGCGTCGACTTCCTCTACCTGCTGCCGTTCGACTTCGAGATGGCCACGCTGGACGATCGCGCCTTCGCCGAGCGCGTGCTGCACCAGGGCCTGGGGATCCGCCACGTGGCCGTCGGCTTCGACATCTCGTTCGGCAAGGGCCGCACCGGCAGCCCGCAGGCGATGAAGGCCTATGGCGAGGAGCTGGGCTTCTCGGTCTCGGTGGCCGAGCCCGTGGCCAATCGCGACGGCGAGAAGTTCTCGTCCACCGGCGTGCGCGAGGCGCTGCGCGCCGGCCATCCGGAGGAAGCCGCCCGGATTCTGGGCCGCCCCTTCGCCATCGAGGGCGTGGTGCGCCGCGGCCAGCAGCTGGGCCGCCAGCTGGGCTTTCCCACCGCCAATGTCGAGATCGTCGACTACGTGGTGCCCAAGCTCGGCGTCTACGCCACCCGCACCCGCCTGCCCGACGGCCGGGTGATTCCGGGCGTCGCCAACCTCGGCAACAACCCCACCACGGGCGAGGTCGAGACCCGGCTGGAAACCTGGCTGTTCGACTTCGACGAGGACCTCTACGGCCAGGTCATCGAAACCCAGCTGATCGCCTTCCTGCGTCCCGAACTGAAGTTCGACAGCATCGAGCTGATGATCGACCAGATCCGCTGCGACGAGACCCAGGCCCGCGCGATCGTGGCTCCGCAGTTCTGACGGCGAGGCGCTTGCCGCTCCCGCAACGGGCATACTAAGCACCTAAGCTCAACCGTGGAGCGTCGACGCATGTCGAAGACATTTTCCATCGTCGGCCTGCTCGCGGCCCTTGCGGGGGCCACCCCGGCCTCCGCCGGCTGGCTTCAGGCGGAGCCGGCTGCGCCATCGAAGAATCTGACCTACTGGAACCCCGCCACGATCGTCCGCAACGGCGACATGGTGGAGTTCGAGACCCTGGTCCTCACACCGGGCGAGACCAAGGCCAACAACGGGCGCGCCAATCTCATCGCCGTTCGGCTCGATTGCAGCTGGCGCGCGCAGTCAAGCGCCTGGATCGAAAGGCTCCCCGCCACCGGGAATCGCACCCCCAACGCCAAAGCTCCCGCATGGGACGCCTGGCGCTTCCTTTTCGACGACGACGCCGTAGCGACGATCACGCATCAGGCCTGTGGTGGGGAAACGCCCCAGGGCGGGACGGACATCGCCGCGACGATGGAAGAGGGCGCGCGGCGACTGGGCTACGCCGACGCGGCTGACGCCTTCACGCACCGTCCCAAGGCTCCGCTCCTGATAGGAGCCGCACCCTGGAGCGTCGACACTCCAGTGCAGGCCCAGGGCGCCGGGGCGTCCTACAACCTCATATGGTCGGGGCCGCAGCGCATGGTGCTGACATCGCCCGCCGCCACCTTCGCCGACAAGAAGAAGGACAAGGTGAGAGGACGGTCCATCTGGACCATGACCTCAACAGTCCCGGAAAATCACGACGACCGCCCCGCCTACGCCTTCCGCGATTTCGAGGCCGACTGCCGCGACAAGACGCTCGCGATCCAGACCGTGCGTCGCTGGCCGTTCGAGGCCGGCGCCGAGAAACCGGGGCCACCCCTGCAGAAGGTCACCGAGCCAGCCATCCCGGTTGTTGCGGGCGGCCCGAGCGAGGCGATCTGGGCCAGCGCCTGCGCGAGGCGGGCGCCGCTCGAAACCATCGGCGACGCCCGACTCCTCGTCGCCAGAATCAGGACGGCCAAAGCAGCCGCCCCGAAACCCTAGCGAATCCCCGGCACCTGCAGCGCCGCTTCCCGCTCGGCCTTCTGCGCGTAAGCGAGATCGCCGTACTTGGCGTACTCCATGCGGGCGATGGTGCGGCAGTGCACCTCGTCGGGGCCGTCGGCCAGACGTAGGGTGCGGATGCCGGCATAGAGCTTGGCCAGGCCGAAGTCGGTGGTGACGCCGCCGCCGCCATGGGCCTGGATGGCGTCGTCGATCACCTTCAGCGCGATGCGCGGGGCGGCGACCTTGATCATAGCGATCTCGAGGCGGGCGGCCTTGTTGCCGGCCTTGTCCATCATGTCGGCGGCCTTCAGGCACAGGAGGCGGCACATCTCGATGTCGATGCGGGCCTCGGCGATGCGCTGCTCCCAGACCGAGTGCTCGGAGATGTACTTGCCGAAGGCCTTACGGGTCATCAGGCGCTTGACCATCTTCTCCAGCGCCACCTCGGCCGCGCCGATGGTGCGCATGCAGTGGTGGATCCGGCCGGGGCCAAGGCGCCCCTGGGCGATCTCGAAGCCGCGGCCCTCGCCCAGGATCAGCCCGTCCTCGACCGGCACGCGGACGTCCTTGAGGATCACCTCGGCGTGGCCGTGCGGGGCGTCGTCGAAGCCGAACACCGGCAGCATGCGCACCACCTCGATGCCGGGCGCGTCCATCGGCACCAGAATTTGGCTCTGCTGCTGGTGGATGGAGGCGGAAGGATCGGTCTTGCCCATGACGATGGCGACCTTGCAGCGCGGGTCGCCCACGCCAGAGCTCCACCACTTGCGGCCGTTGATGACGTAGTCGTCGCCGTCACGCTCGATGCGGGTCTCGATGTTGGTGGCGTCGGAGCTGGCCACCGCCGGCTCGGTCATCAGGAAGGCCGAACGGATCTGGCCGTTCATCAGCGGACGCAGCCAGCGCTCCTTCTGCGCCAGCGTGCCGTAGCGCATCAGCACTTCCATGTTGCCGGTGTCGGGCGCCGAGCAGTTGAAGACCTCCGACGCGAAGCCGATCTTGCCCAGCTGTTCGGCGATCAGGCTGTATTCGAGGTTGGTCAGCTGCACGCCCTCGAACTGGAACGTGTCGTCGACATGGGTCTGGCCGCTGTGCGGCGGCATGAAGAAGTTCCACAGCCCCTCGGCCTTGGCCTTGGCCTTCAGGTCCTCCAGCACCTGGACGACCTTCCAGCGCTGATCGGCGGGAACGTCCATCTCGGCTTCGTAGACGGGGACGGCCGGACGCACGTGCGCGTCGATGAAGCCGTTCACCCGGTCGAGGAATTCCCGCTGGCGAGGAGAGATGTCGAAGTCCATGGCGTTCCCGATCCCTGGTTCAAACACTTGTTTGAAGCATGTGTAGCACCGAGTTGACGGGCGCGGCAAGCGGGCGTTGCGGGCGGTTTGAACGTTCGCGTCGTCTCGCGCGCGGATGATCGCCAGACGGCTTGCCAGCCGACCGGTCCTGGCGGAAAACACCGGTCATGAACCTGACCATCAAGCCCCTCGAAGGCCGCTACGTCCGGCTGGAACCGATCACCCCCGACCTGCGCGACGAGCTGCGCGGCGCCATCGACTGTGATCCCGACAGCTGGGAGATCATGTCGGTCAACGGCTGCGGCGAGGGCTTCGAGGACTGGTGGGGCGCGCTGCTGGGCGAAAGCGACCGCGGCGAGCGCGTCGGCTTCGCCATCCGCCGCAAGTCGGACGGCAAGATCGTCGGCACGTCGAGCTATCTGAACATCCGCCGCCTGCACAAGGGCCTGGAGATCGGCTCGACCTTCCTGCACCCCGACGCCCGCTCGGGCCCGGTGAACCCCGAATCCAAGCGCCTGCTGCTGGGCCACGCCTTCGACGCCGGCGTCATCCGGGTCGAGTTCATGATCGACGTGCGCAACGCCCGCAGCCAGGCCGCCGTCGAGAAGCTGGGCGCCAGCAAGGAAGGCGTGCTGCGCAGCCACAAGATCACCTGGACCGGCCACGTGCGCGACACCGCCGTGTTCTCGATCACCGATTTCGACTGGCCGGGCGTCAAGCAGCGCCTGGAGTTCCGCCTCAGCGAAGACTTCGTCTAAAGCTCGCGGCGACCGGGAAACCGGGGGTGTCGCGAGCGCCATAGGCGAAAGCGATTGCGACACCCTGCCGCACCTATACCTGAGCAATACATAAAAAACCGCCGTTATCCTTCTCGCGTAAGGATTTCGCCAAGCATTGGCGGTCAAATTGGCGGCCATGACGGCCATAGCCTGCCTGCGTATCCTGCTCACCGCCGCGGAGACGGCGGGCGCCAGCGTTCCCCCCGCCCATGTGGAGGCGGCCGCCGACCTCTATCTCAAGCACCGCTGGAAGCATCCACGCCGCTACGGCGTCGTCGCGCCCCTGGCCTTCGTGCTCGCCGACACCAAGGCCGAGCGCCTCGATCCCGAGGAGATGCAGGCCCTGGCCATCGAGCTGGAGACCTCTCTGTTCCCCGGCCGCAAGAGCGGCCAAGTGTGTCTCATGACCTTCGAGGGCGACGAGAACGCAGTGCTGCAATTCGCCAGCCTGTCGCAGGGCGAACTGGCCGGGCTGATGGCCGGTCGCGGCTATTCCGGCGCGCCGGGCCACGTGCAGGTGATCACCGCCGAAGAGATTCGCGCCGTTCCCAGCGCCCCGCCGGAAGCCCCGCCCGCGCCGCAGCCCAAGCCGGCCGCGGCCACCGCGCCGATCGAAGCTTCGCCCAAGGCCAAACCGGCGCCGGCCAAGCCCGCCGCCGCCCCGGTTCGCCCGGTCGCCGCCGCGCCGCCGCCCAAGCCGGCCGCGCCGCTGACCACCGGCTGGCGCGCGATCTACCACCTGCCCACCGAAAGCATCGTCGGCGCGGTCCTCGGCCACAAGGCCGATCTGGCCGCCCCCCGTCCGGAAGAGGACGGCGAGCTCCTGGCCCGCGACCTCACCGGCCTCAACGACGCCCAGTTCGGCTTCCCGACGGTCAAGACCGGCGAAGGCGCCCTCTTCCTGCCGCTCAGCTTCTGGAACCTGACGACCCCGGCCTCGCAGGAGGCCTATAAGCGTCGCCTGTCGCGCTATCCGCTCGACCTGCAGCCGCGCCTGGGGGCCACCGTCTACGACACCCCGCGCGAGCCCTCGATGGGCCTGCTGCAGCAGATCCGTGCCTTCCTGCAGGGCTCGTTCGCCTATATCGACCTCTGCATCTCCGATCCGAACTTCCCGGTGAACACCCTGCCGGGCGACATCGCCTCGAGCATCACCCTGGAACTGCGCGACGAGCCCGACGCCGAGCGGATCAAGGCCATCGCCCTCTTCGCCTCGCGCCAGTCGGTCTATCGCGCCAAGGGCGTGCATCAGGGCGTGCTGGGCGTGCGCAACGCCAAGGAACTGGAGGCCTGCCGCGCCGCCGGGCTCGCCTACGTCACCGGCCTGGCCGTCAGCGCCCTGCTCGACAAGCCCCCGGCCCTGGGCGCCAATCCGGCCGACGCCCTCCCCCTGCAGGCGGCGTAGCGACCTCATTCCGGCGCGTGGCGAACGCCGAAACCGCCAACACTTTCGGCTGCCACGCCCTCAGAAACCAGCGTTCGCGACGCTGGGTCGCAGCCGACCTATAACGCGTGATAACCACCGCTGCGCAACCTAGGCGGCATGACAGCCATCGCCTGCCTGAAGGTCTTCTTCGGCGAAGACCCCGTCGAGACCGAGCGTAACGCCGCCCTGATCGCCAAGGTCGCCGGCGACTACCTGAAGGGCGCGTGGCTGGCTCCGCGCCGCCACGGCCTGGTCGCGCCGTTCTCGTTCGTGCTGGCCGATCCGCGCGCCACGCGGCTCGACGCCCGCGAACTGCAGGCCCTGGCCCGGGCGCTGCAACACAAGCTGTTCGGCGACGACGACGACGGCGAGATCGTCATGCTGATGTTCGAGGGCGACCAGCACGAGGTCATGCGCTTCGCCGGCCTGCCGCCCCGCCAGCTGACCCTGCTGCTCGCGGGCGAGGAAGACGCCTCGCTGGCCGGACGGGTCTGCCGCATCACCCCCCGCGACGTCCGCTCGGTCATGCCCTTCGGCGGGCCGATCGCCGGCGTGCCGACCATGGAGGCCCTGGCGCGACTGTGCCCGCGTCCGCCGCCGGCCCGTGTGGCCTGGCGCGGCGTCTATCACGTCGGCCGCGAGCTGTTCGTCGGCAATGTCGGGGTCTGGCGCGAAGCCGGGCTCGCGGGACGCCCCTACGAGATCTATGTCGACGGCCAGCGCCAGCAGCACGACCTGGCGATCCTCAAGGCCGCCATCGCCGCCATCGGTCCCAACAGCGGCGTCACCTACCTGCCGGTCGGCTTCTCCTCGGCGCTGAAGCCCTCGCTACGCGCCGAACTGGAAGCTTGCCTGCAGTCCCTGCCCCGCGACCTGCGCGGCCGTCTGGCGGCCGGCGTCTACGGCGTGCCGCGCGCGCCCTCCTTCGTGGCCCTGGGCCAGATGAAGGCGTTCCTGGACCCCTATTTCAGCCGCGTGGACCTGCGCATCAGCGATCCGGCCTTCAAGGTCGACGACCTGGCCCCGGGGCTGGCCGCCAGCGTCACCTTCACTCCCGAGGGCGAGGTCGAGGCCAGCCGCGTCGCCGCCATCGGCCGCTTCCTGAAGGACGCGCCGGCCTATCGCCGCCGCCAGGTGTGGCAGGGCGTCAGCGACCTGCGCAGCCCGCGCGAACTGCTCGCCGCTCTCGACCAGGGCGCCCCGTTCGTCAGCGGCCCGATGGTCACCGACCTCCTGGAAGCCCCGGTCAACGTCACGCCCTACGCCAAGGGCCAGCTGCCGCTCTACGGCTGGACGGCGGCCGATGCGGCCTGACCCGTAGATCCTCCGCCTTCAGGGGGAGGATCTGTCAGCGACGGCCGAACAGCTTCTCGATGTCCGACAGCTTCAGTTCCACATAGGTGGGACGGCCGTGGTTGCACTGGCCCGAGTGGGGCGTGGCCTCCATCTCGCGCAGCAGGGCGTTCATCTCGGCGGCGGCGAGGCGACGGCCGGCGCGGACGCTGCCGTGACAGGCCATGGTCGAGCAGACCTCTTCCAGCCGTTCCTTCAAGGCCAGGGCCTGGCCGTTCTCGGCCAGGTCGTCGGCGATATCGCGCACCAGGCCCGCGGCGTCGGCCTTGCCCAGCAGGGCCGGCGTCTCGCGCACCAGCACCGCGCCGGGACCGAAGCTCTCCAGCACCAGGCCCAGGGCCGACAGTTCCTCGGCGCGGGCCACCACCCGCTCGGCCTCGGCCGGGTCGAGCTCGACCACCTCGGGCAGCAGCAAAGCCTGGCGGGCGACGCCGCCGGCCTCCATCTCGTGCTTCATGCGCTCGTAGACGAGGCGCTCGTGGGCGGCGTGCTGATCGACGATGACGACGCCGTCGCGGGTCTGCGAGACGATGTAGGTCTCGTGCACCTGGGCCCGGGCCGCGCCCAGCGGAAAGTCGATCGGATCGAAGGGCTGGGCCGGCGCCGGGTCCAGGCCCGGATAGGCAATCGACGGCGGCGCGTCGTAGGCGCCATAGGCCGCCTCGCGCACGGCGTCGGCGACGCCCCCGCCGAAACCGCCGCCCATGCCGCCGCCGAGCGTCTGATAGGCCTCTTCCGGCCGAGCCTCGTGGCGGGCCGAGACATCCGACAGGCCAGGCAGGTTCATCGGACGCTGGGTCGGCGGCGTCCAGCCGCCCTCGCGCCAGGCCGAGAAGCCTGCCGGACTGGGCCCCGGCTGATAGCCCGGAAACACGCTCTGCGGCCGGATGCTGTCCAGCGCCTGGGCCGCCGTGGTGGTCGAGGCGCGGTGGCCGGCGCCGGCCAAGGCGTGGCGCAGGGCGCCGACGATCAGGCCGCGCACCAGCGACGGGTCGCGGAAGCGCACCTCGGCCTTGGCGGGGTGGACGTTGATGTCGACCTCGGTCGGGTCGAGCGTGACGTAGAGCGCCGCGCTGGGGTGGCGGTCGCGCGCCAGGAAGTCGGCATAGGCCGCCCGCAGCGCGCCCTGCAGCAGGCGGTCGCGCACCGGCCGGTCGTTGACGAACAGGTACTGGTGGGCGGCGTTGCCGCGGTTGTAGGTCGGCAGGCCGGCGAAGCCCGACAGCCGCACACCGTCGCGGACCTGGTCGATCTCCAGCGCATTGTCCTGGAAGTCGCGACCCAGCACGGCGGCCAGGCGGGCCAGACGGCCCTGCGGCCCCGGATGCTCGGGCGGCAGCCGCAGGATGCGGCGGCCGTCGATGTCGAGGGAAAAGCCCACCGACTCGTGGGCCATGGCCTGGCGCTTCAGCTCCTCGGTGATGGCCTGGGCCTCGGCCCGCTCGGACTTCATGAACTTCAGGCGCGCGGGCGTGGCGTAGAACAGGTCGCGCACCTCGATGCGGGTGCCGTGGTCGCCGGCGAAGGCGGCGGGGGCCACGTCGTCGACGCGGCCGCCCTCGACCAGGATCGACCAGGCCTCGCGCTGGCCCTTGGCGCGCGAACTGATCTGCAGCCGCGCCACCGAGCCGATCGACGGCAGCGCCTCGCCCCGGAAGCCCATGGTGTGGATGCGCAGGAGGTCCCACAGGCCTTCGTCGTCGGGAGCCAGCTTGGAGGTGGCGTGCCGCTCGATGGCCACCGGTAGTTCCTCGGCGCTCATGCCGCAGCCGTCGTCGGCGACCATGATCCGGGTCAAGCCGCCGCCATGGGCCTCGACCTCGATGCGGGTGGCGCCGGCGTCGATGGCGTTGTCGACCAGCTCCTTGATGGCGCTCGCGGGCCGCTCGACCACCTCGCCGGCGGCGATGCGGTTGACGGTCTCGGGCGGCAGGCGGCGGATCGGCATCGAAATCGGACTTTCAGCGCAGCCGGGCAGCGCAGGCGAGCCTGCATTGCGGCGACTTAATTTGACCGCCCCGGTTGAGAACGGTTCAGCTTGCGGCGACCCGTCATCCTAGAACGATTCCAGACCCGCCGAGGACGAGAGATAGTGATCCGCCGCGCAGCCGCAGCACCCGCCCTCGCCCCCGCCCTGGTCCTTGGAGCCTTCCTTCTGACGACCTTTGCAGGTCCCGCCATGGCCCAGCAGGCGGTCGACGCCTCCGGGCCGATCGAGCTGCAGCGGATCGATCCCAACGAGAACCTGGTCGAGGAACTGGTGGTCAACGCCCGCCTGCCGGGACCGGCCTGGTGGAAGGTCAGCGACGACGACACCACCGTCTACGTGCTGGGCGTGCCGGCCATGGTTCCGACCAAGACCAGGGCCGACGAGTCGGTGCTGCGTCGTCGCCTGGACGGCGCCAACGTGCTGATCATGGGACAGGAGGCCGACGTCAGCATCATACGCTTGATCGCCCTGGCCACGGGCGGCCGCAAGCTGTTCGTGTCCGACAAGCCGATGCGCCAGACCCTGTCGCCGGAGCTGCGCGCCCGCCTCGAGGCGCGGTTGCAGGCCATGAAGCATAAGCCGGAAGCGTTGGACGACACCAAGCCCGCCTTCGCCGGCTTCCTGGTCGCCAACGCCGAGGACAGCAAGGTCTCGATCAGCGTGGGCGGGGTCACCGACCGCATCCGCGACATCGCCAGGAGCCGGGACCTCGCCAAGCGTCCCCGCATCCAGAACCTGCCCAGCTACAGCCTGGTCGACGCCATCAAGGCCCTGGCGACCGCGCCCCAGCCGCTGCAGACGCTGTGCCTCGACGCCGGCCTGCGCCAGGCCGAGAACGGCGAAGGCAGTATCCAGACCACCGCCCGACGCTGGGCCGAGGGCCAGGTGCGCGACGTGGTCGCGGCCGATCGCGGCTTCCAGCGCTGCCTGGACTCCACGCCCTCCATCGCCCGCGAACTGCGCGAGGGCCGCGATGATGCGGTCAAGGCCATCGAGGCCGCCCTGAAAAAGCCGGGAAAGGCGGTCGCCGTCATCGAACTGCGTTCGCTGTTGGCGCGGGACGGCGTTCTCGACCAGTTGCGGGCCAAGGGATTCAAAGTCACGACGCCGGACGAATGACGCCGCTCGTCGATCAAGGGGGAAGCCACATCGTGCGTAGACGCTTCGCGGCGATCGCCGCCCTGGCGGTCCTGGCGGCCGCCCCGCTGGCCCGCGCCCAGAGCGCCGGGCAACCGATCGACGACCCCGAGGCCAACGTCGTTGAGGAACTGGTAGTCAACGCCAAGCTGCCGGGCCCGGCCTGGTGGAAGGTCAGCGACGGCGACACCACGGTCTACATCCTGGGCGTGCCGGGCGCAGTGCCGAAGGGCATGGGCTGGGACACCTCGGTCTTGGACCGGCGGCTGGACGGCGCCTTCACGCTGATCACCCCGCCCCAGGCTCGGGCCGGCCTGATCGACTTGCCCGCCCTGCTGTCGATGCGCAGCAAGCTCAAGGCCGACCGGCCCCTCGACCAGGTCGCGCCGGATCTGGCCCCGCGCCTGGCCAAGGCCTGGTCGGCGACAGGCCAGAAGGGCGACGGCTGGAAAGACTGGAAGCCGCTCGGCGCGGGCCTGATGCTGGCGGGGAACGCCGTCCGGAGAAGCGGCCTGACCGACGCCGAGCCCGAAAAGACGATCGAGAAGCTGGCCCGCAAGCACAGGGTCAAGGCGCGGTCGGCCGCCGTCTACAAGGCCATGCCGATGATCAAGACGCTGGTGAAGCAGCATTCGGAGGAGGCCGGCCTGATCTGCCTGGAGGGCGTGATCGACGAGGTCGAGGCCGGCCCCGAGCCGGTGCGCAGGGCCGCCCGCGCCTGGGCGAACGGCGAGGTCCGCGCCGCCGTCCACGCTCCGCGCCAGGGCCAGCGCTGCGTCATGGCCCTGCCCGGCATGGCCGAGGAGTTCCGCCGGATGTCGGCCGCCCAGGTCGAGGCGGTGTCCCAGGCCATGAAGACGCCTGGCAAGGCGGTGGCGGTGTTCTCGCTGCGCGGCCTGGTGGCCGAGGACGGCGTGCTGCAGAAACTGCGCGAGCGCGGCTTCAAGGTGACCACGCCCGACAGCGCCAGCTAGTCGCCGCCGCCTACCCGCCCCTGCGCCTGAGGCGCGGCGTGATCGTCGCGGCCATCAGCCGTCCCTCGCGGATCAGGGTGAAGGGCGTGGGCACATCGATACAGGCATGGTCGAGCGCCCGCAGCAGGTCGTCGAGACCGGTCAGCGGCCGCTCGCCAGCCTTGACCAGCAGGTCGCCGACCCGCACCCCGGCCTTGGCGGCCGGACCGCCCGGATCGGCCTGGGCGACGAACACCGCATAGCCCTGGGTGACGCCGGTCGAGCGGGCCAGCAGCGGCGGCACGGGCGCCTGCTGGGCGACCACGCCGATCGAGGCCCGCCGCACCTGGCCGTGGGCCAGAAGCTCGCCGATCACGAAGCGGGCGGTGTTGGCGGCCACGGCGAAGCACAGGCCCGGATAGCCGGCAATGACGGCGGTGGCCACGCCCACCACCTCGCCGTTCGAAGCCACCAGCGGTCCGCCGCTGTTGCCGGGATTGAGGGCGGCGTCGGTCTGGATCAGGTCCTCGATCAGCCGGCCGCGCTCGCCGCGCAAAGACCGGCCGAGCGCCGAAACGACGCCGGTGGTCACGGTGGCCTCGAACCCCAGCGGGGCGCCGATGGCGATCGCCAGCTGGCCGCGCCGCAGGGCCTTGGAGTTCCCCAGCCGCACCACGGGCAGGTCGACGGCCTGGTCTATCTTCAGCAAGGCCAGATCGGTGTCGGGATCGTCGCCGATGCAGCGCGCCGTCAGGCTGCGCCCCTCGGCGGTGATGACGACGAAGCGGCGCGCGCCCTGCACCACGTGGCTGTTGGTCAGGACGATCCCGCCCTCGGCCACGACGAAGCCCGAGCCGACGCCCTGGACGTTGGCGTCGTCCAGCATCGGATGGATACGCAACACGCTGGGGCCCACCGTCTCGACGGCGCGGACCACGGCGTTGGAATAGGCGTCCAGCAGGTCGCCCTCGTCGACGCGGGGCGGCGCGGGCGGCGGCGTCCCGGCGTCGAACACGAACTGGGTCTCGGCCGGCCAGGCCAGGATCTCGCGCGCCCGCATCGGACGCGGGCGCCTGGCCCTCGCGAACAACTCGTACTTTCGCGCCTTCATTCCCCGCCCCCCGACGGCAACCTGGCGGCGACCGCCGGGGGAGAAGGTTAACGACGGCGGCGCGCGGCGATCAAGCCCGGCTCAGCGCGGAGCTTGGGCAATGGCCGACGGGGCGACGCTGGCCACCGGGATCACGAAGCCCGCCGGCCTCGGCGGCGGCGCGGACGGCGCGACCGCCGGCGAGGACAGGCTGGCGCCGGCCGCGTCGTTGACGCACTGGGCGGTGTCGATCATCGCGTGCTGGCCCAGGCAGAAGACATCCTCGTAGTGCGGACCGGCGACGGCCAGGCACTGGTAGAGGTTCAGCTTGGCGATCTTCATGCAGAAGCTGGCCTTCTTCTCGCTCAGCACCGGCGCCAGGCGCGCGACGTCGGCGTCGCCCGCCGCGTCGAGCACGGCCAGGGCCGCCAGGGCCGCCGACCGCACCGTCACCGGCGTGAACACCCGTCCGCCCTCGGCGAAGCCGCCGCCGGCGCCGGTAGCGGCCTGGATCAGCCGCCCGGCGTCGTCCTGGCCCGGCGCGAACACGGTCGCGGACAGCTGCTTGACCCGCGCCAGGCGCCCGGCGGTGTCGGCGACCGCGCCCTTGGACCAGGTCTCGCGCTGGATGTCGTAGGCCGACTGCTTGACCGCCTTGCCGGCCATGGCCAGCGGCGCGCCGCGCCCCTGCAGGGCCATCTGCGCCCGGGCAGCGGCAAGACCCACGCCCTCGATCTCGACGACGCTCTCGGGCGAGGCCAGCAGGCGCTCGACCAGCGCCTCGCGCGAGGTCTGGCGGGCCGCTTCACGCACGCCCTCGAGGAAGGCCGGCTCCTGCAGCGCCGCGATGGCGCCGTAGGCGATCATGCCGGTCTCCAGCTGCTCGGCCTTGTAGGCCGCACCGGCGACCAGGGCCCTGGCCACGCCGTCGCCGTTGGTGAACACCGCCGGCGAGATCGACCCCGCCCCCCGCGTATAGGTTTCGAAGGCGCTGGCCGCGGCCACGACCTCCTGCGCCAGGCTGACGCCCGGCGCCTCACGTTCCTGGCGAGCGCTCGCCAGTCCGCCCATGGCCAGAACGGCTACCGCCGCGCCCGCCACCATCCAATGCTTGTTCCACGCCATGCCCGAAAGCCTCCCGACTGCGGGCGTATTGGGCGGCGAACGCGGTTGCCGAGATCATAATCGCCATGGCGAATCGGCCATTAACTTTCGTGTATTCGATCAGTTTTCGCGCGCAAAATGTCGCACCCGGAACGGTGAAGTTCACTTAAGTCTGAGACACGACAAATCCTTCACACATAAAGTCGACAACCAAACTCTCCAAAACACACGACACCCTTAACTTGGACGCGAACTCGACAATAATCGCCAGCCCCGCAAGAAACGGGCGGACCACGAAAGCGGCGCGACGCATAGTGTCGCCATGCCGACTCTCACACTCGCTCGCCTGCTCCTCGACCGCGCGCCCAGCCCGATCGGCGATCTGCTGCTGGTCAGCGACACGAGCGGTCGCCTGCGGGCGGTCGACTTCCACGACTACGAACGACGGATGCTGCGCCTGCTGGGCCTGCACTACGGCGCGGTCGCGCTGGAGCCGGGCGCGGCGCCTGCCGCGACCCGATCCTCGCTGGCAGCCTATTTCGATGGCGACCTCGCCGCCCTGGCGACCATTCCATGGGCCACCGGCGGCACCGCCTTCCAACAATTGGTGTGGCGCGCCCTCGGCGACGTCGCGCCGGGAACCACCCTGACCTACGCCGCCCTGGCCGCGCGCATCGGCAGGCCGGCGGCGGTGCGCGCGGTCGGGGCGGCCAACGGCGCCAATCCGCTCAGCATCGTCGTGCCCTGCCACCGCCTCGTCGGCGCGGACGGCGCCCTCACCGGCTATGGCGGGGGCGTCGAACGCAAGGCCTGGCTGCTAGCTCACGAGGGGGCGCGGCCGCGGAGGTGAGCCGCCGGCGATCTCGCCCCGAGACAGGGCCTTCATCAGCGCCTCGCCGTCAGGCGCCGCCCACAGGGTGCCGATCTTGGCAACGTCGGCGGCCGTGACCTTGCCGCCTTCGCCCGTGCCCTGGACCATGCCGTTCATCGGCGCGCCGAACTGGCGGGCCAGCACGGTTCCGTCGGCGGCGACCAGCAGGTTGCATGGCAGTCCCGGACGAGCCGGACCGTTCGGCGTCTCGCGCACGCTGAGCGCTTGGAACAGAGCCTTGGAGTCGGCCCCGCGGTCGATCACCGGCGCGAACACGCCGGCCTTGTGCTTCTTGAGCAGGAAGCCCGCCTCGGCGGCCGTGATCGGCGCGCGCGGCGAGGTCAGGATCGGCAGGATGCGGAAGCTCCGGCCGCCGAATTTCTCCTGCAGCATCGCCAGGTCGCCCAGTTCATGCAGGCAAGGCGCGCACCACGGCGCCCACAGCGAGATCAGAGTCAGGCCCGGCTGCAGCTTCAGCGGCGCGACGCCGTCGCGGCGCTCGACATTGACCGCCGGGACCGCCAGCCCCGCCGGCGGTTCGCGAAACGCCCTGGCCATGCGGTTGTAGCGCAGGGCCGGCGTATCGAGCGCCTTGGCCGGATCGCCCAGCACCGGAACCCTCGTCTGCGCCCCGGCGGCGCCCGCGCCGGCCAAAGCCGTCGCGCCGGCGATCGCTGAGCGTCTCGTCCACGTCGTCATCCCGCTCTCCGTTTCTGGAAACCCCGGGACGCAATCTCAAGTGGAACGGCGGCGCTTTTGCGGCGAAGCTTCAGACCAGCATGCTGCCGCCCACGCGGTGCAGCGGCAGGCTGCCCTCGTTGAAGAACGGCAGGGCCAGGGTGATCCCCATCAGGATGTCGAGCACGACGCTGCCGTAGTTGAAGCGCCCGCCGGCCTTCTGCAGCAGCATCGAGACCAGCCGTCCGAAGGCCGCGCCGAACCAGGCGACGGCCAGCACCAGAGCCATGGCCGCGCCGGCGCTGGACTGCCAGCCCAGGAACAGCGCCGCCGCCCCGTGCGAGGCGATCAGCAGGCCGCCGAACGCGCGCCCTTCGGTCAGGGCGGTGTTGCGCCCGCCCTCCTGCTCGCTCTTCAGGCCCGCCAGGCCCAGCATCGAGTCCGGCCGCGCCAGCACCAGCCCGCCCAGAACGCCGCCGATGACGCAGGCGATCACGGCCAGGATCAGCGACAGGGCGTAGCTCGACATTCAGGACTCCTAGGCAGGCGCGTGACAGACGGCCTCGACATTGAACCCGTCCGGGTCCAGCACGAAGGCCCCATAGTAGTGTTCGTGGTAATGAGGGCGAAGTCCGGGCGGCCCGTTGTCGCGGCCGCCGGCCTTGATCGCCGCCTCATGGAACGCGTCGACCTGCGCCCGGCTGCCGGCCGCGAAGCAGACATGCAGCTTGCCGCTGGTCTTGCCCCCGCCCGAGATCCAGAACTGCGGCCGCTGGGCGCCGTAGCCCACGACGTCGACGCCGCCGGTGTATTCCTTGGGCACCGCGTACAGGCGCGAGACGCCCAGCGGCGCCAGGGCCGCGTCGTAAAAAGCCGCCGACCGCTCGAAATCGGCGACGTCGAACCCCATGTGGTCGAACATCGAGAACTCCTCCCTGAAACGCCCGCCGTTCACCGCGCCAATTAACCGGGCCAATTAACCGGGATCGCAAAAACTTCGCGGCCGCCGTCCTTGACTCCCCAGGGGGCGGCGCCTAACTCGTGACCGGCGTTGGCACTCGATGGGAGCGACTGCTAACAGCGACGCTCCCTCGGCCTACGAAAGCCTTTTACAGAAACCGTTCCGACGGAGAAGACACATGAAGTTTCGTCCCCTGGGCGACCGCGTCCTCGTGAAGCGCGTCGAAGAAGAAACCAAGACCAAGGGCGGGATCATCATCCCCGACACCGCCAAGGAAAAGCCCCAGGAAGGCGAAGTCGTCGCCGTGGGCCCCGGCGCCCGCAACGACAAGGGCGACATCGTCGCTCTCGACCTGAAGGCCGGCGATCGCATCCTGTTCGGCAAGTGGTCGGGCACCGAAGTGAAGGTCGACGGTCAGGACCTCCTGATCATGAAGGAAAGCGACGTCCTGGGCGTGGTCGAAGCCTAATCGGCTTCCCCTCCAGACCGCTGACCTCTCCAGAAATTTTCCAGATTTAGAAAGGCATCCGCAATGGCCGCCAAAGACGTCTACTTCTCCTCCGACGCGCGCGACAAGATGCTGCGCGGCGTCAACGTTCTCGCCAACGCCGTGAAGGTGACCCTCGGTCCGAAGGGCCGCAACGTGGTCATCGAAAAGTCGTTCGGCGCCCCGCGCACCACCAAGGACGGCGTCTCGGTCGCCAAGGAAATCGAACTGGCTGACAAGTTCGAGAACCTCGGCGCCCAGATGATCCGCGAAGTGGCCTCGAAGACCAACGACAAGGCTGGCGACGGCACCACCACCGCCACCGTCCTGGCTCAAGCCATCGTCCAGGAAGGCCTCAAGTCGGTCGCCGCCGGCATGAACCCGATGGACCTGAAGCGCGGCATCGACAAGGCCGTCGCCATCGCCGTCGAAGACATCAAGTCGTCGTCGAAGAAGGTCACCACCAACTCTGAAATCGCTCAGGTCGGCACCATCTCGGCCAACGGCGACAAGGAAGTCGGCGAGATGATCGCCAAGGCGATGGACAAGGTCGGCAACGAAGGCGTCATCACCGTCGAAGAAGCCAAGACCGCCGAGACCGAACTCGACGTCGTCGAAGGCATGCAGTTCGACCGCGGCTACCTGTCGCCGTACTTCATCACCAACGCCGACA
>CBINOL010000048.1:0-33186 GCA_966252285.1 uncultured Caulobacter sp.
CCCGGCCGCGCGTCTTCTCCCTTCCCCCTTGATGGGGGAAGGGCCGGGGTTGGGGGTGGCTGCGGCGGCTGGTCCTGATCCGGCGGTGCAGGCGGAGCGGCTGCGGTCACCCCCATCCCAACCCTTCCCCCATCGAGGGGGAAGGGCTCCAGAAGACAAACAAAAAGGCCGCCTGGATCGCTCCAGGCGGCCTTTCCGTATTCACGACCCTAGAAGGATCAGAACGTCCAGCGGACGCCGGTCGACAGGACCGTGGCGTGGCCGGTGGCCAGGCCGTTCAGGGTGACCGACGAGCCGGTGGCCGTGGCGTCGGTGCGGTGGATCTCGGAATCGTCGAACGAGATGTAGGTCGCGGCGATGTCGAGGTTCAGGTTCGGCTTGGCGGCCCAGGTGGCGCCGACGGCGTAGAGCATGCGGTCGCCGTCCGGAACGCGGGCGGTGCGGCCTTCGTCCGGGGTCGGGGTCGGGTCCTTCTGGACGCCGCCACGCAGGGTCAGGCGCGGGGTCAGCTGGTGATCCACGCCGAGAGCCACGGTGGTGATGTCCTTGTAGTCCTGTTCGCTGACCGAGCCGCCGCCGGCGAAGGAGACGCGGATGGCGTCGAACTCGCTCCAGCCGACGCGGGCGACCTGGGCGTTCAGGGTGGTCTTGGGGGTCACGGCCCAGCGGGCGCCGACGCTGGCCATCCACGGGGTGGTGATGGTGGCTTCACCGGCGACCGTGCGGTTGGCCGTGGTCGGCAGCGGGGCCAGGATGCCCGAGACCGCCACGTCGCCCTTCAGGGTGTGCTCGGTCTTCGAACGGTAGCTGGCGCCGAAGGTCAGGGCCGGGGTGGCGTGGAACTGGGCGCCCACGGTCCAGCCGTAGCCCCAGCCGTCGCCGGTCAGTTCCTGGCGGCCGTCGCCTTGCAGCGGCGAGGCGTTCGGCAGGGCGTTCGACAGTTCGGCGTCGGCGTAGACGCCGCTGACGCCCACGCCCAGGTCGAGCTTGTCGTTGACGCGGTAGGCCAGGGTGGCCTGCAGGTCGGCCGTGGTCAGGCGCGACTTGATGGCGTCGTAGCGAGCCCAGCTGTTGGCCTCGTACTCGGTGGTGAAGTTGTAGGGGGCGGCCATCGACAGGCCGACGACGATCTTGTCGTTCAGGCGCCAGGCGCCCGCGAAGTTGGGGACCACGCCGTCGTTGATGACGTCGGTGGCCGTGCCCGTGCCGCCCACCGGGGTGGTGACCGGAACCGGACGGGTGACGGTCGAGCCCTTGTTGACGACCTTGGAGTTCACCAGCACGGCGTGCAGGCCGCCGTAGACTTCGGCGTGCTCGACGCCGGCGATGGCGGCGGGGTTCCACCACAGGCTGGCGGCGCCGCTGTCGGCGACTTCGCCCGAATAGGCGCGGCCGGCGCCGCGGGCGGATTGTTCCTGCAGGTAGAAGCCCGAAGCGGAGGCTTGCGAGGCGGCGGCGAGGGCGGCGAGGGCCGCGCCGGCGGCGAGGACTTTACGCGAGAGAGCCATGTGACTGACAGACCTTCTTGGGGAGGTTAGGTCCAACCAACACCTTGCGATGCTGGAGGTTGCCGCCGGCTCTAACGCACTTTTTCAAAAACCGTTGCTATTTATTCGCGTAACGGTGAATTTTGTTCTCGGCGTCAAAGAAAGAGCGCCATTTTGGCCTCTATTCATTCGTCGTTATGTCAAAACAAGTGCTTTCCCTTAGGTAAAGACTTGTATTCGCCGCAATTCTTGCAGGTCGAGATTTTTGTAATTTACGTCAAATGTGGCGATCGCGGGCGCGGATGTTCCAGCGTCCGCGATCTGTGCGCGTAGGCGAGGGTCAGCCGCCGGCCAGTTTGCGGAAGAACTTTGCGCCCTGCTCGCCGCCGTTGAAGTAGGCCTGCTGGCCCGGCTCGGCGGTGATCGCTTCCCAGCTGTCGCGGACTTCCTCGGCCGACAGGCCGCCTTCGCCCAGATAGACGCCCTCGGTCTCGAAGATGCGAGCCAGGGCGAAGACGCCGGCGCCGGCGGTGAGGATCGCGCCGGTGGGGGCGTCTTCCGACACCAGGTAGACGACGCCCGGAGTGACGTATTCGGGGTTCAGCTTGGCCAGGATCTCGGGCGGCATCAGGCCCTCGGTCATGCGGGTGGCCGCGACCGGGCTGATGGCGTTGATCTTGACGTTGTTCTTGGCGCCTTCGAGCTTCAGCGTGTTCATCAGGCCCAGCACCGCCATCTTGGCCGCGCCGTAGTTGGACTGGCCGAAGTTGCCGTACATGCCCGAGGACGAGGTGGTGACGACGATGCGGCCGTAGTTCTGGGCCTTCATGATGTCCCACACGGCCTTGATCGGCTTGAAGGTGCCGAAGACGTGGACCTGCATGACCGCCTCGAAGTCGGCCAGCTCCATCTTGCTGAGGGTCTTGTCGCGCAGGATGCCGGCGTTGGCGACGAGGATGTCGATGCGGCCCCACGTGTCGATGGTGGTCTTGACCAGGTCGGCGACGCCGGCGTCGTCGGTCACCGAGGCGCCGTGGGCGATCGCTTGCCCGCCGAAGGCCTCGATCTCGGCCACCACGGCCTTGGCGGCGTCGGACGAGCCGCCCGAACCGTCGACGCTGCCGCCCAGGTCGTTGACCACCACCTTGGCCCCGCGACGGGCCAGTTCCAGGGCGTGCTGGCGGCCAAGCCCGCCGCCCGCGCCCGTGACGATGGCCACCTGACCGTCGAAGCGAATGTCGTCCGCCATGCTGTTAAGTCTCCCTCAAACGCGTGTTTGGTTTGTCGCGTTTGTGCGACCGCGAGGAGGGAGCGTCAAGGGCGGGGAGGGGAGGCGGGCCTCCCCTCGGCCGTGATCAGCTCTTGGCCGGATCGGGGGCCTGCGGGCCGGTGCGCTTGGCGCCGGCGGTCTGGCCCGGCTTCATGAACTTCACCAGCACGCGCTGGCCGATCAGGAAGGGGGTCTCGTCGGCGCTGACCACCACCTCGACCACGCGGGCGTCGGTGCGCTCGGACGGGTCGTCCGACTGCAGCTTGCGGGCCCCGAACACGGCGGCGCGGCGCAGGACCTTGCCGGTGTAGGTCTTCTTCTGGTCGGCCTCGGGGATGATCTCGACCGACTGGCCGATGGTGACGAACGGGATGGCCGACTCGCTGATCTCGGCGCGGACGATGCGGGCCGTGGACGGCTCGAGGTCGAACATCGAGGTGACGTTCAGGGTCGAGGCGCCCGAGCCGGGGTTGGCGTAGCGGCGGGCGATGCGGCCGTCGGCCGGGGCGCGGATGATCGTCAGTTCCTGGTTGTAGCGGGCCTGGTTCAGCTGGGCGGCGAAGGTGGCCACCAGGGCGCGCTGGGCGTCGAGCTCGGCGTCGGCGCCGGCGATGGCGTCGCGGGCCTGATCGAGGCGCTGGCCGGCCACGAAGTTCGAGGCGGTCAGGCCCTGCAGGCGGGCGTACTCGCGCTGGGCCGTGGTCTTGCGGACCTCGAGCACGCGGATCTGGGCCTTGGCCTGGGCGAGGTTGGCCGAAGCGGTCTCGGCGGCCAGGCGGACGTCGTCGTCCTCCTGCTTGGCAAGGGGCTGGCCCTTGTGGACCATGTCGCCTTCCTGGACGTAGACCTCGCTGACGATGCCCTGGCGGCGGGCGGCGACGGCGATCATGCCGCCCTCGACGTCGGCCTTGCCGTCGGCGACGGCGCCGTACGGCGTGGCGGGGGTGGCGGCGGCGGTCTTGGCGGCCTCGACCTTCTTGGCCTTGGCCTGGCTCTGCATCCAGAGGCCTCCGCCGAGGATGGCGAGGGCGCCGACGGAGATCAGCCAGAAGCGGCGACGACGGAACAGGGCGGGCATCTCAGGCTCCGATGAGAGGGCGGTCGGCCGCGGCGGGCGCGGGCTGCGACGTGACGCGGCGGTCATCGAGGATGCGGCCGTCCTCGATGTGGATGACGCGGTCGGCGAAGGATTCCATGCGATGGTCGTGGGTCACGCAGACCACGGCCGCCCCATGCTCCTTGGCCGCCCGCTGCAGCAGGCGGGTGACGATCTGGCCGTTCTCGCCGTCGAGGGCCGAGGTCGGCTCGTCGGCGAACAGCAGCCGGGGCTGCTTGGCCAGGGCGCGGGCGATGGCCACGCGCTGCTTCTCGCCGCCCGAAAGCTCGGACGGGCGCTGGTTGACGCGGTGGCCAAGGCCCACCTCGTCGAGCGCCGTCATGGCCATGCGCCGGGCCTCGGCGACGTCGTAGCCCTGGTACTTCAGCACGGTGGTGACCTGCTGCAGGGCGGTGAGGGCGGGGAACAGGTTGAAGCCCTGGAAGATGAAGCCGCAGTTGTCGAGGCGGAACTTGTCGATCCGGCCCGACGGCAGCGACCACAGGTCCTGGTCCATGGCCTTGACCCGGCCTTCGTCGGGCCGCAGCAGGCCCGACAGGCAGGCGACCAGGGTCGACTTGCCCGAGCCCGACGGGCCCATGACCATGGTCACGTCGCCGTGCAGGGCGTCGAAGTCGACCGATTTGAGCACCTCGATATAGGTGCGGCCGGTCTTGAAGCGCTTCTGCAGGCCCTTGGCGACGATCGCCGTCTTGCCCATGGAAGATTGGCCCGGGGGGAGGGGGTGAGGGGATTGGCTCATCGCAGCAGATCCGCTGGTTGGCTCTTTTTCAGGATGCCCAGGGCCAGGAGCCCCGAGAGGATGGCGATCAGCATCAGGAACCCGGCCGAGGCGAGCACCAGCGGAAGCGGGAAGCTCATCGGCAGGCCGTTCATCCTGGCCAGTTGCGACACCGCGCCGACCAGGACGGCGGTGGCCACCAGGCCCGCGACGCCGGTCCAGAAGCCCAGCTCGATGACGATCATCCGCAGCGAGCCCATCGACACGCCGAGCGCCCGCAGGGAGGCGAACTCCTTGATGTTGGCCAGGATCGCGCCGCGCAGGGTCTGGGAGGTGATGCCGACGCCGATCAGCAGGCCCAGGAACACCGAGAAGCCCAGCATGATGCCGATGAAGCTCTCCTTCATCATGGCGCCGTCGTTGGCTTCGGACAGTTCGGCGCGCGTCCAGGCGCGGTAGGCCTTGTCGGAGGTGGCGTTGAGCTGGTCGCGGACGATCTCGGCGCGGGCCGGGTCCTTGATGCGCACCATCAGCGGGCCGACGCGGCTGCCGGTCGAGGCCTGGCCCAGGAGGCGCAGGGTGTCGCGCGAGACCACGACGGTCGGCTGCATCATGTTCGGATAGCCGTCGAGGATGTAGCGGATGTAGACGGTCTTGCCGTTGATGCTGGCGCGGTCGCCCAGCTTCTGGATGCCCAGCTTGGCCATGCCCGTGCGGTCGATCGCCACCGAGTAGGGCTCGAGAAGCGCCACGCGGATGTTTTCGTTGTAGTCGCGCGGCCAGGTCACGGCGTCGCTGCGGGTGTCGACCGCCGAGGTCTGGATCCACTCGCGCACGCGCTTCTTGCCGGGAGGCGGGTCGTTGCTCCACATGCCGCCGCCGCCGTCGAGATCGGCGACCTCGACCACTTCGGGGTGCATGTACATCTGGGCCATGACCCGGCGTGGCAGGCCGTTGCCGCCGTTCATCAGGCTTTCGGCCTTGGGGCCCAGCACCATGATGTCGGCCGGCGAGCGGTCGATGGTGGCGGTGAACGCCTTGCCGATGCCGGTGAACATGCCGACCTGGGCGAGCACCAGCAGGCCCGAGAAGGCGAGCGCGATGATCGCCGCCAGATATCGCCGCCATTCGTACAACAGTGTGGCCAACGCCAGCGACATGCCGACACGCTCCCCCAATCAACGGTTGCACAAGAACAGCGCGGAACCGCTTAGGCCAAGTTAAATCGGGGTAAGACGGAACTCTTCGACGGAATGTGATCGGGGCGCACGTTTGTTGCGTCGGGCGCCCGACCGACGCAACAAGGATGGCGAAACAGGGGTGGCTCTGGCGGCCTGGCTTGGCTATGGCTGTTACATTGTACGCCACGACGGCGCTGCGCCGTGCAAGGACGACTCATGAAGACTGTGACGCTGGCCGCCTCGGCCCTGGTTCTCTCGTTCGCCGCCGCCGGCGCGGCCCAGGCCGACGAGGGCATGTGGACCTTCGACAACTTCCCCTCGGCCAAGGTCAAGCAGGCCTACGGCGTCGACATCGACCAGAAGTGGCTCGACACCGTGCGCGCCTCGGCCGTGCGCCTGACGACGGGCTGCTCGGCTTCGGTGGTCTCCAAGCAGGGCCTGGTGCTGACCAACAACCACTGCGTGGCCGACTGCACCCAGGCGCTGTCGAGCGAGGGCAAGGACTACGTCAAGGACGGCTTCCTGACCGGCGCGCGCGAAGAGGAACTGAAGTGCGCGGGCATGCAGGCCGAGGTGCTGCTGTCGATCACCGACGTCACCGACCAGGTGAAGGCCGCCGGCGCGGGCAAGACCGGCCAGGACTTCGTCAAGGCGCGCGACGCATCCTTCGCCACCGCCGAGCTGGCCGCCTGCGGCCAGGACAAGACCCTGCGCTGCCAGACCATCAGCTTCTATCGCGGCGGCCAGTACAAGGTTTACAAGTACCGCCGCTACGCCGACGTGCGCCTGGTGTTCGCGCCGGAATACGCCACGGCCTTCTTCGGCGGCGACCCGGACAACTTCAACTTCCCGCGCTTCAACCTCGATAGCGCCTTCCTGCGCCTGTACGAGGACGGCAAGCCGGCCAACACCCCCAGCCACCTGACCTGGCGCGCCACCGCCCCGGTCGAGGGCGAGCCGACCTTCGTGGCCGGCAACCCGGGCACCACCCAGCGCCAGCTGACGGTCTCGCAGCTGGAGACCAACCGCGACCTGATCATCCCGGTCGGCCAGCTGCAGCGCTCGGAAATGCGCGGCCGCCTGATCCAGTTCGGCGAGCAGTCCGAAGAGAACAAGCGCATCGCCAACCAGCCGCTGGCCGGCGTGGAGAACAGCTACAAGGTGTTCTTCGGCCAGCAGTTCGTGCTGAGCGACAAGAGGTTCATGGACGCCAAGCGCGCCGCCGAGACCGACCTGAAGGCCAAGGTGGCGGCGGATCCGAAGCTGGCCGCCGAGATCGGCGACCCGTGGGGCGAGATCGACAAGGCGCAAGTCGCCCTGGCCGACCAGTTCGTGCCGATGCGCCAGCTGGAGACGGGGGCCGGTGGCGGCTCGGACCTCTACGGCTACGCCCGCACCCTGGTGCGCGGGGCCCAGGAGCGCGCCAAGCCGACGGCCGAGCGCCTGCCGGAATACGGCGACACCCGCCTGCCGCTGGTGGAAAAGCGCCTGCTGGACGTGCGCCCGGTCGATGCGCCGCTGGAGCGCATCTATCTCGAGCACTGGCTGCTGAAGACCCGCGAGTACCTGACCGCCGACGCTCCGGCCGTGAAGCTGCTGCTGGGCAAGGAAAGCCCCGAGGGCCTGTCGGCCCGTCTGGTGGCCGGCAGCAAGCTGGCCGACCCGGCCGTGCGCAAGGCGCTGTGGGACGGGGGCCTGGCCGCCATCCAGGCCTCGGACGATCCGATGATCCAGTTCGTGCTGAAGACCGAAGGCGCGGGCCGCGACGTGCGCAAGGCCTATGAGGCCAGCGTCACCGCCCCGACCGACGCCGCCGCCGAGCGCATCGCCAAGGCCCGCTTCGCGGTGCTGGGCGACACCGTCTATCCGGACGCCACCTTCAGCCTTCGCCTGTCGTACGGCAAGGTCGCCGGCTGGACCCATCGCGGCCGCACGATCACCCCGTTCACCGACTTCGCCGGCTTCTACGACCGCGTCACCGGCGCCGAGCCCTTCGAGGCCGCCCCGCGCTGGATCGCCGCCAAGGACAAGCTGAACCAGAAAACGGTCTACGACTACGTCACCACCAACGACATCATCGGCGGCAACTCCGGCTCGCCGGTGATCGACGCCAAGGGACGGGTGATCGGCGCGGCCTTCGACGGCAACATCCACTCGCTGGGCGGCGCCTTCGGCTATGACGGTTCGATCAACCGCACCGTCGTGGTCTCGACCGCGGCCATCACCGAGGCCCTGACCAAGGTCTACGGCCGCGACGCCCTGGTGAAGGAACTGACCTCGACCAAATAGTCTCGCGCGCATCGCCGCCGGCCTGCAATCCAGGCTGGCGGCGATCGCCGGATTTTGCTGTGTCCCCGCAAGCGGAGCTGTTCCGCTTTCCCCGAGAGGACATCATGCGCATTCCCGCCGTCGCCCTGGCCCTGCTGGTCGGAGCCGCGCTTCCGTCGATCGCCGACGCCCACACCCACTGCACCGGAACGGTGGGGCGCATCTGGGCCGGGGACGGCGGCCACATCTTCATCCACTATACGATGAGCGACGGGACCGCCGGCGCGGCGGTCATGACCCCGACCAACCCCAATCGCGAGGCGGTGCTGTCCCTGGCGGCCATCGCGCTGACCACGAGCCGCCGGGTCACCGTCCGCTACACGCCGGATGGCGCCAGCTGCGCGGGCCCGCATTTCGACGTCGAGGGCATGTATCTGGAGCCCTGATCTCCTCGTGGTCGCGGAGACTGCATTTCAGGCCTGCAACGTGCTGAAATGTGGAATGTTTTTCGCTGGATCCGGGCTGCGCCCAGGGCAAGGGCGCGCGTAACGCCCGCGCCTTGATGCGCATCACCGGTTCCAGGAGACATCGCCTTGAGCGTTTCCAGCCTGAGCAGCACGTCGATCATGCAGCAGTTGCTGCAGTCGATGCGCGGCTCCTCGACGACGTCGGCGGCCAGCGCCGCGTCGTCCTCCAGCGGCGCGTCCGCTGGGCAACAAATGCAGGTCGGCAGCGGCGGGCCGCCGCCGCCGCCGCCGCCGCCGATGAGCTCGCAAGGCTCCAGCGGCGAGAATTTCAGCTCTGAAACCCTCGGCTCGCTGCTTTCGATGCAGGAAGGCGGCCAGATGGGGGGCATGGGCGGCGGGCAGGGGATCTTCGAGAGCCTCGACACCGACGCCGACGGCGCGCTGTCGACCGACGAGCTGACCACGGCCCTGACCAATGCGCTGGGCGAGGGGGACGACATCTCCTCGGCCGTCAGCAGCCTGATCTCCGACGGCGACACGGACGGCGACGGCGTGCTGACCGGCGGCGAGTTTGCGGCCCTGGCCCAGGCGTCGGGTGCCGGCGGCCCGCCGCCAGGACCTCCGCCGTCGGGCGGTGGTGAAGGCGGCGCCGGCGGCGCTGGCGGGGGCGGCGGCGTGAGCCAGGTGTTCGACAGCCTCGACACCAACCAGGACGGCACGGTCTCGGCCGCCGAGCTGGCCGCGGCCAATACCGACAGCGCCGACGCGGCCACCGCCGCTTCGGACCTGATCTCGGCGGCCGACACGGACGGCGACGGGAGCCTGTCGGGCCAGGAGTTCGGCGACCTCCTGAAGCAGGCTTCGGATTCTTCCGACACCACCTCGACCCTGGCCAGCACGCTGTCGAGCTCGTCCCTGGCCTCGGAGATGATGCAGAAGCTGCTGCAGCAACTGGCCGACGCCGCCACCAGCAGCGTCGCCAGCGGGGAGGGCGTCAGCTCGGCCTCGTCGGTGAGCATCGCGGCTTGAGGATAGTTGGCTGCGGGGCGCTGCCTCGCAGCCAACTCCAATGTCCGTCATCCCGGAAAGCGCGTAGCGCTTATCCGGGACCCAGGGGACTGGGCGCAGACGCCAGGCTCATCCCTCTAGCGGTCACCGCGGTAGTGCGACGGCCTCTGGGTCCCGGCTCTACGCTTCGCTTCGGCCGGGATGACGAGTCGGAAGGCGGCCAACTGGTCGCCAAGCAGGCACGCGCCCCCGCGACGCCGAAGGTTAAGCAAGCCGCTTGCGCCCGGCGCGCTTGTGTTGGACAAACTGGCCCCTTGGTCGGCGTCGCGGGGGCGTCGCTTCACAATTCAAGGTTCTGCCGTCTTGCTTTTCCGTCCTGAGAACGTTCAGGCCCTCGCGGGTCTGGCGCTCACCCTGGGCCTCTGCTGGCTCGTCTCCGAAAACCGCAAGCGCTTCCCGTGGGTGCTGGCCATCGGCGCCCTTATCATCCAGGTCGGCCTGGTGGTGCTGCTGTTCGGCCTGCCGCAGGCCCAGCAGATGCTGCGCGGCGTCAACGGCGCGGTCGAGGGCCTCGGCGCCTCCACCCAGGCCGGCACGGCCTTCGTGTTCGGCTTCCTGGCCGGCGGCGACCAGCCCTATCCGGTCAGCAACCCCGGCGCGGGCTTCATCTTCGCGTTCCGCGTGATGCCGGTGATCCTGGTGGTCTGCGCCCTGTCGGCGCTGCTGTGGCACTGGAAGATCCTGAAGTGGGCAGCCCAAGGCTTCGGCTTCGTGTTCCAGAAGACGCTGGGCCTGCGCGGCCCGCCGGCCCTGGCCACCGCCGCCACCATCTTCATGGGCCAGATCGAAGGCCCGATCTTCATCCGCGCCTATCTCGACAAGCTGTCGCGCTCGGAACTCTTCATGCTGATCACGGTCGGCATGGCCTGCGTGTCCGGCTCGACCATGGTGGCCTACGCCACCATCCTGGCCGACGTGCTGCCCAACGCCGCCGCCCACGTGCTGACCGCCTCGATCATCTCGGCCCCGGCCGGGGTGCTGCTGGCCCGCATCGTGGTGCCGTCGGATCCGCTGGAAAAGGGCGGCGACCTGGACCTGGCCGCCGAGGACAAGACCTACGGCAGCTCGATCGACGCCGTGATGAAGGGCACCACCGACGGCCTGCAGATCGCGCTGAACGTCGGCGCGACCCTGATCGTCTTCGTGGCCCTGGCCACCATGCTCGACAAGTTCCTGGCCATGCTGCCGGCCGTCGGCGGCCAGCCGCTGAGCCTGACGCGCGGCCTGGGCGTCGTCTTCTCGCCGCTGGCCTGGTCGATGGGCATTCCCTGGAAGGAAGCCGGCAGCGCCGGCGGCCTCCTGGGCACCAAGCTGATCCTCACCGAGTTCACCGCCTTCATCCAGATGGCCAAGACCGGCGCGGCCAGCCTCGACGAGCGCTCGCGGATGATCATGACCTATGCGCTGTGCGGCTTCGCCAACATCGGCTCGGTGGGCATGAACGTCGCCGGCTTCTCGGTGCTGGTGCCCCAGCGCCGCCAGGAGGTGCTGAGCCTGGTGTGGAAGGCGATGATGGCCGGTTTCCTGGCCACCTGCCTGACCGGCTCGCTGATCGGCCTGATGCCGCGGGTGCTGTTCGGGCTGTAAGAACCGTTGCCTCCGTCTCTCCCTTCCCCCTTGATGGGGGAAGGGCTGGGGATGGGGGTGACTGCGGCGTGTCCGAACGAACTCCAAGGCCGACGCACGCCCCCGGCGCCGTCGGCCGCGCCCGCCGCCTCAGGCGGGACATGACCGCCAGTGAGCGGAACCTGTGGAAGGCGCTTCGAGCGCTCGATCTCCACATACGGCACCAGGCGCCGATCGGCCGCTACGTGGCCGACTTCGTCCACCACGGCTCTCGCCTCGTGATCGAGGTCGACGGCGGTGGGCACGATCTTCCCGAGCAACAACTTCACGACGCCGAACGCGACGGCCGGCTGGCGAGCCAGGGCTATCGCGTGCTGCGGGTGCGGGATGGCGACGCCTTTGGAAAGCCCGAAGAGGTGGCCGAACGGGTGGCCCTGGAAATACGGCGGCTTGTCGTCTGACGCTGCGTCACCCCCATCCCAACCCTTCCCCCATCAAGGGGGAAGGGCTCTTATGGCGACGGGAGGACGACAAGAATGAAGCTCTACGACAGCCGGCGTGCGCCCAATCCCCGGCGGGTGCGGTGGTTCATGGCCGAGAAGGGGATCGAGGACGTCGAGATCGTCGAGGTCGACATCTTCGCCGGCCAGCATCGCACCCCCGACTACATGGCCAGGGCCGGCCTGCCCAACGTGCCCGCCCTGGAGATGGACGACGGCACGACGATCACCGAGTCGGTGGCCATCTGCCGCTATCTGGAAAGCGTCTATCCCGAGCCGAACCTGTTCGGCGCCGACCCGAAAGAGGTCGCCGTGATCGAGATGTGGGCCAGGCGCGCCGAGATGCTGGTGGCCACGCCGCTGATGATGACCGTGCGCCACAGCCATCCGGCGCTGGCGGCGATCGAGACCCAGATCCCCGAGGTGGCCGCCAGCAACCGCGCCGCCGCCGAGAAGGGGATCAAGGTTCTGGACCGGCGCCTCGCCGAAAGCCCGTTCATCGCCGGCGACCGGGTGACCATCGCCGACATCCTGGCGGTCACGGGGATCGACTTCGCGCGGATGGCCAGGTTCCGGCCCGATCCGGAGCTGGCGCACGTGAAGAGGTGGCTGGACGAGATGAACGCCCGCCCCGCGGCGAAGGCGGGGGTGTAGGGGGGCCTTATCCGCTGCCCCGCTTGGCTCGCGTGCTTCATCCGGCATAACCTCGTTCCATGGCCGTCTCGCTGTTCACCCATGCCGACATGCTCGACCACCGGCCGGGGCCCGGTCACGTGGAGAGCCCCGCGCGCCTGCAGGCGGTGATCGACGCGCTGGAGGACGAGGCGGGGCTCGACCTGGAAGCCTTCGAGGCGCCGCTGGTCGATCCGGCGGATCTGGCCCGCGTGCATCCGGCCGCCTTCGTCGATTCGATCTTCGCCGCCGCGCCGCATGCGGGGATCCACGCGCTGGACCCTGACACTGTGCTGTCGACCGGCAGCCTGGCCGCCGCGCGCCGCGCCGCCGGGGCGGTGAGCGCGGCCGTGCGGCAGGTGGCGGCGGGCGAGGGGCGGCGGGCCTTCTGCGCGGTGCGGCCGCCGGGCCATCACGCCGAGCCGGCCATCGCCATGGGCTTTTGCGTGTTCTCCAACGTGGCCGTGGCGGCCAGGGTCGCCCAGGCCAGCGGCCTCTCGCGCGTGGCCATCGTCGATTTCGACGTCCATCACGGCAACGGCAGCCAGGCGGCGTTCGAGCACGACCCGACGGTGATGGTGGCCTCGATCCACCAGTCGCCGCTCTATCCCGGCACCGGCGATCCGTCGGAGCGGGGCGTGGGCAACATCGTCAACGCCACGCTGGCGCCGGGCGCGCCGCGCGAATCCTGGCGGCGGGCGTTCGAGGGGCTGATGGAGCGAGTCGACGGTTTCGCGCCCGACCTGATCCTCGTCTCGGCCGGATTCGACGCCCACGAGCGCGATCCGCTGGCCTCGCAAAGCCTTCGCAGCGAAGACTTCGCCTGGGCCACAAGGGCGATCGTGTCGGTGGCCGACCATCGGGCCAGAGGGCGTATTGTCTCCTCGCTCGAGGGCGGGTACGACCTCGAAGCGCTCGGCCGTTCGGCGAAGGCGCATGTCAGAGCGCTTCAGGAAGGATGAGACCTGGGTCCGCGTCAGCGGCCGCCGGGTCGTCGAGGAAAATGGCCGACGCACCGACCGCCGACCAGACCGCCTCGAGCGTGGTCCGCCCGCCCGGGGCCATCGTCCTGGCCCGCCACGGCGAACCCGCCCTGTCGCGCAAGGTGCGCTTCGACGCCAGGACCTACGGCGACTGGTGGGGACGTTACGAGGAGGGCGGCCTGCTGCCCGGCCAGACTCCGCCCGACTGCCTGCTGGAAATCGCCGCGCGCTCGGAGGTGATCGTCTCCTCGACTCGCCGGCGTTCGATCGAGACCGCCCAGGCCGTGGCCGGCGGCCGCGACTTCCCGCGCGATCCGATGTTCATCGAGGCGCCGCTGCCGCCGCCGCCATGGCCGAGCTGGATCAAGCTGTCGCCCAAGAAGTGGGGCTTCTTCGCCCGCTTCTGGTGGTGGTTCTTCGACCATCACATGGGCCAGGAGAGCCGCAAGCAGGCCGAGGCCCGCGCCGAGGCGGCCGCCGACGCGCTGATCGCCCTGTCGCAGGACGGCCGCGACGTGCTGCTGGTGGCCCACGGCTTCTTCAACGTGATGATCGGCAACGCCCTGCAGGCGCGGGGCCTGAAGAAGACGCTCGACCAGGGCTTCCAGTACTGGTGCGTCAAGCGCTTCGAGCGCGCCTGACCTTTCACAGCCGTTGCCCGCCGGCCCCACGCCAACTAGGGTGCCAGCTTCTCCT
The DNA here is from genome assembly GCA_966252285.1 of uncultured Caulobacter sp. Classification (GTDB taxonomy): domain Bacteria; phylum Pseudomonadota; class Alphaproteobacteria; order Caulobacterales; family Caulobacteraceae; genus Caulobacter. The sequence goes on from CBINOL010000048.1 coordinate 13,997, forward strand.
TGGAGTAGAAATGACCGACGCCGCTTCTCCCGTGCACGACCTCTCGGCCCTGAGCTTCGAACAGGCCCTGGCCGAGCTCGAGAAGATCGTGTCCGAACTGGAATCGGGCCAGGCGCCGCTGGAACGCTCCATCGACATCTACGAGCGCGGGGCGGCCCTGAAGGCGCACTGCGAAAAGAAGCTCGAGGCCGCGCGCCTGAAGGTCGAGAAGATCGTCCTGGGCCAGGGCGGCGCCGCGGGCGTCGAGCCGGCCGAGTTCTCCTGATGGGCCAGGCCTCGCCGAAACTGTCGCCGACGATCGCGTTCGAGGAGTTCGAGCGCGTGGACATCCGAGTCGGCACGATCGTTTCGGCCGAGGCCTTCCCCGAGGCCCGCAAGCCGGCCTACAAGCTGGCGATCGATTTCGGACCGACGTTCGGCGTAAAGCGTTCGTCGGCCCAGGTGACCCGCCACTACACGACCGACCAGCTGGTCGGACGCCGGGTGGCGGCGGTGGTGAACTTCAAGCCGCGTCAGATCGGCCCCTTCATGTCGGAAGTCCTTTGCCTGGGCTTTCCGGACGACGAGGGCGAAGTCGTCCTCGTGACGGTGGATCGCGCGGCGCCCAACGGGGGAAAGCTGTTTTGAGCGACCTTGGCAAGCGCATCGCCCAGGCGGCCGATATCGTCACCGTGGCGCTCGACGAGCTGCTGCCGCGCGCCGACGGGCCCGAAAGCCGCCTGACCGAGGCCATGCGCTACGCGGCGCTGGGTCCGGGCAAGCGCCTGCGGCCGTTCTTCGCGCTGGAAACCGGCAAGATGTTCGACCTGCCCGAGCGGCCGGTGCTGCGCGCGGCCTGCGCGCTGGAGTGCATCCACGCCTATAGCTTGGTGCATGACGACCTGCCGGCCATGGACGACGACGACATGCGTCGCGGCCGTCCGACCGTGCACGTGCAGTACGACGAGGCCACCGCCATCCTGGCCGGCGACTCGCTGCAGACGGCGGCCTTCGAGATCATGGCCCACCCCGACACCCACGACGACGGGCACGTCCGTTCGGAACTGGTGCGCAAGCTGGCCATCGCCTCGGGCGCGCGCGGCATGTGCGGCGGCCAGATGATCGACCTGCTGGGCGTTCGCGACGACCTGGGCGCGGTGGCGCGCATGCAGCGCCTGAAGACCGGCGCGCTGATCGCCTTCGCCTTCGAGATCCCGCTGATCATCGGCCGGGCCAAGGAAGCCGAGCGCGCCGCGCTGATGGGCTTCGCCCAGGACTTAGGGTTGGCCTACCAGATCGTCGACGACATTCTCGACGCCGAGGGCGACGCGGCCCTCTTGGGCAAGGCCGCCGGCAAGGACGCCGCCAAGGGCAAGGCCAACTACGTCACCCTTCTGGGCCTGGACGCCGCCAAGGAGCGCGTGGAGCTTCTGGCCGCGCAGACCAAGGCTCACCTCGATATCTTTGGCGACAGGGCCGATCATCTGCGCGAAAGCGTTGATTTCGTGCTGGACCGCCGCAACTGACCGCGCTTTCTACAGACATGCCGACGCACACGCCTCTCCTAGACACCGTCTCCTCGCCCGCCGACACGCGCGGGCTGTCGATCGCCGAGCTCAAGCAGCTCGCCGAAGAGGTGCGCGCCGAGACCATCGACGCGGTTTCCGTCACCGGCGGCCACCTGGGCGCGGGCCTGGGCGTGGTCGAGCTGACCGTGGCCCTGCACCACGTCTACGAGACGCCGAAAGACATCCTGATCTGGGACGTCGGCCATCAGGCCTATCCGCACAAGATCCTCACCGGCCGCCGCGATCGCATCAAGACGCTGCGCCAGGGCGGGGGCCTGTCGGGCTTCACCAAGCGGGCCGAAAGCCAGTACGACCCGTTCGGCGCGGCCCACGCGGCCACCTCGATCTCGGCGGCGCTGGGCTTCTGCGCCGCGCGTGACGCCAAGGGCGAGGACAACGCCGTCGTGGCCGTGATCGGCGACGGCTCGCTGGGCGCGGGCATGGCCTACGAGGCGATGAACGCGGCCACCGACGCCACGCGCCAGCTGACCGTCATCCTCAACGACAACGACATGTCGATCGCCCCGCCGGTGGGCGGTATGAGCGCCTATCTGGCCAACCTCGTCTCGGGCGGCGCCTATCGCAAGGCGCGCAAGCTGGGCAAGACGGTGGTCGAAAAGCTGCCGACCCCGATCCGCGACGCGGCCCGCAAGGCCGAGGAATACGCCCGCGGCATGGTCACCGGCGGCACCTTCTTCGAGGAGCTGGGCTTCCACTATGTGGGCCCGATCGACGGCCACGACATGGACGCCCTGGTCTCGGTGCTGAAGAACGCCCGGGAATTCAAGGAAAAGCCGGTCCTCGTCCACGTCGTCACCCAGAAGGGCAAGGGCTACGCCCCGGCCGAGGGCGCGGCCGACAAGCTGCACGCCGTGGCCAAGTTCGACGTGGTCACCGGCCAGCAGCAGAAGGCGGCCGCCGGCCCGCCCAGCTACACCAAGGTGTTCGCCCAGGAACTGGTCAAGCAGGCGGCCAAGGACGACAAGATCGTCGCCATCACCGCCGCCATGCCCTCGGGCACGGGCCTGGACCTGTTCGAAAAGGCCTATCCGACCCGCACCTTCGACGTCGGCATCGCCGAGCAGCACGCGGTGACCTTCGCCGCGGGCCTGGCCGCCGACGGCATGAAGCCGTTCGCGGCGATCTATTCGACCTTCCTGCAGCGCGGCTACGACCAGGTGGTCCACGACGTGGCCATCCAGCGCCTGCCGGTGCGCTTCGCCATGGACCGCGCCGGCCTGGTGGGCGCCGACGGCCCCACGCACGCGGGTTCGTTCGACATCGGCTTCATGGGCGCTCTGCCCGGCATGGTGCTGATGGCCGCCGCCGACGAGCTGGAACTGGCCCGCATGGTCGCCACCGCCGTCGAGATCGACGACCGCCCCAGCGCCTTCCGCTATCCGCGCGGCGAGGGCGTGGGCGTCGAACTGCCGACCGGCCCGGCCGACCCGCTGGAGATCGGCAAGGGCCGCATCGTCCGCGAAGGGACCAGCGTCGCCATCGTCTCGTTCGGCACCCGCCTTTCGGAAAGCCTGAAGGCGGCTGACCTCCTGGCCGCGCGCGGCCTGTCGGCCACGGTCTGCGACGCCCGCTTCGCCAAGCCGCTGGACCTCGATCTGCTGCTGCGCCTGGCGCGCGAGCACGAGGCCATCGTCACGGTGGAAGAGGGCGCCATGGGCGGCTTCGGCGCCTTCGTGCTGCAGGCCCTGGCCCAGCACGGCGCCCTGGATCGCGGCCTGAAGATCCGCACCCTGGGTCTCCCCGACGTGTTCCAGGACCAGGACAAGCCCGACCTGATGTACGCCGAGGCCGGCCTCGACGCCGAAGGCATCCTGCGCGGGGCGCTGTCGGCGCTCGGCATGGACAATGTCAGCGCCGCGGGGCGGCGGGCTTAAGGCCCGCCGGCTACATCCGGTATTCGGGCGGCCAGAAGCCGAAGTAGGGCGCGGCGTTGCCGTCGCCGTCCGCCGCCACGACTTCGGCGTTGATGCGGTCGACCAGCACGAAGGCCTTTCCCGTCCAGCCATAGCGGCTGGTCCGCTCGGCGTAATCGTCGAGCCCGGGCGAGGCGTCGGTCGTCTCCACGATCCCCGAGCGCGCAGCGAAGCTGGCCTCTGACGCCATGGGCACGGAGACCGCGTCGGCGGTCGTGGCGGCCAGCACCTGGCCGGCCGTGGACCAGTCGCCATCGGGCGCGTCTTCGAGTCGCGCGAAGGCCAGGCCGTCGGCGGCGTCGACCAGGACCAGGACCGAGATGGCGTTGCGACCGCGGCCGCCGGGGCCGTCGCAATAGACGCTCCATAAGCGATGGCTGGCGTCCAGCCAGCCCATGGGATGAAGCGCGCCCTTCGCCGAGCCGCCCATGCCGCCGCAGATCCCCAGTTGCGTGAGCTTGGCCGACAGTTTGACCAGCTTGGCCGGCGGCGGTCCGAGCGGACGCTGGCGAACCGGCGGCTTGATTTCGCTGGCGGCGATCTTTCCGGGCTTGAACGGCTGGGCCTGCTTGAAACGGATCCAAGCGAAGGCTTCGGACGCGCCATCCAGCGACAGGTCCATGGGCGCCATGCCGGCCGCCTTGACCGTCAGCACGCCGTTGCGACTGTCGGCGAGGTCGGCAAGGGGCTTGGCGCCGTCAACGTACCAGCTCTGCCGCACGGCGTCCCAGCTTGGAGTAAGTTTCAGATCTTTCCCGACCAGAACCGGTCCAGGCGGGGCGTTCTTCGGCTGGTCCAGCAGGGCGAGGGTCGAGACCGGCCGCGGACCGCCCTGGTGGGCGACGCTCAGCAGCGCATAGCGGCCCTGGGACCGCATGGCGCTGGTGGCCAGGCCCAGCGCGGTGCAGCGCCGGTGATTGTCGCAAACGACCGTCCAGTCTTGGAAACTGCGGGTCTCGGCCTCGTAGACGGCGGGCGCAGGGGACTGGGCGGCGAGCCAGGCCGCCGCGACAAGCGAGAACATGATTGAGAGCCCTTGAAGCGCTCAACCAAAGCGCAGGCCCGGGCAGGCGTCAACGGCCCGGATTCAGGCCCCGCACGCTTCGAAGGAAGCCTTCACCCGGCGACGCTCGCCGTCGCGGCGTTTTGCTTTTCTGAATTTCGCCTTCCCTCGCCACAGCTGACCTTGGGGCGGGCCCGTCGCGCGGCCAGGAAAACTTGCTGTAGGCTGCCAAGGCTCGGGCGCGCCGTCCGGTCTCGTGTGTGGCGGCGCTGGACCCCGCGCCGTGTGGGGCTTGCATGAACAGGAATGTGGGGATCAGGCGGTGGCGGACAGCTTTCGCCTTGGTGGCGATGCTGTTCATCGCAGGCTGCGCTGGGCGGCCGCCGGTCGACCAGCCGCCTCGCCCGGGCGAGGTGAGGGCAAGCACGCGCTATCTGCTCTCGGGCCTGTCGGTCGTCCGCTACGAGCTGGGCCACATCTACGTGCCGGAGAACCGGGCTCGGCCGGGCGGCCGGCTGATCGCGGTCCGCTACATGCGGATCAAGGGAACGGCGCGACAGGCGGCTCCACCGGTGTTCATGCTGCCGGGCGGCCCGGGCGACAGCTACATCGACGCCTTCACAAGATCCGGGCTGGACTGGTTCGGCGCGGCCAGGCAACGCGGCGACGTCCTTCGTTTCCGGCGTGCGGGCGATGTTGTCGTCATGGACCAGCGAGGCGCATCGGGAGCCTCCGAGCGGCTGGGCTTCAACTACAATCCCGATGGCCAGCCGCTGGATCGGCCGGCGCGCCTGGATGACGAACTGAAGGCCGCTCCATCCGTGGTTCGCCGGGCGCTGGCCCGCTATCCTGATCATGACCTCGCCGGCTATACCGTCGTCCAGTGCGCCGAGGACCTGAACGATCTGCGTCGGGCGCTCGGCTACGCCAGGATCAACCTCTTCGGGCTCAGCTACGGATCGCAGTGGAGCTTCGCAGTCATGCGGCTGCATCCAGAGACGGTCAGCCGCGCGCTCCTGTCGGGCGTCGAACCGCTGGACAACGGCTATGACATGCCGTCGCACGTCTGGGCGGCGCTGATGCGGATCGCTGTGGAGGCGGAAGCCGATCCACGCCTCGCGGCATCGTTTCCGGCGGGCGGCCTGCGGCAAGCCGTCGACGAGATCCTGGCTCGCCTCGAGAACGCGCCGGTCGTCGTCCGGCTCAAGTCTGGCGAAGACGTCGTGCTCGGGCCGGAGGACTTCCGGCTGAGCCTCATCGCTCGCCCGTCCGAATGGCCGGCGCGTATCATCGACATCCATCGGGGGCGGTACGCGGCGTGGGCCGAGGAGGTCGCGGCCAGCCGGCGGCCCCTGGCGGCCACGCCGTCCGCGCTGATCGGGCCCTTGATCGACACCAGCTTGAACGTTTCGGAGGCCCGTGGCCGGCGCCTCTCCAACGATCCCGCTGTTCGATACCTAGGAACCTGGGGTTTCGCGCCGTCGATGGCCGCGGTTTCGCTGTGGCCCACGCCGGACGTCGGGGACGCGCTTCGACTTCCGGCGATGAGCCCGATCCCGGTGGTGTTCCTCCACGGAGACTGGGACACCTCCACGCCTGTCGAAAACTCGCGGGAGATCCAGTCCTATTTCCCGAACAGTCGTCTGGTCGTCGTCAGGCGCGGCGGCCATGGGGCGATCTATGATCTGGCCGACCAGGATCCGAACGCGCTGGATCGGTTTATCGACTATCTCCGAACGGGAGACATGGCAGGGCTGCCGGCCGAGGTCGTTCTCGCGCCGCCGAAATTCAGCGTTCCGGCGCCCTGATCGCGACGCCGCCCCAGCTGGTCTGGAGCGGTGAGGGGAAAGCCCGCCCTAAGCCCCGCACGCCTCGAAGAACGCCTTCACGCGGCGGCGCTCGTCGGCCTTCGCGGCGATGCTGTGGCGCTGGCCGGCGTTAACGATTGCCAGATCACCCGTGCGGCGAAAATTGCCTAGTGCAGGGTCGCGCGTGGTCGCCGAGGCCATCAGGATGGTCCCGGTTCCACCGCTTTCGGCGGGTCTGGCGGCCAGGTGCGACGTCCGGTCGCGGCTGGCCAGCCCTATGGTTCCGCCTTCCAGCCCGCTGGCCGAAACCTCGACCGGCCCGCCCGGCGCGGGGCAGACCAGCATCAGCAGCACCTCGTCGCTGGAGGGGCGGCCGTAGGCCAGTTTCGGGCCTTCGCCGGGCTCGTTGAGATAGGCCCAGGCATAGGCGGGATTTGCCGACTGCTCGTGCGCGCAGCCGGCCAGCCCGAGGGCGGCGAGCAGTGCGGCGGCGACGAGGCGGGAAGACATGGCGGCGGATCTCCTTCGTCAGGAGAACGCCTCGCCGCCTAGGCGGTTTCTGCCGGTCTGCCTCCGCTCACCCTGGAGGCGGCGGAGGAGGAGCGATTGTACGCCGTGGTCCGGACCTGTCCGGAACGGCCGCTAGATCGTCAGAACGGCGAGAAGCGTTCGACCAGCGACTGGCCGGCCGGGGTCTTCTGCACGCGGCTGATGTCGCCGCGGCCGCCGTAGTTGATGCGGGCTTCGGCGATCTGGGTGTGCTTGATCGTGTTGGCCGAGGAGATGTCTTCCGGACGAACGATGCCGGCCACGGTCAGCTGGCGCAGTTCGTTGTTGGTCTTCACTTCCTGGGTGCCCTGAATGACCATGTTGCCGTTGGGCATGACCTGGGCGACGATCGCGGCGACCGTCAGGTTGATCTTCTCCGAGCGGCTGACGCTGCCGGCGCCCGAGTTGGAGAAGGCCGAGTTGGTGCCCACGGCGTTGGCCGGGTCGAAGCCGCCCGGCAGAACCTTGCCCAGGCTGGATTCCAGGCCGAAGAAGTTGCTGACCCCGGCGTTGCCCGTCGAGGTGCGCGAGGACTTGCTGGTGTTGGAGGTGCTGACGCTGTCGTCGATCTCGATCAGCACGGTGACGATGTCGCCGACGCGGCTGGCGCGCTGGTCGTTGAAGAAGGCGCGGGCGCCGACGCGCCACAGCGAGTTGGCCGAGGCGGCCTGCGGGGCCGGTTCGCGGGCCGAGACGTAGGTCGGGGCCATCGGGGCCAGCGAGGCGGGATAGCCGACGGGGGCCAGTTCAGGACCCTTCACCGCTTCGGTGACGGTCGAGCAGGCGGCGATCGGGGCGAGCAGGGCGAGGGCGACGAAGGCGGCGGGGCGCATGGGTGTCTCTTGCTCTCTTAGCGGGCGGCGTAGCGCACGGAGTTGGAACGGGCCTTGAGGGCTTGCGCCTCGGGGCCGACGGCGGCCGAACCGGGGCCGGTGGCCACCGCTTCGATGATCTTCTTGCTGGCGGTGTTCTGCACGCTGACGGCTTCTCCGACGGCGGCGGCGCTCATGGCCTTGCCTTGCAAGGTGAGGGCCACGCCGGCGTAGTCGTAGGTGACTGCGACAACATCGCCCTTGGCGATGACCTGGGCGGCGGCGACGTCGCGCATCGAGGCGGCCGAACCCTCGCGCAGCGGGCGCTTGGTGGTCATGCCGATCATGGCGTCGGCGTCGGCCGGAGCGTCGAAGGGCGCCGAGGCGACCTTGATCCACACCAGGTCCTGCGGCTGCACGGTCTCGCCGGCGGCCAGGCTGCGGGCGTAGGCAAGAACCTCCACGTTGCCGCGCGGGGCGGCGGCCGAAGCGCCGGCCAGCTGGCCGCCGCCCTCGGCGCCCTGGCGTACGATCACGCGGCGCAGGCCCTGCGGGTTGGCCCAGTCGAGGCCGGCGCGGCGGGCGGTCATCTGCAGCTGGGCGGCGTCGAGCACGACGCTGGGGCCCACGCGGCGGGCGATCACGACCGAACCGGCCGAGCCGGCGCCGTCGAACAGTTCGCCCAGCGTGATGACGCCGTCGGCGTCGGTGGTGTCCTGGCGCAGGCTGACGGGCTGGCCGGCGAAGGCGGCCGGGGCGGCGATCAGCAGGGCGGCGGCGGCGAGGAGCAGGCTTTTCATGAGCTTACGACCGCAGGTTCGAGGTGGCCTGGAGCATCTGGTCGGCCGTGGTGATGACCTTGGAGTTCATCTCGTAGGCGCGCTGGGCGACGATCAGCGAGGTGATTTCGCTGACGGCGTCGACGTTCGAGGCTTCGGTGTAGTTCTGCAGCAGGGTGCCGAAGCCGGGCTGGCCGGGGGCGGCGATGTTGGCCGCGCCGGACGCGCCGGTCTCCAGATAGAGGTTGTCGCCGATGGCCTCGAGGCCGCCTTCGTTCATGAAGTTGGCCAGTTCGATCTGGCCCACGGTCTGGGCGTCGGTCTGGCCGTCGAGGTTCACCTGCACCAGGCCGGTCTTGCCGATCGTGATGCCGGTGGCGTTCTCGGGGATCGTGATGCCCGGCTGCACCAGGTAGCCGTCCTCGGTGACGATCTGGCCCTGGTCGTTGGTCGAGAAGTTGCCGGCGCGGGTGTAGGCGGTCTCGCCCGAGGGCAGCAGGATCTGCAGGTAGCCCTTGCCCTGGATGGCCACGTCCAGCGGGTTGTTGGTCATGGTCGGCGTGCCCTGCTCGGTGATGCGGTACACCGAGCCGGCCTTGACGCCGCCGCCGACCTGAACGCCGGTCGGGACCACGTTGCCGTCGCTCGACGACTGGGCGCCGGCGCGCTCGATCGTCTGGTACAGCAGGTCCTGGAACTCGGCCCGTTGGCGCTTGAAGCCGACGGTGTTCATGTTGGCGATGTTGTTCGAGATGACCTCGACGTTCAGCTGTTGGGCCGACATGCCGGTCGCGGCGGTGCGCAGAGCTTGCATTGTTCGTTATCCCTTACTGGACCTTGCCCATGCGCTCGACGGCGGAGCGCGAGAGTTCGGCGGTCTGGTCCATCATCTTGGCGATGCTCTCGTAGGCGCGGCTGACCTCGATGAGCTTGGTGATCTGCTGGATGGACTGGACGTTCGACCCCTCCAGCATGCCTTGGTGGATGATCGCGTCGGTGGCGGACTGCGGGGTCTCGTTGCCGACGTTGCGATAGAGGTTGTCGCCGTCCTTGCGCAGCGAGGCGAGGTCGGAGAAGCGGGCGACGCCGATCTTGCCCACGCGCACCTGGCCCTGGGTGACGATGCCGTCACGGCCGATGCTGACGGGGCCGAGTTCCGGGTCGACGGTGATCTGGCCGCCGCCGTCGTCCAGCACCGGAGCGCCTTCCTGGGTGGTCAGGACGCCTTCGGGGTTGGTGGTGAAGCGGCCGTCGCGGGTGTAGCGCTCGCCTTCGCCGGTCGAGACCTTGAAGAACCCCTGGTTCTCGATGGCCAGGTCGAAGGTGCCGCCGGTCTGGTTCAGGGCGCCGGGCGTGAAGTCGCGGACCACGCCGTCGTCGAGCACGAACTTGATCGGCGCCGGGCCGCCCGCGGTGCGCGCGGGCTTGGCCGGTTCGGTGCGGACCATCAGGTCCTCGACCTTGAAGCCGGTGGTGTTCGCGTTGGCGATGTTGTTCGCGACGATGTCCAGCTCACGACGGAGCGTCATCTGCCGCGAAAGGCCCACATACAGCGCGTTGTCCATGACGATTAACTCGCAGTTTGGCGCGACAAATGCGCCGCAACCCTGCAAGCAAGGCCCGTGCCAACTCGAAAATCGCAATAAAAACAGTGGTGAGGGTGGTTAATGGCAGCGCCTGGCAAGACTCCGCCGGGCAGATTCGACCTGCGACCAAATGGCCTTCAAAAGAGATCGTTAACCATGCTCGCGCATGAGTACGGGTCATAGATTTCAAGGAACCTGCGCGTGGCCAAGAAACCCCCCAAGGAAGCTCCCGCCCCGGAAGGCGAAGAGGGCGCGGCCGAGGGTGAAGCTCCCGCCAAGAAGAAGCCGCCGATCATCCTGATCGCGGCGGCCGCCGGCCTGCTCGTGGTCGGTGGGGGCGGGGCCGCGGCCTTCTTCCTGATGAAGCCCAAGCCGGCCGCCGAGGGCGAAGCCGGTCACGGCGAGGAGAAGAAGGAAAAGAAAAAGGAAAAGAAGAAGGAAGAGGGCGGCGAGGGCGCCAAGACCGCCGAGGGCGGGGCCGGCGCGCCGGTCATCAAGGAAGGCCCCGACGGCGTGGTGTTCTACACCCTGCCCGACATCGTCGTGAACATGCAGTCGGCCGACGGCAAGTCGACCTTTCTGAAGCTGAAGCTGACCTTCGAGCTGCCCGACGAGGAGACGGCCGACGCGCTGACGCCGAACCTTCCGCGCCTGACCGACATGTTCCAGACCTTCCTGCGCGAACTGCGTCCTGAGGACCTCGCCGGCAGCCAGGGCAGCTATCAGCTGCGCGCCGAACTGCTGCGCCGTGTTAACCTGGTGGCCGCCCCTTCGAAAGTGAACGCCGTCCTGATCGAGGAGATGCTGATCAACTAGCCTTCGGGCCGGCTGAGGCGAACCATCATGGCAGACGAGATCGACGATCAGGCCGCGATGGCCCAATGGGCGGCGGAGAACCCCCCGGGGACCTTCGACGCCTCGGGCGGCGGCGAGCTGAACAACAGCTTCGGCGACTTCAGCGGCGGCATGGCCGGCATGGCCGGCTGGGACGACGGCGGCGGCGACGGCATGGGATCCGAGCGGATCCTGAACCAGGACGAGATCGACAGCCTGCTGGGCTTCGACCTGTCGGGCGACGGCGGCGACGACCGCACCGGCATCCGCGCCATCATCAACTCGGCCCTCGTCAGCTACGAGCGCCTGCCGATGCTGGAAATCGTCTTCGACCGCCTGGTGCGGTTGATGACGACGTCCTTGCGTAACTTCACCTCCGACAACGTCGAGGTCAGCCTCGACAACATCAGCTCGATCCGTTTCGGCGACTACCTGAACTCGATCCCGCTGCCGGCCATACTGGCGGTGTTCCGGGCCGAGGAGCTGGACAACTACGGCCTGCTGACGGTCGACTCCAACCTGATCTACTCGATCGTCGACGTGCTGCTGGGCGGCCGTCGCGGCACCGCGGCCATGCGCATCGAGGGCCGCCCCTACACCACCATCGAACGGGTGCTGGTGCAGCGGATGGTCGAGGTGGTGCTGAACGACGCCAAGGCCGCCTTCGAGCCGCTGCATCCGGTGTCGTTCACCCTGGACCGCCTGGAGACCAACCCGCGCTTCGCCGCCATCGCCCGGCCGGCCAACGCCGCCATCCTGGTGAAGCTGCGCATCGACATGGAAGACCGCGGCGGCCGCATCGAGCTGCTGCTGCCCTACGCCACGCTGGAACCCATCCGGAAGATGCTGCTGCAGCAGTTCATGGGTGAGAAGTTCGGCCGCGACAACATCTGGGAAGGCCATTTGGCCACCGAGCTCTGGACCACCCAGATGGAGGTGCGCGCCGTGCTCGACGAGCAGCAGCTGCCGCTTTCCAAGGTGCTGAACCTGCAGGTGGGCGACACGTTGATGCTGAACGCCACGCCTGACAGCCTGGTGGAGTTGCGGGCGGGGTCGATTCCGCTTACCCGCGGCCGGATGGGCCGTCGCAACCATTCCATCGCCATCCGGGCCGACGCCCCGCTGACGCCCGCGGCGAAGAAGGCGGTTCAGAAGCTGAAATGAGCCTGATCTCGGTCGCCCTGCAGGTCTTTCTGGCGGTGCTGCTGATGGTGGCGCTGGTCTTCGGCTGGCGTCTCGAGCGCAAGCTGAAGGCGCTGCGCGACGCCCAGAGCGGCTTCGCCAAGGCCGTGGCCGACCTGGACAACGCCGCCCAGCGCGCCGAGCAGGGCCTGGCCGACCTGCGCGCGGCGACCGACGAAGCGTCCGAATACCTGGCCGACCGCATCGAGAAGGCCAAGGCGCTGGCCGTGCAGCTGGACGAGCGCATGAGCCGCGCCGCCGCCGCGCCGCGCATCGAGACCCGCCCCGAGCCGCCCCCGCGCCCGGCCCGCGAGCCGCGTGATTTCGCCGCGCCGCCCGCGCCCGAGGCCCCTTCGGCCGGCGGTCGCCGCCTGAACGCGCAGGACTTCGAAGCCATGCTGGAGCGCGAGGCGCGCGCCCGCGGCGCCGGCCCTGCGACTTCGCGTCCCGCGACTTCGTCCAATTCCGCCTTTAATTCGTCCGCCACGCCCGCGCGTGAAACCCCCCGTTCACGCGCGCGGGTGGATGATGACCTGTTCGACGGCCCCGACCCTGCGTCGCGGCCCGGATCGCCATTCAGAGACCGTCGATGAAGAACGTTCCTCGCATCCTGCCGATCGTCGGCGTCGCCGTGGTCGGCGTCCTGGCGGTCAACGCCCTGGCCGGCGCCAAGTCGGTTCCCGACCTGCTGAGCGGGGCGAAAGCCTTCGCCGAGGGCGCAAAGGCCGACAAGAAGGACGCCAAGGGCGAGGAAGCCGCCTCGGTCGAGGGCGCGTCGACCGACGCCGCCGCCAAGGCCGCCCCGCCGCGCATCTGCGCGCCGTCGGCCACGGACCTGGCCAAGGAAGCGGGCCTGTCGCCGGCCGAGCTGCGCGTGCTGCAGAGCCTGGGCGCGCGTCGCGGCCAGCTGGATCAGCGCGAGCAGGACATCGACGTCCAGCTGCAGCTGCTGGCAGCCGCCGAAGCCAAGCTCGACGCCAAGATGAAGACCCTGAACGGCATGAAGGGCGAGATCCAGGGCCTGCTGGGCCAGGCGGACTCGCAGAAGGCCGCCGAGGTCGATCGCATGGTCACCGTGTTCTCGGCCATGAAGCCCAAGGACGCGGCCGTCCGCCTGACGGTGCTGGAAGACAGCGTGCGCCTGCCGATCGCCGCCAAGATGAAGGAACGCACCCTGGCGATGATCCTGGCCAACATGGCGCCGGGCGACGCCAAGGTGCTGACCGAACGCCTGGCCAGCCGCTTCTCGGGCGACGCCATCGCCAAGGGCAAGGCCGCCGTGGCCGAGAACGCCGCCGCTCCGGCCGCCGGCGGCCAGCAGGCCGCGGCTCCGCCGCTGGCCGGCGCCGCCGCGCCCAAGAAGGCCGGCTAAGGGGAAGCTGGGGGGCTCATGACTTTCCGGGGGGCGCTTAAGGCGAGCGTTGCGGCGATCTGCATCGCCGGCGTCGTCGCGCCCACCGTGCTGGCCGCCGCCCCCGCGGCCGCGCAGGCGACACAGGGCGATCTGGTCGTCCGCGTCGCCCAGGCTCCGGACTTCTCGCGCCTTGAGTTCCGCTGGAGCGGCCGCGTTCCGGTGATGAAGATGCGGCGCGAGGGCCAGCAGGCGATCCTGCGCTTCGGCCGCGACGCCAATCCAAATCTGGCGACCTTGCGCATCGCTCCGCCGCGCTGGGTGAAGACAGTGGAGGCCCGCCATGTCGGCGGCGCGCTGGAACTCGTCCTGACCCTGACCGACGACGCCGACCTTCGGGTGGGGCGCTCCGACGGGGTCGATTTCGTCAACGTCTTCGCCAAGCCGCCGCAGGCCGGTGCGCCCGCCGCGCCCAGCCCCGCGCCGGTTCCGCGCGACCCGCGCCGGCCCAATCCCGCGCCGGCCAGCGGCGTGGTCGCCGTGGGCTACAACAAGACCGACGGCCAGACCCAGTTCACGACCACCTGGGCGGCCCCGGCCGCCGCCGCCGTGTTCAAGCGCGGCGAGGCGGTGTGGGTGGTGTTCGACGCGCCGGTTCGGCTGGACCTGGGGCGCACGCCGCAGACCGGCCCCAGCCATACCAAGATCCAGGTCTTCCGCGGCGCGGACTATTCGGCGCTGCGCATCGTCACCAAGCCCGGCGTGCCGGTCTATGCCGAAGGGCAGGGCAACAACTGGACCGTGGCCCTGGGCGCTGGCCTGCAGCGCGAGCCCGACCCGGTGAAGGTGGCGCGCGACGAGGCCGTCACTCCCGCCAGCCTGTCGGCCAACCTGGCCGGCGCCGCGCGCCCGGTGTGGGTCAGCGACCCCGCCGTCGGCGACCGCATCGGCGTCGTGCCGGCCCTGGCCCCGTCCAAGGGCCTGGCCTCGCGCCGCGAGTACGTGGAGATGGCGTTGCTGCCGTCGGCTCAGGGGCTGGCCGTCGAGGCCTTCGCCAGCGACCTGCAGATCCTGACCGAGGGCGACATCGTCCGCATCGGCCGGCCCAAGGGGCTGGTGCTGTCGCCGGCTTCGGCCGGCGGGGCCGCCGCCGAGGTGGTCACTGGCGCACCGCAGCCGGCCGCCATGCCGGCGGTGATCGATCTGGAGAACTGGCCCAAGACCGGCTCGGGCGGCTTCCTGGCCCGCTACAACGCCCTGCAGGCGGCCATCGCCGCCGTCGACCCGGCCGACCGCCAGGCCGACATCGCCGCCCGCATGGCCCTGGCCCGCTTCCTGGTCGGCTCGGGCCTGTCGTTCGAGGCCATCGGCGTGCTCAACGCCGCCGCCCGCAAGCAGCAGGCGCTGCTGGGCGACGGCGAGTTCCGCGGCCTGCGCGGCGCGGCCAAGGCCATGGCCGGCCGCTGGGCCGAGGCCGAGGCCGACTTCTCCTCGCCCGTGCTTTCCGACGATCCGTCCAGCGCCCTGTGGCGCGGCTATGTCGCCTACAAGCAGGGCCAGTGGGTGGACGCCCGCAACAAGTTCGCCGCCGGCGGCCAGGCCATGAACCTGTTCCCGGCCGTGTGGCAGGCGCGCTTCCTGGGCGCCCAGGCCGATTCCGCGGCGGCGACCGGCGACGGCGTCGGGGCCGAGCGTCTGGTCGGCCAGGCGCTGAAGCTGCCCAAGCTGCCGATCGTCGACCAGCTGGACCTGCGCCTCGTCCAGGCCAAGGCGTTCGAACTGCAGGGCCGCAAGGACAAGGCCCTGAAGATGTTCCAGGCCATCGGCAAGGCGCCCAACGACAGGATCGCCACGCCGGCCGTGCTGCACGCCACCCAGATCCGGCTGGAGAAGAACCAGATCTCGCCGGCCGAGGCCGCCAGGACCCTGGACCAGTTGCGCTACCGCTGGCGCGGCGACGGCGTCGAGCTCGACGTCGTGCGGGCGCTGGGCAAGCTCTATATCGACCAGGGCCGCTACCGCGAGGCGCTGGAGGTGCTGCGTTCGGCCAGCAAGGTGCTGCCCGACCTGCCGCAGGCCGTGGCCCTGCAGAACGACCTCTACGGCGCCTTCCGCACCCTGTTCCTCGACGGCCTGGCCGACGGCATGCAGCCGATCCAGGCCGTGGGCCTGTTCTACGACTACCAGGACCTGACCCCGATCGGCGCCGACGGCGACCAGATGGTCCGCAACCTGGTGCGCCGCCTGGTCGACGTCGACCTGCTGGACGAGGCCGCCAAGCTGCTGAAATACCAGGTCGACAACCGCCTGAACGGCGTGCCCAAGGCCCAGGTGGCCACCGACCTGGCCTGGATCTACCTGATGGACCGCAAGCCCGAGGACGCCCTGGCGGCGATCAACGGCACGCGCACCACCATCCTGCCGCCGGTGCTCAACGCCGAACGGCGCCTGGCGACCGCCCGCTCGTTGATGACCCTGGGCCGCTATGACGACGCGCTCGAGGTGATCGAGGGCGACAAGGGCAAGGACGCCCAGGATATCCGCGGCGACATCGCCTGGAAGCAGCGCAACTGGGCCCTGGCCGGCAAGCTGTACGAGGCCGCCCTGGGCGACCGCTTCAAGAACGCCGCCGGCCTGTCGCCCTCGGACGAGGCCAAGCTGATGCGCGCGGCCGTGGCCTACAGCCTGTCGGACGACGACGCCTCGCTGGGCCGCCTGCGCACGCGCTACACCAACCTGATCGGCACGGCCCGCAATCCCGAAGGCCTGCGCGTGGCCCTGGCCGGCGTCGACGGCGTGGCCTCCAGCAGCGACTTCGGCCGCGTGACCGCCGAGAACGAGGTGTTCAACGGCTGGGTGGCGAAGATGAAGGACCGCTTCCGCGCGGCGGCGACGCCGAAGGTCTGATCAGGGCTTCTTCCGACTTTCTCAGAACACATCTGGCGCTTTCTCCTCCCCCGCTTGCGGGGGAGGGGGACCGCGAAGCGGTGGAGGGGGCGAGACTGGGCGCCGCGCTCTGTCACTCGCCCCCTCCGTCACGCTGCGTATCCGCAGCGCGCCACCTCCCCCGCTAAAGCGAGGGAGGAGTTGGGGTCCTACACCCGCTCCAGCGCCAGCGCCGCGCCTTGACCGACCCCAATGCACAGCGTCGCCAGGGCCCGCTTGCCGCCGGTCGCCTCCAGTTGGCGCAGGGCCGTCAGCGCCAGGCGCGTTCCCGAGGCGCCGAGCGGATGGCCCAGTGCGATCGCGCCGCCATTGGGGTTCACGTGCGCGCCGTCGTCGGGAAGGCCGAGTTGCCGCAGCACCGCCAGGCCCTGGGCGGCGAAGGCCTCGTTCAGCTCCACCACGTCGAAGTCGCCGATCGAAAGGCCGGTGCGCGCCAGAAGGCGCTGTGTGGCGGGCACGGGGCCGATGCCCATCACCCGAGGCGCGACGCCGGCCGTGGCGTAGTCCAGCACCCGGGCGCGGGGCGTCAGGCCGTGGCGCTTCACGGCCTCCTCCGAGGCCAGGATAATCGCCGCCGCGCCGTCGTTGACGCCCGAGGCGTTGCCGGCGGTGACCGTGCCGTCAGGACGGACGATCGGCTTCAGCTTGGCCAGGGCCTCCAGCGTGGTCTCGCGCGGATGCTCGTCGCGGTCGATGACCGTGGGGCCGCCCTTGCCGGGGATCTCGACCGGCGCGATCTCGCCATCGAAGAAGCCGGCCTTGATGGCGGCGGCCGCGCGCTCCTGGCTGCGCAGGGCGAAGGCGTCCTGGTCGGCGCGGCTGACGCCATAGTCGGCCGCGACGTTCTCGGCGGTGTCGGGCATCGAGTCGACGCCATAGGCCGCGCGCATCGCCGGATTGACGAAGCGCCAGCCGATCGTGGTGTCGAAGATCTCGGCGTTGCGGGAAAAGGCGCTGTCGGCCTTGCCCATGACGAAGGGCGCGCGGCTCATGCTCTCGACCCCGCCGGCGATGACGAGATCGGCCTGGCCTGAAAGGATGGCGCGGGCGGCGTAGCCGACGGCCTCCAGCCCCGAGGCGCACAGGCGGTTGACGGTGACGCCGGGGACGGTCTGCGGCAGGCCCGCCAGCAGCAGGGCCATGCGGGCGACGTTGCGGTTGTCCTCGCCGGCCTGGTTGGCGCTGCCGTAGACCACCTCGTCGACCGCGCTCCAGTCGAGGCCGGGATTGCGCGCCATCAGCGCCTTGAGCGGGATCGCCGCCAGGTCGTCGGCGCGCACCTTGGCCAGCCCGCCGCCATAGCGGCCGAAAGGCGTGCGGATGGCGTCGCAGATATAGGCGGCCTTTGGGGCGGTGGTCATGGGGCGGTTCCCGAAGCGGCGTTCGACCCGTATTCAAACGAACGTTTGCGGAGAGCGCAATGCGCTTGCGGCGGACGGGCAGGGGGCTAGGCTGGCGGCATGAGCCCCACCGTGCAGCCCTTCCTGATGTTCCAGGATGGCGTCGGCCCCGACGCGCTGGACTTCTACGTCTCGGTGTTTCCAGACAGCGTGGTCGAGGAGGTCGAGCTTTATGGCCCCGCCGGCCCGGGTCCGCAGGGCACGATCAGGACGGCGCGCTTCACGATCGGCGGCCAGAGCGTGATGTGCAGCGACAGCTTCGTGAAACACGCTTTCACCTTCACGCCGTCGTTCTCGTTCTTCGTCACCTGCGTCTCGTCCGCCGAGGTCGATCGCCTGGCCGGGGTGCTGGGCGAGGGCGGCGGGGTGCTGATGCCGCCGGGAAGCTACGGCTTCAGCCCCTGGTTCGCCTGGGTGTCGGACCGGTTCGGCGTCTCCTGGCAGCTGAACGTCGGGGAAGATTGACCTAAGTTTCGAATTAGGACTATGTCGGTCGCGCGCCGCTCCAGGCGCGGGAGAGCAAGCGACGTGCCCAGCTACAGCGAACTGATCGACGCCCTGCGGATCGACGGCGAGACGGTGGTCGCGACCGTGGGCGACGACTGGAAGCAGGGGCGCACCACCTATGGCGGCCTGTCGGCGGCGCTGTGCCTGGAAGCCGCCGCCCGTCGCTTGCCCGACGCCCCGCCGCTGCGCTCGGCCCAGTTCGCCTTCGTCGGACCCGCGGCCGGCGAGCTGTCGGCCAAGGTGGAGGTGCTGCGCCAGGGCAAGTCGGCGCTGTTCGCCAGCGTCGACCTGGCCGGGGAGGGCGGCCTCGCCACCCGCGGCGTGCTGACCTTCGGCGCCGAGCGGGCTTCCAGGCTTTCGCACCTCGACCTGCCGGCGCCGGCGGTTCCCGCGCCAGAGGCCTGCGAACTGTTCATCCCGGAGGGGGCCGGTCCCGCCTTCGCCCGCCAGTTCGAGTTCCGCTACGTGGCGGGCGGACGCCCCTTGAGCGGCGGACCGCCGGACTTTCTGGTGTGGATCCGCCACCGCGACCCGGCCGCCCGCTCGCTGGCCGCCATGGTCGCCCTGGCCGACGCCCTGCCGCCGCCGGCGCTGTCGGTGTTCGACCAGTTCGCGCCGATCTCGACCATGACCTGGTCGATGGACGTGCTGGGCGAGGCGCCGGACGACGACGGCTGGCGCCTGATGAGCAGCCGCGCCGAGACGATCCGCGACGGCTATTCGGCCCAGGCCATGACCCTGTGGAGCCGGGACGGAACGCCGCTGATCGCCGCCCGCCAGACGGTGGCGGTGTTTCTCTGAAGCGCGCCGGGCGGTGGGCGGGGGCATTGCCTCGCCCCGTCGACTGCGGCTAAGGAGAACGCCCGTTCGCGAACACGCGTCGGCGCGCCGGTTTAGCTCAGCGGTAGAGCAGCGGTTTTGTAAACCGAAGGTCGGGGGTTCAATCCCCTCA
>CBINOL010000049.1:0-33102 GCA_966252285.1 uncultured Caulobacter sp.
GGGACCGGCTACGTGCGCCTCACGAGCTTCGACAACGCCCGCGCGGCCGACGACCTGCACGACGCGCTCGGCCGGCTGGAGAAGGCGGGGATGCGCCGCCGGCGCCCTCGTCCTGCTCGATCCCGACGCCGCCGGCGTCTGCGCCAAGACCGTCCTGGAGCCCCGTCCATGAGCACGAAGCCCTCGAATCTCGACGCACAGCGCCGTTCCGGCGGCCGACTGATCCTGCTGCTGACCGCCCTGATGGCCCCGATCGTCGTCGCCGCCCGCTTCCTGGTCGGCGAACCGGTCGCGGGCATGGCCGTCGCCGCGGTCATGGTCACGGCCCTGGCGGCCGGCGCCGTCCTGCATCGCGGCGAGACCGCCACCGGCCGCATCCTGTCGGGCGTGGCCCTGATGGCCCAGGTCTCGCTGCTGGTCGCCGCCCTGGGCGGCCACGACTGGCAGATCGACATGCACATGGCCTATTTCGCGGCCCTGGCCCTGCTGGTCGTCTACTGCGACTGGACCGTGATCGCCGCCGCCGCCGCCACGGTCGCCGTCCACCACCTGGCGCTCAGCTACCTGCTGCCCACGGCCGTGTTCCCGGGTTCGGCGAGCCTGGGCCGGGTGCTGGTCCACGCCGTCATCCTGATCGTCGAGGCCGGCGCCCTGATCGCCGCGACCTTCAGCATCCACCGCGTCATCGGCCTGGCCGAGCGCGCCCGGGCCAAGGCCGAGGCCGCCATGCAGGAGGCCCGCGAAGCCGACGCCGCCGCCGACAGCGCCCGCCGCTCGGAAGAAGAAGGCCGCATCGCCCACGCCGCCGTGCAGGCCGCCGCCGAGCGCCAGCGCGCCGACATGGTCGACGCCCTCGCCGCCAGCCTGTCGCGCCTGGCCAAGGGCGACCTGTCGGTGCGCCTGATCGAGGAGTTCTCCGAGTCGTACGAACAGCTGCGCGCCGACTTCAACCAGGCGGCCGGCAAGCTGGCCGGGGCCCTGGCCATCATCGACGAGCGCGCCTCGGGCGTGCGCCACGGCTCCGACCAGATCGCCGACGCGGCCGCCAACCTGTCGCGCCGCACCGAACAGCAGGCCGCCAACCTGGCTGAGACCGCCAGCGCCATGGACGAGATCACCGCCACGGTCGGGCAGACGGCCGACGGCGCCCGCAAGGCCGCGGCCGTCGTGGCCCGGGCCCGCGACGACGCCCGCCGCTCAGGCGAGGTGGTCGGCGAGGCGGTCGACGCCATGGGCGCGATCGAGACCTCGGCCACCCAGATCTCGCGGATCATCGGGGTGATCGACGAGATCGCCTTCCAGACCAACCTCCTGGCGCTGAACGCCGGTGTCGAGGCCGCCCGCGCCGGCGAAGCCGGCAAGGGCTTCGCCGTGGTCGCCTCCGAAGTGCGGGCCCTGGCCCAGCGCTCGGCCGAGGCCGCCAAGGAGATCAAGCAGCTGATCACCACCTCGACCCGCCAGGTCGGCGAAGGCGTCGAGCTGGTCGGCCGCACCGGCGAGGCGCTGGACCGCATCGTCCTGCAGATCGCCGAGATCGACGGCCTGGTCTCGGAGATCGCCGCCAGCGCCCAGCACCAGGCCCAGGGCCTGACCCAGGTCAACACGGCGGTGAATCAGATGGACCAGGTGCTGCAGCAGAACGCGGGCCTGGTGGAGGAGACCGCCGCCGCCACCCACGCCCTGAACGACGACGCCGGCGAACTGGCCCGCCTGGTCGGGCAGTTCCAATTACCGGGAGACCGCCTGGCGGCAACGACGACGCGCGGTTCGCGACGGGCGTAAGGACCCGGCGCCGCCGCCAGCTTGGCCACGCAACCCTTGCGGTGCGTGAGACTTGCTTATCCAGAACGCGGCGCCTATCCTCTCAGCCCCCGGTCGCGATCGCCAGCGACTGGAAGTCTTCCTCCCTTAGGGCGAACCGAGCTAAAATCCACAATGGAAAAAGTGCCGATGACCGTCGTGGGTTATCAAACCCTCGACGAAGAACTGAAGCGTTTGAAGACGATCGAACGGCCCGCCGTGATCGCCGCGATCGCCGAGGCGCGCTCGCACGGCGACCTCTCGGAAAACGCCGAGTATCACGCCGCCAAGGAACGCCAGGGCTGGATCGAAGGCCAGATCGCCGAGATCGAGGACAAGATCGCTCGCGCCCAGGTCATCGACGTCTCGAAGCTTTCCGGCTCGCAGGTGAAGTTCGGCGCCACGGTCAGCGTGGTCGACGAGGACACCGAAGAAGAGGCCCGCTACCAGATCGTGGGCGACCACGAGGCCGACGTGAAGTCGGGCCGCATCTCGCTGAGCTCGCCGCTGTCGCGCGCCATGATCGGCAAGGAAGTCGGCGAAGTGGTCGAGGTCAACACGCCCGGCGGCGTGAAGGCCTACGAGATCCTCAAGGTCGAGTGGGTCTAGGGGTCAGCCCCAAACCCGCCATAAAGTCCGGCCAATCGCCGCGGAGTCGCCTGTTCAGGGTGGTTCCGCGGCGTTCGCCGTTTTGAGGGCTGGAGCGATGAGCGCCAATCAGACGCC
Source organism: uncultured Caulobacter sp. (assembly GCA_966252285.1). GTDB lineage: Bacteria > Pseudomonadota > Alphaproteobacteria > Caulobacterales > Caulobacteraceae > Caulobacter. The sequence goes on from CBINOL010000049.1 coordinate 2,527, forward strand.
AGGTTCCGAACCGCTGACCATCTGGGCGGTCTCGGACGGTCGCGCCGGCATCGAGGCCCAGGCCGTGGGTCTGGCCGAGGCCATCGCCCGCAAGCGCCCGGCCCGCATCGTCGTCAAGCGCGTGGGCTGGCGGGGCCGCACCGGCCGCTTGCCCTGGTGGCTGGCCTGGCTGCCGCGCCGCTGGCTGACGCCCGAGAGCGAAATTACCGCGCCCTGGCCCGACCTGTGGGTCGCCGCCGGCCGCGCCACCCTGCCCCTGTCGATCCGCCTGAAGAAATGGTCGGGCGGCAAGACCTATGTCGTGCAGATCCAGGACCCGCGCGTCCCGGCCCACATGTTCGACCTGGTGATCCCGCCCAAGCACGACCGCCTGACCGGCGACAACGTGGTGCCGATCACCGGCTCGCCGCATCGCGTCTCCCAAGCGCGCCTCGACGCCGAGTACGAGAAGTTCAAGGACGCCATCGAGGCCCTGCCCCATCCGCGCGTGGCGGTGCTGCTGGGCGGCAAGTCCAAGGCCTTCGACCTGCCGGTCGAGCGCGCCGCCCAGATGGCGCACGAGATCCAGCTGCCGCTGGAGCAGGAGGGCGGCAGCCTGCTGATGACCTTCTCGCGCCGCACGCCCGAGCCTGCCCGCGCCCTCCTGGCCGCCCGCCTGCGCGACACGCCCGGCATCATCTGGGACGGCGAAGGCCCCAACCCCTACTTCGCCTTCCTGGCGGCGGCCGACTACATCCTCGTCACCGAGGACTCGACCAACATGGCCACCGAGGCGGCCTCGACCGGCAAGCCGGTGTTCATCCTCAAGATGGAAGGCCAGAGCGTGAAGTTCCGGCTGTTCCACGAGGAGCTCGAGCGCCAGGGCGCGGCCCGCCCCTATGGCGGCGCCTTCCACGGCTGGACCTACGAGCCCGTCGACGAGACCGGCCGCGCCGCCGCCGAGGTCCTGGCGCGGATGGACGCCCGCAAGGCCGCGCTCTAGCCTGGCCGGATGATCCTCGCCGTCTTGCAAGCCCGCATGAGCTCCACCCGCCTGCCGGGCAAGGTGCTGATGCCGATCGTCCGCGCGCCGATGATCATCCGCCAGATCGAGCGCGTCGCCCGCGCCCGCCGCATCGACAAGCTGGTGGTGGCCACCAGCACCGATCCCCTGGACGACGCCATCGAGACGGCCGTGCGCCGTGACGGCATCGCCGTGCATCGCGGACCGCTCGACAACGTGCTCGAACGCTTCGTCGGCGCGCTGGACGCCCATCCGGCCGACCACGTGGTGCGCCTGACCGCCGACTGCCCGCTGGCCGATCCGAGCGTGATCGACGCCACCATCGACCTGCACCTGTCTTCCGGCGCCGACTACACCAGCAACAGCCCCGAGGGCGCGGCCTTTCCCAAGGGCCTCGACGTCGAGGTAATCACCGCCGCCGGCCTGCGCCGCGCGGCGGCCGAGGCCGACAGCCCCGAAGCCCGCGAGCACGTCACCTGGGACGTCTGGAACCATCCCGACCGCTGGAACCTGGCCTGGCTGCCGGACGCCCCCGGCGAGGGCGCGGTGCGCTGGACCGTCGACCGGCCCGACGACTACGCCTTCGTGGCGGCGGTCTACGACGCGCTCTATCCGGCCAACCGGGCCTTCACCTCCGACGACATCCGCGCCTTCGTGAGAAGCCGGGAAGATCTGCTGAACTACGGCGGCGACCGGCGGGCCTGACAACGGGTGCGACAATCGCGCCGCATCCCTTAAGGACAGGGTTAACAAAGTATTCGGCAAAGCGGCCCCAGGCTGCTGGCGCGACCGCTCCACCGGTTCGCGCCAGCTTTTTAAGGGGCCTCCGGTTCGGGGGCGGACGGACATGCGCGCCCTGCCGGACATCCGGGGTCTGAAGTATCCCGACGAGTTCATCGCCCGCCACTTCTTCAAGCGCGGCCTGCACCAGCGCGCCGGCAAGGTGGTCGAGCTGGGCGGCGGCACGGGCAATAACCTGTCGCTCTACGCCGCCTACGGCTGGACCCTGACCAATGTCGACTATTCGGCCGCGGCGCTGGAAGACGCCCGCTGGAACCTGGGCGAGGCCGCGACCCTGATCCAGGCCGACCTGTCGCTGGGCCTGCCCGACGGGATCGACGGGCCCATCGACGTCCTGCTGATCCCCAACCTGCTCTGCTACCTGACCAACGCCCAGGCCCACCGGGTGCTGACCGCCGTGCGCGAGAAGCTGGCCCCGAACGCCGAGGTGTTCGTCCGCACCCGTCTGGTCGACGACTATCGCTACGGCCGCGGCGTCGCCGAGGAGCCCGACGGCTTCCGCCTGGCCACGCCGGAGACCGGCGAAGAGGGCCTCTTCAACCTGTTCTATACCGAGGCGAGCCTCGTGAACCGCCTGCGCGACGAGCTGGGCCTGCGTGAGCCCGACGTTTTCCGCGTCAGCTTCGACAACCTGCAGGCCGGCGTCCGCGTGCCGCGCAACAGCGACCTCGTGGTCTGGGGCGCGGCGTCGTGAGCGGCCGGATCCGCATCGTCGGCGGCGGCCTGACCGGGATCATGGCCGCTTTCGAGGCCCATCGCCTGGGCTGGCGCGACATCGAGCTGCACGAGCGCTTCGACGCTCTGGGCGGCGTGGCCCGCCCCAAGGTCGTCAGCGGCGCGGAAATGCGCGACGGCTGCGTCTATTTCGGCCCCGAGGGCGACGCCCTGGTCGAACGCCTGAAGGCGCAAGGCGGGGCCTTCGAGACCTTCGACAACCGCTTCGGCTCGCTCAGCCTCGACGGCGCGGGCAAGCGCGTTTTCACCTGGGACTTCGGCGGCCCGGCCGTCGACTGCGCCAGCCTGCGCATAGCCCGCCCGGCCGGCGACAGCCTGGCCGACCGCATCGCCGCCTATCCCTCGCCGATCGCCGAGACCCTGGCCGAATACTGCCGCTGGCACCTGGGCGCCGATTTGGCCGCAGTGCACGGCGACGCGGCCATCCCGTTGGCCATCAACCGCGTCTATCCGGCAGGCGCCGAGACCCCGGCCCTGATCGCGCTCAAGGCCGCCAACGAATGGGCCGACGAGCTGTACGGCATCCCGCGCGGGCTTTCGGGCCGCACCGCCAACGTCACCGCCAGCCTGCCGACCGGCGGCTTCACGGCCCTGTTCGAGACCTGCCGCCGCGCGCTGGAGAACCTGGGCGTCGACATCCGCTTCGAGAGCCTGATCTCGCCGCGTCAGGTGATGGCCGAACATGCGCCCGGCGACACCGTCGTCTGGGCCGCCAATCCGACGCCGCTGTTCAAGCCGATGGGCCTTTCGACCCCGTCGCTGGTGAAGAAGAGCTTCTTCACCTACGTCTTCGAAGCCGACTTCGACGGCCCCTGCCCCGTCTACGTCCAGAACTTCACGGCCAAGGGCGACTGCTTCCGGGCCTATCTGTACGAGAGCGGCGGCAAGACCCTGGTGGTGGCCGAGTGCGTGCGCGAGGCCGACCTGCGCGCCCTGCCCGGCGAGATCCGCGGCCTGCTCTCGGGCTTCGGCTCGCTGAAGACCGGCACCTTGCTGCACTCGGGCGCCCAGCCGCGCTGGATCTATCACTCGCGTGACGCCATCGCCGGTCTTGGCCAGTTGCGCGCGAAGCTGACCGAGCGCTTCGGCGCTTCCTTCGTCTGCGGGGCCTGGGAGCCCTATGGCAAGAGCGCCAAGCTGGCCGAGGTCGACGCGGCCCTCGCCCAGGCCTGGACCGCCCCCGCCGCCGGCGGCCTGGCCCTGACCGGATGAGCGCTGCCTCGCCCCCGAAGACGGCGGCGATCATGCAGCCGACCTATCTGCCGTATCTCGGCTATTTCCAGCTGATGGCGGCCAGCGACGTCTTCGTGTTTCTCGACGACGTGCAGTTCGCCCGACGCTCGTGGCAGTCGCGCAACCGGATCCTCACCGCCCAGGGCGAGCTGATGCTGACGGTTCCGGTCAAGAAGCACGACCGCGACACGCCGATCGCCGCCATCCGCATCGACGACGGCCAGCCCTGGCGCGACAAGCACCTGGCCGCCATCCGCCACGCCTATGGCAAGCGCCCGTTCTTCGCCGAGGGCTTCGCCTTCGTGTCCGAGCAACTGGCCCGCGAGCCCGACGGCGCCCTCGCCGACCTGACCTGCGGCCTGGCCCAGGCCGCGGCGATACGGATCGGGATCGACACGCAGTTCGTGCGCGCTTCGAGCCTGAACGCCGCCGGCGCCCGCTCCGAGCACCTGCTGGCCATCTGCCGCGCGGTCGAGGCTACCGAATACGTCTCGCCGACCGGCTCGGCCGACTACATGGAAGAGGACGGCGTCTTCGCCGCCGCCGGCTTCCCGGTCCGCTTCAAGCCCTGCCGCCTGCCGGAGTACCCGCAGGGCCGGCCCGAGTTCACGCCCTATATGAGCTTCGTCGACGCCCTGATGAACGTCGGCTGGACCGGACTGAAGACGCTGGTCGCGGCCTAGCCGGCCACCATGTCCCAGGCCAGCGGCTCGCCGCGGGTCAGGGCGCGGGCGGCGGGACGGCCCAGCACCTTGTCGAGATCGGCCGGCGGCAGGCCGTTGCCCGGACGCACCGAGCGGACGTTGTCGCGGGTCAGCGGCGCGCCGGCCGGCACGTCGGCGGTGACGTAGAGCGAGCGGCGGAACAGCAACGACCCCTGCTCGGAGCCCAGCACGTCGTAATGGGCGCGGCCCAGCGAGGCCCAGGCGTTCCTGGTGTCGTCGACCAGGGCCTTGAACTCGGCCGGCTCGAGGCTGAAGGCGGCGTCGGGACCGCCGTCGGCGCGCGCCAGGGTGAAATGCTTCTCGACCGCGCAGGCGCCGACCGAAACGGCCGCCACCGAGGCGGCCGTGCCCGGCGTGTGGTCCGACAGGCCGATCGGGCAACCGAAGCGGGCGGCCATGTCGGCCACGGTCCGCACATTGGCGTCGGCGAAGGTCGCCGGATAGCTCGACACGCAATGCAGCAGCAGCACGCCCGGCGCGCCGGCTTCCAGGGCGGTGTTCCGAGCGGTTTCGATCTCGGCCAGGTTGGCCATGCCGGTCGAGATGATCAGCGGCTTGCCCTGCGCGGCCGCATAGCGGATCAGCGGCAGGTCGACGGCCTCGAACGAGGCGATCTTGTAGGCTGGAGCGTCCAGGCCGACGAGCAGGTCGACCGCCGTCTCGTCGAACGGGCTGGAGAAGATGGTCACGCCGCGCTTGCGGGCTCGTTCGAAGATCGCCGCGTGCCATTCGAACGGGGTGTGGGCCTCTTCGTACAGCTCGTACAGGCTGCGCCCGTCCCACAGGCCGCCGTGGATCTTGAACTCGGGCCTGTCGACGTCGAGCGTGATGGTGTCGGCGGTGTAGGTCTGGATCTTGATGGCGTCGCAGCCGGTGTCGGCGGCGGCGTCGACCATCTCGAGGCAGCGGTCGAGGCTGCCGTTGTGGTTCCCCGACAGCTCGCAGATCACATAGGGCGGATGGTCCGCACCGATCTTGCGGCCGGCGATCTCGATTTCGGGCGAAGCGGTCATGGGCGGAAACTCACGCGGTTTGTCCCCTATTAACCCTGAAATCGTGGACGAGCCGTCAATCCCCGCCGCCGTCTCCCCCGCAGCCGCCGTCGGACGACGAGCCGCAGTCGGACGAGGAAGACGAGGACGAACTGTCCGAAGAATGGGTCGAGCCGCTGTCGCCGCCGTCGCCCTTCTTGCCGCCGGCCTTGGCCTGCGCCGGCTTGGCGACCTCCAGCATCGTGCCCAGACCCCCGCCGATGGCGATGCCCACGCCGATGCCGATCGCCATGTTGTTCGTGGCGAGGCCCAGGGCGACGCCAATCGCCGTCCCGATGCCAATGCCGATCGTCAGTCCGCCCTTCATGGGTTCCCCTACTTCTTCAGCGGCCAATCTCGACGACCGCTGCGTCTCCCGCCAAAGCCTCTTGCAGCGAGCCCCAGGCAAGGTCCATCCGCGCCAACAACACGTCGCGGCGCATGTTTCCGAAGCGCACCCAAAGCACCCTGGCCCTGGGTTTGCGATGCCGTGACCATTCCACGAAGTCATGGTCCTTGGTGACGATCATATAGCCATCGCGGACGGCCAAGTCCCAGATCTCGCCGTCGGTCGCCGACAGAAGCCCAAGTTCGGAAAGGTGTTCGGCGCTCAGGCCTCGGCTGCGAAACCACTCCGCCAGGACCGGCGGCAACTGAGCGTCGACCAGAAGCTTCAAGCGGCGACGACGGCTGTGTCGGCGACGGCCGCGGCGGCATAGGCCAGCGCGGCGCGCACGTCGTCGGCTTCGAGGTAGGGATACTCTCGCAGCACGTCGTCGGGCGTCATGCCTGCCGCCAGCATTTCCAGGATATCCTGAACCCGCACCCGCAGATCGCGGATGCAGGGGCGACCGCCGGCCTTGCCAGGATCGATCGTGATGCGTTCCAGCAACGGGTTCATGGCGTGCAATGTAGCGCAGGAGCGGAATCGCGCCTAGATATCGCCCATGTCCACCACCGCTCCCCGCCAGACGCGCTGCCTGATCATCGGTTCGGGCCCCGCCGGCTACACCGCCGCCATCTACGCCGCCCGCGCGCTGCTCAAGCCCGTGCTCATCGCCGGCATCCAGCCGGGCGGCCAGCTGACCATCACGACCGACGTCGAGAACTATCCGGGCTTCGCCGACGTCATCCAGGGTCCCTGGCTGATGGACCAGATGCGCGCCCAGGCCGAGCACGTGGGCACCGAGTTCGTCAGCGACATCGTCACCAGCGTCGACCTTTCCAAGCGCCCCTTCGTGGTCAAGACCGACAGCGGCCAGGACTGGATCGCCGAGACGATCATCATCGCCACCGGCGCCCAGGCCAAGTGGCTGGGCCTGGAGAGCGAGAGCAAGTTCCAGGGCTTCGGCGTTTCGGCCTGCGCCACCTGCGACGGCTTCTTCTACCGCAACAAGGAAGTCGTGGTGGTCGGCGGCGGCAACACCGCCGTCGAGGAAGCCCTGTTCCTGACCAGCTTCGCCAGCAAGGTCACCCTGGTGCACCGCAAGGACGAGTTGCGGGCAGAGAAGATCCTGCAGGAGCGCCTGCTGGCCCATCCGAAGGTCGAGGTGGTCTGGGACAGCGTCATCGACGAGGTCGTCGGCGACAGCGATCCGATGGGCGTCACCGGCGTGCGCCTGAAGAACATCAAGACCGGCGAGTTCACCGAGCTGAAGACCGACGGCGTGTTCATCGCCATCGGCCACGCCCCGTCGTCGGAACTGTTCGCCGGCCAGCTGGACGTGGGCCCCGGCGGCTACCTGAGGGTCAAGCCGGGCACGGCCTCGACGGCCATCGAAGGCGTCTACGCGGCCGGCGACGTCACCGACGACGTCTACCGTCAGGCCGTCACCGCCGCCGGCATGGGCTGCATGGCCGCCCTGGAAGCGGTGCGTTTCCTCGCCGAGGAAGACCACAAGAAGGCTCACCACCCGATCAGCCACGCCGAGGCCAACGAGATCGGCGCCTGGTAGGGCTGAACTAGGTCGAAGTTTGAGAGGGGGCGGCGAAAGTCGCCCCTTTTTCTTTGACGCTCCCCCTGAAGGGGGAGCTGTCGCGGAGCGACTGAGGGGGAAGTTACTACCGACGTTAGGGGTGTCCTGAACTCATCAGATACTTCCCCCCTCCGGCCCCTCGGGCCACCTCCCCCTTCAGGGGGAGGATCTTTCAGAGTGGATTCAGCAAGTTCGGCGGCCGGGGCTTCGGTTTGGGCGGCGGAGGCGGCGCGGCCTCGACGACCGGCGGCGCGGCCGGCTTGGCGGCGGCTTCGGCCTGGACTTCGGGCAGCACTTCCAGGGCCTTGTTGATGCGGGCGATCTCTTCTGGCGTGGCGATGCGGCGACCCGCGACGCTGCCTTCGACCTTGATGCGCTCGCCGCCGGGCGCGGCCGCATCGGGGATGACCACAAGCCTGGCGTCCTTGAGGGCCGCGGACGGCGCGGGGCCGCCCAGGGCCTGGGCGAGGTTCTGGGCCAGGACGGCCGGCGGCGCGGCCTCCAGGGTGCGCGGATCGGCGCCCATCAGGGTGGCGGTCGAGATCCTGGTCTCGCCGCCGGCGTAGCGGCCCTTGAAGGCGGCCAGCGTGCCCGACGGTCCCGTCCAGCGGTAGAAGATGTGCGTGCCGACCTGCCGCAGCTTGACCAGGGTCGGGGCCCAGTACGGGGCCACATAGTCGGCGTTGTAATGGGTGGCCACGCCCACGTCCTTCATCACGAAGCCCGACAGCGCCCGCCGGGCCACAGCCTGGGCGCGGTCCCACATGGTCGGGACCACCGTCTTCTCCAGCGAGCCGTCGCAGGTGAAGCTGAACTGGCAGCCGGTGCTGCGCAGCGAGCCCTCATAGATCACCCCGCAGATCGACTTGGGATAGCCCGGATGGCGCAGGCGGTTGAGCACGGTCTGGGCCACGGCCTGCTGGCCCTCGGCGGGCTCGAAGCCGGCCTCGAAATAGACCGCCTGGGTCAGGCAGTGCAGCGCCCTCGCCCGCTCCTCGCCCGAGGTCTTGAGCACGAAGGGCCGGGCCGCCTCGATCGGCAGGGGCGCGGGCGGGCGGTAGCCGTTGATCAGCCGCGCGTCCTCGAAACTGGCGACGCCGTCGCCGAGCACCGGGATCGTGGCGATGTCGATCACCTCCCAGCCCTTCACCCGGCCCCAATAGTCCTTGCGCGGACGCGGATCGTGGCGGCGGGCCAGGGCCAGCATCGCCGGATCCATGTCGGCCGTGTAGCGCGCCAGCCCCGCGTCGGACAGCGCGCCGGCCTGGGTGGCCAGGCCGGCCGCCCGTCCGTGCTGACGCGGCAGGTGATAGGCGGTGGCGCACGCAGAAAGGCCGCCGACGGCGATCAGCGCCGCGGCGGCCTTCTTGCCCGGATGTCGCCTTGAGGACGGCACGCGGGGTGGTCGGATTACTTGCTCAGGGTCGAACGCAGCATCCAGGCGTGCTTCTCGTGGGCCGCCAGGCGCTGGGTGTAGAGGTCGACCGTGGCTTCGTCGCCCGCCTCGTCGGGGGCCTCGATGGCGCCGCGCAGGGTGGCGATCACCGTCTCGTTGTCGGCCAGGAGTTCCTTGATCATGCCCTCCCAGTCCTTTTCGGCGTCGCCGTCCTTGATGCTGGAGAGGTTGCCGAAGGCGGCGTAGCCCTGCGGAGCCAGCTCGCCCAGGGCGCGAATGCGCTCGGCGATCAGGTCAAGAGCGGCCCATTCTTCGTTGTATTGGCCTTCCAGGAGGATGTGCAGGGACTGGAAGTAGGGCCCGCGAACATTCCAGTGATAGCCGTGCGTCTTGAGGTAGAGCGCATAGCTGTCGGCCAGGACCTTGTTCAGTCCCTGCGCGATGTCAGCGCGTTGCTTGGCCGAAATGCCGATGTTCGGAGCGGTCGCCATTCATGATCTCCCGTGTTGCGTGTCCTAGGTAAGCGTGTCCATGCTCTTGGCAAGCCTGCTCATGAGCGCGGAGCAAGAATGAACAAAAACGATCCGCTCGCCCCCACGCCGACGCCGCGCCCTGCGGCGTCCGCCCTGCTAAGCGCGTGGCTCATACCAGAGGTTCCTCCGCCGTTCTGGCGGGCGGCCCTGGCCGCGATCGTGGCCACGCTGGCGGCGCTGGGCATGCGCTTCGCCCTGCTCGGGCCCGACCAGACCCTGGGCGCGACCCAGGCCTTCTTCCCGGCCATGGTGCTGGTGACGCTGTATGCCGGCTGGCGCTGGGGGCTCGTGCCGATCGCCAGCGGCGCGGCGCTGGGCTGGTGGCTGTGGGCCGGCCGCTACGCCGACACCATGAGCGAGCCGCAGACCGCCTCGATGGTGCTGTATCTGGTCTCTGCCACGGCGACGACGGCGGTGGCCCATGGCATGCGCCAGGCGGTGATCGGCCTGGCCGAGGCCCGTCGCCGCCAGCAGGACGCCGAGACCCGGCTGGACGTCACCCAGGCCGCCGCCGGCGTCGGTCCCTGGGAGTGGGACGTGACCACCGGGGCGCTGCACCTGTCGCCGGCCGCGCGGCGCAACCTGCGCCTGCCGCTGGATGGGCCTCTGGTGTTCGAACAGGTGGCCGCCGCCGTGCACCCCGAGGACCGCCCCCGCGTGCAGGAAGAGATCAAGCGGGCGATCAAGAGCGGGCCGCTCTACGAGGTCGAGGACCGGCTCGTCGACGGGCCGGACGGCGAGCGCTGGATCCACGGCCTGGGCCGGATCGAGCGCGACGCGGCGGGCCGAGCCGTGCGCGTGCTCGGCGTCAATTTCGAGGTCACCAAGCGCCGCCAGGCCGAGGAAGGCCTGCGCGAGAGCGAGGCCCGCTTCCGCGCCCTGGCCGACAGCGCCCCGGCCCTGATGTGGATCACCGGCATGGGCGGCGCGCGCGAGTTCGTCAACGCCGCCTATGTGGACTTCGCCGGCGCCGACTATCGCGACGCCCTGACGCTGGACTGGCGCACCCGCATCCATCCCGAGGATCTGCCGTCCATCCTCAAGGCCCAGATCGCCGGCGAGGCCTCGCGCCGGCCGTTCAGCCTGGAGGCGCGCTATCGCCGGCCCGACGGCCAGTGGCGGTGGCTGAAGTCGTTCTCGCAGCCGCGTTACGGCCCCGGCGGCGGCTTCGCCGGCTTCATCGGCATCGCCTTCGACGTCACCGACGCCAAGGACGCCGAGGCCAAGCTGACCGGCATGAACGAGCTCCTGGCCGACAAGGTCGACGCCGCCGTCGCCGAGCGCGATCTCGCCCAGGCGGCGCTGAGCCAGGCCCAGAAGCTGGAGGCCATCGGCCAGCTGACCGGCGGCGTGGCACACGACTTCAACAACCTGCTGACCGTGGTCATCGGCGCCCTCGACGCCGTGCAGCGCCATCCCGACGACGCCCGCCGGCGCGACAAGATGGTCGACGCGGCGCTATCGGCCGCCAGGCGCGGCGAGAAGCTGACCCAGCACCTCTTGGCCTTCGCCCGCCGCCAGCCGCTCAATCCCGAAATCTGCCGGGTGGACCGCCTGATCGCCGAAAGCGAGGCCCTGCTGCGCCGGGCCGTGGGTGAGGTGCTGCCGCTGAAGCTCAGCCTGGGCTCGGGCACGCGCACGGCGCGGATCGACGCCGGCCAGTTCGAGGCCGCCTTGCTGAACCTGGTCGTCAACGCCCGCGACGCCAGCCCGCCGGGTGGAACGATCGTCGTGGAGTCCGGGCCCGAAGCCGTCGACAAGCCGCGCGGCGAGCTCAAGCCCGGCGCCTACCTGCGGGTCTCGGTGCGCGACGAGGGCAAGGGCATGGACGCGGCCACCATCGCCCGCGCCTTCGAGCCGTTCTTCACCACCAAGGCCTCGGGCAAGGGCACGGGGCTGGGCCTGTCGCAGGTCTACGGCTTCGTGCGCCAGAGCGGCGGCGAGGTCGAGATCGCCTCCAAGCCCGGCCAGGGCACGACGGTGTCGCTGCTGCTGCCGGCCAGCCATGAGGGCGCGATCCTGCAGGAGGCCCCGGTCGCCCCGCCCGCGCCGCGTCCCGGCGTCGAGGTGCTGCTGGCCGAGGACGACGCCGAGGTCGGCGACCTGGTCGAGGCCATGCTGATCGAACTGGGCCACAACGTCCGACGGGCCGGCGACGCCGACGAAGCGCTGAGCGTGGCCCGCGCCCATCCCGACCTTGGCCTGCTGCTCACCGACGTGATGATGCCCGGCGACAAGAGCGGTGTGGACCTCGCGTCGATCCTGTCGGCCGAGCGACCCGAGCTGCCGATCCTGCTGAGTTCGGGCTACACCGGCCAGGAACTGGCCGAAGCCCGCGCCGCGCCCTGGCCGCTTCTGCGCAAGCCCTATGCGCTGGACGCGCTGGTGCGGGCCATAGACCAGGCCTTCGAGACCCGTCGCCCGCACTGACCTGCCTCTTGGCCCAAACGGGCGTCATTGCGCGGCCGTGCGGGATTTTTCGTCCGCATGCTTTGCATTCCCGGAACGACCCGCTATATGTGGATAGCCCCTTATGCTCACTTTCAGCATAAGTCGCGACGCCGGACGGAGCCGCAACCTTTGCCCGGCGTTTTTTGAGGCCCAGGAAATGCTCACTTTGAGCATAAGAGAGGACGACATGGCCGACGGTTTCGCGCCCCTCGCCTTCACCGCCGACATCGAGGCGGAAACCGCCGCTGTCTGGGACAAGGTCAAGCACCACGTCACCCCGATGGAATGGCGTCTGCAGGCGCCGCTGATCTCGGAGATCAACCGGATCAAGCGCGAGAAGAACGCCGCCATCCTGGCCCACAACTACATGACGCCGGACATCTTCCACGGCGTGGGCGACTTCGTGGGCGACAGCCTGGCCCTGGCCAAGGAAGCCGCCAAGAGCGACGCCAAGATCATCGTCCAGGCCGGCGTGCACTTCATGGCCGAGACCAGCAAGGTCCTGAGCCCCGGGAAGAAGATCCTGATCCCCGACCTTCTGGCCGGCTGCTCGCTGGCCTCGTCGATCACGGGCGCCGACGTGCGGCTGATCAAGGAGCGCCATCCGGGCGTGCCGGTGGTCACCTACGTCAACACCACCGCCGACGTGAAGGCCGAGACCGACATCTGCTGCACCAGCGCCAACGCCGTGCAGGTGGTCGAGTGGGCAGCCAAGGAATGGGGGACCGACAAGGTCATCCTGATCCCCGACGAGTTCCTGGCCCGCAACGTCGCCCGCCAGACCAACGTCAAGATCATCGCCTGGGCCGGTCACTGCGAAGTCCACAAGCGCTTCACCGCCCAGGACATCGCCGACATGCGCGCGGCCTGGCCCGGCGCCGAGGTGCTGGCCCACCCCGAATGCCCGGCCGAGATCCTCGAGGCCTCGGACTTCGCCGGCTCGACCGCGGCGATGAACGACTACGTGGCGGCCCGAAAGCCGGCGCAGGTGGTGCTGATCACCGAGTGCTCGATGGCCAGCAACGTGCAGGCCGAAAGCCCCGGGACCCAGTTTATCGGCCCCTGCAACATGTGCCCGCACATGAAGCGGATCACGCTGCAGAACATCTACGACGCCCTGGTGCACGAGCAGTACGAGGTCACGGTCGACGCCGACGTCCTCGACCGCGCCCGCCAGGCCGTGCAGCGGATGATCGACCTGCCCCCGCCCGCCGCCCCGGCCCGCTACGACCTCGTCAAGGCGCGCCACCACGTGGACGTGGAGCTGATCTGACCATGCTGAAGATGAGCGTCATCCAGGCCGACATCACGACCCTGGACGTCGACGCCATCGTCAACGCCGCCAATACCAGCTTGCTGGGCGGCGGCGGCGTGGATGGAGCGATCCATCGCAAGGCCGGCCCGGAACTCGCCATGGCCTGCCGCATGCTTCACGGCTGCAAGACTGGCGACGCCAAGCTGACCGAGGGCTTCAAGCTGCCGGCGCGCTGGGTGATCCATACCGTCGGCCCAGTCTGGAACGACGGCGAACGAGGCGAGCGGGAGTTGCTGGCCAGTTGCTATCGCCGCTCGCTTGAGATCGCGGCCGCCAAAGGCTTCGAGACCGTCGCCTTTCCGGCGATCTCGACCGGGATCTATCGTTTCCCGGCTGACGAGGCGGCCCGCATCGCGGTCCGCACCGTCGCTGGGTTCCAGGCCGACGCTCCGGCCGAAGTGATCTTCTGCTGCTTCGACGCAGCCTCTGCCGACCGCCATCGCGCGGCCTTGGAGAGTATCGATGCGTGAGACGCTGAACTTCGACGGCCCCTTCATCCTCGGCGCAGGCCTCGCCGGCCTCAGCGCGGCGCTCGCGGCCAAGACGGCCCTGGTGCTGTCGCCGACGCCGCTGGCGACCGGCTGCTCCAGCGCCTGGGCGCAGGGGGGACTGGCGGCGGCCCTGGCCGGCGACGACACCCCGTCGCTGCATGCCGCCGACACGATCGCCGCCGGCGCCGGCCTGTGCGACGGCGAGGCCGTGGCGCTGCTGACCCGTGAGGGCCCCGCCGCTGTCCGCGCCCTGGCCGCCATCGGCGCGCCGTTCGACCGCAAACCCGACGGCGACTTCGTGCTGAGCCTCGAGGCCGCCCACTCCAAGGCCCGGGTCGCCCGCGTCGGCGGCGACGGCGCCGGGGCCGCGATCATGGCCGCCGTCGTGGCGGCCGTGCGCGCCACCCCCTCCATCGAAGTCCGCGAGAACGCCCGCGCCCGCCGCCTGCTCCAGGACGAGACCGGCCGCGTGGTCGGCGTGCTAGCGCAAATCGACGGCGCGCTGGTCGAGGTCCGCGGCCATGCGGTGATCCTGGCCACCGGCGGCGTCGGCGGCCTCTATGCGGTGACCACCACCCCCGCCCAGGTGCGCGGCGAGGGCCTGGGCCTGGCCGCCCTGGCCGGCGCCGAGATCGCCGATCCCGAGTTCGTGCAGTTCCATCCCACGGCCATCGACATCGGCCGCGATCCGGCCCCCCTGGCCACCGAGGCCCTGCGCGGCGAAGGCTCGATCCTGCGCAACACCGACGGCCGCGCCTTCATGGCCGACTATCACTCGGCCAAGGAGCTTGCGCCTCGCGACGTGGTGGCCCGCGCCATCCACGCCGAGCGCGCCGCCGGCCGTGGCGCGTTCCTCGACGCCACGACGGCGGTCGGCAGCCACTTCCCCCGCGAGTTCCCGGCCGTGTTCGAGGCCTGCCAGAGCGCCGGGATCGACCCGCGCCGCGAGATGATCCCGGTCGTACCGGCCGTACACTACCACATGGGCGGCGTCGCCACGGATCTGGACGGCCGCGCCAGCCTGCCCGGCCTCTACGCCGCCGGCGAATGCGCCTCCACCGGCGTTCAGGGCGCCAACCGCCTGGCCTCCAACAGCCTCTTGGAAGCGGCCGTGTTCGGCGCTCGCGCCGGCCGCGCGGCGGCGGCCGAGGGCGAGGCCGGCGGCGAGGCCGTCTCGCTCGCGCCGCTGCCCGACCTGCCGGACGCGGCCTTCCAGGCCCTGCGCAAGGCCATGAGCCGCGACGCCGGCGTCATCCGCGACGCGGCGGGCCTGACGCGCCTGCAGGACGAGGTGGCCACGCTGGAAGCCGCGCACGGCCCCTGCCCGCCCCTGGTCGCCGCCCGGCTGATCGTCGACGCCGCCCTGGCCCGCCAGGAAAGCCGGGGCGGTCACTACCGCGCCGACTTCCCCGAGAAGGCCGCCCCCGTCCGCACCTTCGTCACCCTCGACCCCGTCCAGGCCGGTTTGCGCCACGCCGCCGAGTAGTGGTACGTAAGGGGAACGGAGACGCGACCATGACGGCGACCAACGCGGGTTTCGAGGAGCGCGGCGACACCGAGTTCCTGTTCGACTTCGACCAGTACGAACGCATGGATCAGGCCGGCGTGTTCGACGACGTCTTCGGCCGCGTCGAACTGATCGAGGGGAAGATCATCCACATGGCGCCGGCTTCCCTAGATCACGGCGAGGTGACCGTAAACGTGGGCGCCGCTCTCAAGAACGCCGTGCGCGGACTTCCCCCCTCCTTGGCGCTGAAGGTCTTCGCGGGCTCCACGCTGAAGCTCGGGCGCTACAGCGCCCCTGATCCTGACGTCCTCGTCGCTCGGGCGCCTGAGGGAAAGTACGCCGAAGCCGAAACCGCCGTTCTGGTCGTCGAGGTCTCGCTCTCTTCGCTGGCAAACGACCTGACGGTAAAGAGCTGCCTCTACGCCAAGGCCGGCGTGCCGGAGTACTGGGTGGCCGAGCCGGAAGCCCGCCGCCTGACCGTCTTCACCCAGCCGCACCCCGATGGAAGCTGGGGCGCGAGCGCCATCCACGAGGGCGAAACCTCGGCCGTGTCGCCGCAGTTCGCCCCCGAAGTCCGCATTCCGCTGTCGGAGCTGTTTTGACCATCCTTCCCCGTATCGAGCCGCTGCCTGACCTTCTCGTCCGCCCCATCGTCGATCTGTCCCTGGCCGAGGATCTGGGTCGGGCCGGCGACATCACCGGCCTGGCCTGCATCGACGCCGACGCACGGCTTTCGGTGGTGTTCGCCAGCCGCCAGGACGGCCGGGTCGCGGGACTGTCGTGCGCGCGGCTATCGCTGGCGGCCCTCGACCCCGCTGCGACCTTCGAGGTGGTGACGCCCGACGGCGCCGACGCGACGCCTGGAACCGTGCTGGCCCGGGCCGAAGGTAACGCCCGCGCGGTGCTGGCCGCTGAGCGCACGGGCCTGAACCTGCTGGGCCGACTGTCGGGCATCGCCACCCTGACGCGGGCCTATGTGCGCCTCGTCGAAGGCACGGGCGCGACCATCGTCGACACCCGCAAGACCACGCCGGGCCTGCGGGCCCTGGAGAAGTACGCCGTGCGCTGCGGCGGCGGGGTCAACCATCGCTTCGGCCTGGATGACGCCATCCTGATCAAGGACAACCACGTCGCCGCCTGCGGCGGGGTCGGCGAGGCCGTCCGCCGGGCCCGCGCCTTCGCCGGGCACCTGGTGAAGGTCGAGGTCGAGGTCGACGGCCTGGATCAGCTGGAAGACGCGCTGAAGCACGGCCCCGACGTGGTCATGCTCGACAACTTCAGCCTCGACGACCTGAAGACCGCTGTGTCGCTGGCCAAGGGCCGGGCGGTGCTGGAGGCCTCGGGCGGGGTCAACCTGACGACCGTGCGCGCCATCGCGCAGACCGGCGTCGACGTGATCAGCGTCGGCGCCCTCACCCACTCGGCCCCGGTGCTCGACATCGGCCTGGACGCGGCCTGAGAGACCGCGTCGGCCGACGCCCCTAAGGCCGTGGGATCGCCTGGCTGAAGTTGAAAACCCGGTCGGGGTCGGCCTTGGCCTTGATCGCCTTCAGCCTGTCGAGGTTCTCGCCGTAGTAGGCGGTGGCGAAGTAGTCGGCGCGCTTGGGGTCGTGCGACAGCGAGGGATCGGCGAAGTTCTGATAGGCGCCGCCGCCGGCCCGCGGCCACATCGCCGCGTAGAACTCGTCCTGCCAGGCGCGATTGGCGTCGAGCAGGATCTTGTTGTGGCTGTCGCCCTCGCTCCAGTAGAGGCCCACCACCATCAGCCAATGGCTGTCGCGGTGCACGAAGGCGGTGTCGCCAGGCTTGGGGATGTTGATCGCCCCGCCGGTCTGGAAGAAGCGCAGGTCGCAGTAGCCGTTGACGCCCGGCCACTGGCGCAGGTGCTTGAAGCCCAGCGCCAGGTCTTCCAGGCCGAACTTCGGGTTCCTGACGAAGCCCGAGCGCTCCTGGTAGAAGGTGGCGAAGCCGTCCTCGTGCAGGAAGTCCTGCGCCGCCCAGTAGGGCAGTTCGTTGATCCCCGCCCCGCCGGTGGGCGCGGCCGCATCGAGCACGGGCTTGAGGATCTTCAGCAGTTCCTCGCGCGAGCCGGCATACTGGCCCAGCACGCTGATCGGCACGTCGTAGCCGGCCTTGTACTGCAGCGGCGTGATCGCCCCGAAAGACACCCGCGAGCCCAGCTTGCCGGGCGCGGCGTTCAGCACCTCCATCAGCATGGCGCCCAGCGCCTCGACCGAGACCGCGGGACGGATCTCCGGCGTGCGGCTCCAGGAAAGGTCGAAGACGGTGACCACCTTGCCCTTCACGTCGAAGGTCTGCAGGGCGAACTCGGTGCTGACCCCGAAATTGCCGCCGCCGCCGCCCTGGCAGGCCCAAAAGAGGTCGGCGTCACGAGGATCGGGGGCCTTGGCCAGGAGCCGGCGCTGTGCGCCGTCGGCCAGCACGATCTTGCTCTCGACCAACTGGTCACAGGCCATGCCGTGAGCGCGCATGTTGAAGCCGATGCCGCCGCCCAGCAGGAAGCCCGCCGCGCCCACCGAAGGGCAGCGCCCGTGGGTCACCGCGCGGTCTTCGGCGCGCAGCAGGCGATAGAGATCGCGGTTGCGGGCGCCGGCCCCGAACCGGGCGACGCCGGTCGTCCTGTCGTAGCGAGCGTAGTTGATGAGGCTGGTCTCGATCAGCAGGCCGTCGGTGACCGAATAGCCGGCATAGGAGTGGCCGCCGCCGCGGATGATCGGCCGGATGTTGTTCTCGCGCGCCCAGCGCACGGCGAAGCCGACCTCGTCGGCCGAGGCGCAGCGGGCCACGCCCTGCGGCAGGGTGTGGGCGTAACGCAGATTGTTGGGCAGAGCGATCACCTGGTAGTCGGCGTCGCCCAGGCGTAGCAGCCGTCCCGAAAGCGCCTTGGACAGCTGCGCCCAGCGGGCCTCAGGCGGGCCGCCAGGGGCCGGCGTCGGCGGCAAGGCCCCCAGACGCGGGTCGGCATAGGCCGCGACGGGCGCCAGGGCGGCGCTGGCCGCCAGGAAGCCGCCCGCGGCCAGGAAGTCCCGCCGGCTGGCGAAGTAGCGCTTGGTCTGCATCGTCTCCCCCACTCTGTTGTTCGGTTGTCCTGATCGCTCGATCAGAGGCAGTCGGCGGCCACCTTGCGCAGGTCCGGCGCCCCGGCCGAACGCTTGGGATCCAGCATCAGCTTCTCGTCGCCGTTCAGCCCGGCGCGCGCGGCGTCGAAGCCGTCCTCACGACCGCGCGCATGGTCTTCCAGCGCCGTCATCGCCTTGGGCGACAGCTGGGCCTGCAGGACGTTGGACGCGCAGGCGCAACCCACGCGGTCCAGCTTCAGACCAAAGGCCGCCAGCTTGCCGTCAACGCAGGCCTTGGTCACCGCCTCGCGCTGGGCCGCCGGCGTGTCGGCCTGCACCCGACCGCAGGCGCTCAAGGCCAACACCGCCAAAATCGTCAGAATCGTACGCATGCTCTTCCCCTACCCAGCCAGGGTGGCGATGCACGCATCGATTTTATGTGAAAATTATAACGCCGAACGGGTTTCTCCGACCGTCGGGCGCCGCAACGGAAAGTCTTTGCGAAACCACCATTGCCACCGGTGTCTTCCTGGCTCATCTAGGCGCTCGGGCGGGCTTCAAGACCCGCCGGACCATTATCGAGGCGCCCCGTGACCACCGACACCGCCGCCAGCCAGGCCCTGCGCCTCTCGGCCACCAGCTTCCCCGCCGCCCTGCCAGGCGTCGCCCTGCCGGCCTATGCGCGCGACAAGGTGGAGATCGGCGTCGTCCACTTCGGTCCCGGCGCCTTCCACCGCGCCCACCAGGCCTTCTATTTCGACCAACTTCTGGCCCAAGACCCGCGCTGGGGCATCTGCGCCGTCTCGCTGAAGAGCCCTGGCGTGCGCGACGCGCTTTCGCCGCAGGACGGCCTCTACACCCTGGCCCAGCTGGACCATGAGACGAGCTTCCGCGTCATCGGCTCGATCCTGGAGGTGCTGGTCGCGCCGGAGGACCCTGAAGCCGTGTTCGCCCGCCTGGCCGCCCCGCAGACCCGCATGGTCACCCTGACCGTCACCGAGAAGGGCTACACCCTGACCGGCGAGGGCAGGCTGGATACGGCCCACCCCGACATTGTCCACGACCTGGCCGAGCCCGGCCGTCCGGTCAGCGCCGTGGGCTACATCGTCGAGGGGCTGCGCCGCCGCTTCGCCGCCGGCCTGGCGCCCTATGCCGTGGTGGCCTGCGACAACCTCGCCGACAACGGCTGGCGACTGAAGGCGGCCACCATCGCCTTCGCCCAGGCCGTGGACCCGGCCCTGGCCGCCTGGATCGAGCAGAACGGCGCCTTCCCGCGCACCATGGTCGACAGCATCACGCCCGCCACCGACGACGCCCTGCGCGCCCGCGTGCAGGCCGCCACGGGCCTCTTCGACGCCTGGCCGATCCAGCGCGAGGCCTTCACCCAGTGGGTGGTCGAGGACGTGCTGGGCGATGGAGCTCCCGACCTCGCCAGCGTCGGCGTCACCCTGACCGACGACGTGCGCGGCTTCGAGCGCGCCAAGCTGCGCCTCTTGAACGGGGTGCACTCGACCCTGGCCTATGCCGGCCTGCTGAAGGGCCACGAGACGGTGTTCGAAGCGGTGGGCGATCCGGCGCTGGAGGCCCTGGCCCGCGACCTGATGGCCAAGGACATCATCCCGACGCTGACCGCGCCGCGCGGCCTGGATCTGGCCGCCTACGCCGAGGCCATACTCGATCGCTTCCGCAATCCCGAAATCCGCCACTTCCTCAGCCAGATCGCCTGGGACGGCTCGCAGAAGCTGCCGTTCCGCATCCTCGGCACGGTGAAGGACGCGCTGGAGGCCGGCCGGAGCGTCGAGCGCCTGGCCGTGCCGATCGCCGCCTGGTTCCAGTTCCTGAAACTGCGCGCCGCCGAAGGCGTGGCCGTCACCGACCCGCTGGCGGGCCAGCTGCTGGGCGTCGTCCAGGCCCTGCCGGGCGAGACGAAGGGCGACGTGGCCGCGTTCCTGGCGGTGGAGGCGGTGTTCCCGGCCGAACTGGCGGGCGACGCGCGGTTCGTGGCGGCGGTCGAGAAGGCCTACGGCGAACTGAGCTGACTACCCACCCGTAAAACCCCCGCGAAAGCGGGGGCCCAGGTGTTTTATCGTCAAGCGCCAAGCGTTTCAGAGAAGGCCTGGGTCCCGCTTCCGCGGGGGTTTTACGGAAGGCGGAAGCCCCCTACGGCTTCCAGTCCGGCAGGTTCGACAGTTGATCCTTGGTCAACTTGGTGCGCACCAGATAGTCGTTCGGATCGCCTGGCTCGGGCGCGACCGAAACGTCGGCCAAGGCCACCACCACCTTCTTGTCGGGACCGACGCGGTCGATCTCGATGACCACGGCGGTCGGCTTGCCCGCCGCGTCCAGCAGCACGTGCTCGACCTCGCCGGCCTTGCGGTTGGCCGAGTCGATGACGTCGGCGTCCTCGATCTGGCCGACGGTGAAGCTGCCCTTGGCGGTCAGGGTCTCGTCGCGCGCGATGGTCGATTGAGCGAAGGCCGCGCCGCCCACCAGGGCGAAGGCGGCGGCGGTCATGACGATCCGCTTCATGGCGTGTCTCCGTGTTGATGCACCGAGCCAACGCTCCGTACACGGCGACGTTCCGAAGCTTGCCACGCCCGCGCTCGCCCGGGCGCAATGGTCACGCTAGACTAGATCCATGCTCCTGAAGTTCTTCGTCTGCCTTGGCCTGATGTCCTACGGTCTTACCATCGGCGGACTGGCCCTCCACGCCAATACGCTTGTCCACAAGATGGCCGCGGCCTTGGCCTCGGTCGATCCAAGCTTTCAGCAACACCGACAGATCATTTCGGTGAGCAACGCCGAAGCCATGCGCATCATGGCCGAGTACCCGCGGCGCTTCCCCGACGGACCGCTGAGAACGAAGCTGCACCGAACCATGGCGATAATGGTCGTCTGGTTCGTGTTGGCCGCCGTGGGCCTTCTGGTGTTCGGAGACCGCCTGCCCGGCTAGGCGCGCACGCCCTTGCCCAGCACCACGGGAGCGACGGTGCCCAGCAGGATCTTCAGGTCGAACAGGAACGAGGCGCGGGCCAGGTACTCGGCGTCCAGCGCCACCTTCTCTGGAATGGCCAGCTCGTCGCGGCCGTTGATCTGGGCCCAGCCGGTGACGCCCGGACGCAGGACGTCGACGCCGGCGGCCGTGCGGGCGGCCACGAGGTCGTCCTGGTTGAACAGGGCCGGGCGTGGGCCGACCAAGCTCATGTGGCCGACCAGCACGCTCCACAGCTGCGGCAGTTCGTCGAGGCTGGTCTTGCGCAGGAACGGCCCGACCGGCGTCAGCCAGTGGTGCGGATCGTCAAGCAGGTGGGTGGCGACCTCGGGCGTGTCGATCCGCATGGTGCGGAACTTCGGCATCGGAAACAGGCGGTTGCCCCGCCCCACCCGCTGCGACCAGTAGACCGCCGGGCCCGGCGAGGTGGCGCGCACCAGCACGGCCACCACCGCCAGCGGCAGGGCCAGCATGGCAAGGCCCGCCGCGGCGGCGGCGAAGTCGAAGGCGCGCTTCAGCACCGGATCAGGCCAGGTCGCTGGCCGCCGCGTCGAGCAGCAGGTAGGCGCGGCCGGCTTCCGAGGCCAGCAGGGCGGCGACCAGGAAGCCCTCGCGATCCTGCTGGGCCGCCTCGTTCACCATCCCGGCGTAACGGCGCACGAAGCGCTCGGCGTTGGCCTTCAGCGTGGCGTCCGAGAACAGGCGGCGGACCAGTCGGCGGATCGCGGCCGGAGCCAGCTTCTTGACCACCTCGCGGGCGCCGACCTCGTCATGGGTCTGGATGGCGGCGGCGATCTCGTCGATGCGGCCGCGCGGCAGCAGGGCCGACGGATCGATGCCCATGGCCAGGATCTCGCCGGCCAGCTTCTCGCCCAGGGCCGCGTCGCCCGGCGAGGACGACTGCATGTCGCCCAGCAGGTTCTTCCAGCTCCAGCCGCCCTCGTCCTGAACGGGCTCGGCCGGAGGCGGCGCTGCGCCGCGACCGCCGGCGGCGTCGAACATGGTGCGGAACTCGTCGTCGGTGGCCGTCGGGGTCAGCTTCAGGCGCTGGCGCGGCGGCGGCTCCAGCGGCGCGAAATCGTCATTGGGATAGGCCGGCGGCGGCGGGGTCTGGGCGCGCGGCGGCTGCGGCGCGGGCTGCACCGGCGGCGGAGGCGGCGGGGCCTGACGCTGCTGGGGCGGCGGCGGTTGCGGAGCCGGCTGAGGCGCGGGTTGCGGCGGACGCACCAGGGCCGAGGCGCCGCGGCTCTGCGGCGCGACGAAGCTCGGGGTCTGGGACGCAGCGGCGTTCATCTGCGTGACCGCCTCGCTCAGCATTTCGTAGTTGCGGCGGACGCGGTCCTGGAAGGCCTGGTCGATGGCCGCCGTCTCCTCGGCGGTGCGGCGGGCGGCGGCGCGCAGGTCGTCGATACCCTTCTCGATCTGAGCGCGGACCTCGGCGGCGCGAGCCAGGGCCTCGCCCGGCAGGGCGGCGCTGCTCTGGCCGGCCTCGACCAGCAGGCGCTCCATCTCGGCGATGGCGGTGCGGGCGGTCTCGACGCTTTCGGCCAGCTTCTGGGCCGTGCGGGCGCCGGCCTGCTCGACCACCTGGGCGGCGTTCTCGACCAGGTCGCGAGCTTCCTGCATCCGCGATTCGAACACGGCGTCGGCCTTCTGGCCGGCCGAGAAGGCGATCTCGTTCAACTGATCGACACGGCCGCGGGCGGTCTCGACGCGCAGCTCCACGCCCTCCCCGGCCCGCTGGGCGGCGTCGGTGATGGCGTTCATGGCGCGGGTCAGCTCGCCTTCGAGGTCGCCCCGACGATCGGCGGCGACGGCTTCCAGGCGGGCCAGCGCGGCTTGCGTCTCGGCGACCAGGGCCTCGCGCTCGGCGCGGGCGGCCTCGGCCATCTCGCGCAGCTGGTCGCCCGACGAGACGATCAGGCCGCGCAGCACCTCGGCGCCCATGGCGGCGATGTCGCCAAGCTCCGAAGCGCCGACGCGGGTGTAGGCCACGAACTCGGTGAGCTGGGCGGTGCGGGTTTCGGTCTCGGAGGAGAAGTCCTCCTGGTCGGCGCGCAGGGCCTGGGCCGCGGCCACCAGGGCGGCGCGCTGCGAGGCCAGGCTGCGTTCGACGCTGCCGATCTGGTCGCCGACGCCCTGGCCGGCCGTCTCCAGGCGGGCGATCTGGCGCGACAGATCCTCTGCCCCGACGCGGGCGGCGTCGGACGCTTCGGCGGCGGCGGCGGCCAGGTCGGCGGCGCGGGCGGCCAGAGCGGCCTCGGCCTCGCGCAGCTGGGTTTCGGCCAGGTCGGAGGCCTCGGCGACCATGCGGGCCTGGCTGCCGATGGCGTCGACCACGGCGGTCGACTGGGTGTCGAGGGTGGCCGACAGCGCCTGCATGGCGCTGCGCTCGTGGCCCAGCCCTTCGGCCAGCTGCTTGGCCATGCGGCTCGACGAGTCGGCGGCCTCGACCAGGCGCGCGGTCTCTTCGGCCAGGGCCTGGCGCAGGGTGACGATGCGCTCGCGGGCGGCGTCGGCGGCGCTGGTGGCCGCGTCGATCTGGCCGCTCAGCGCGTCGACCACGCCGGTCGCCCCGGCCGCCGCCAGCGTGGCGGGGGTCAGCAGCTGGTCGGTCAGCAGGCGCGCGCGGCGCAGCTCGGCCGAGACGCCCAGCGCCTGACGCAGCATGTAGGCGGCCAGCAGGATGAAGGCGGCGGGACCGGCGGCCAGGGCGGCGAACACCGCCATGGTCACCGGCATCGGCAGGGTCGGGCCGTAGCCCAGCGCGAACATCACCGGCGCCACGGCCCACAGGGCGGCGACGCAGACCGAGAGGCTCCAGTAGACGCCGCCCGGCATCGGCTTGCGTTCGGACTTCTCCGACAGCGCGTGCACCGGACGTTCGGCGGCGGGCGGACGCGCGGCAGGCTCCGACCTGGCCGGCGGCTCGGGCTCGGGGCGCGGGGCCGGCGGTTGGGCCGCGGCGGGCGCGGTCAGGAAGGTCGGCAGCGGCGACAGGTCGTCGGTGGGCGCGCGCTCGGCGGTGCGCGTGCGGCGCGCTCGCGGTTCGGGCGGCGGGGCGAATTCAGGCATGGGTTCGGGCGGAGGCGGCGGCGCCTCGGCGACCGGCTCTGGCTCCTGCGGCGTGGTCGGTTCGAACACGGGCGCGGCCGGTTCGGGCGGCGGGGTGGAAGCGCGGAAGAACGAGCGGCGCGCCGACGAGCGGTCCTCGCGCAGCACCGGCTCGAACGGATCGGCGGCGGGCGGCGACGGTTCGGCTTCAGGCTCAGAGGGCTCGGGCGCAGGCTCGGGCGCGATCGCCGAGGTCAGCGGTTCGGGCGTCGGCTCGGCCTGCGGCTCGGGCGGCTGATAGGACGGAGGACGCGCGCCGCGCGGCGGCGCGGCCAGGAAGCCCGTCCCGGGCAGGTCGGCGATGTCGAGATCGTTGTCCGGCTCGCTGATCGGCGCGTCGAGATCCGGCTCGGCGAGGTCGAAGGCCGAAGATTCCGACTCGGGCAGGCCAGGTTCGGGCAGGCCAGAAGCGGGCGCCGCATCATCGCGGGGCGTCTCCACCGGCAGGGTGGAAAAGTCGAGCGGTCGGCGCTTCTTAGGCTTCATACGCAGCCACTGTCCCAAGGCGAACGACGAGGGGGCCTCTCACAGCGACGCAGCGCGCAAGCCCCTTCATCGCGCAGGCGAGTAAACCTAGCCGCGAAAGGCGCCCGCGCATAGCCGGTTGACGCGGTTTTCCCCAAAGCGGACCGAGTGTTGCGCGATTCTGGGAGGTGTCGCCCCGACCTTCCCGGGGCGGACGGATCAGGCGCGGGCGAGGCGCGCGGCCTGCTCGGGGCAGATGATCTTGGGCGCGGTTTCGAGGCGCGCGGCCTCGCGAGGCGAACGCGCGACGGTGCGCTCGACCTTCGGCTTGATGATCTTTTCCTCGATCACCACGCCAAACTGGCACAGCGCCGTGGCCGAGAGCCACAGCACGATCGCCGCGAGGAGTTCTGACAAGAATGACATCGGCTTACCCGTCGATCCGATAGCGTCGTTATGCCGTAATCCATGGCCAGGCTCGAATGAACTTTTGGTCATGTTGACGCAACGGCGCCCACACAAGCTGACAGCGCCCCTAGATTTCTGCGCCTTGCCCCAAAGCCCCCGGAGACCTAGGTCGCAGGCTCCCCCGGTGCTTCCCTCTCGCCGCTCGGCGAGGGCGAAGTCTTTCTGTTTGCGGACGACCGTCTTGGCCCTTACCCAGCTTGCACCCCAGGCGCCCGCCGTCGCTTCCGAGTCGCCGATGTCGCTGATCACGCCTGCCCGCCTCACCCACCTGCAGCGCCTGGAAGCCGAGAGCATCCACATCATGCGCGAAGTGGCCGCCGAGTGCGAAAACCCGGTCATGCTGTACTCCATCGGCAAGGACAGCGCGGTGATGCTGCACCTGGCCGCCAAGGCGTTCTATCCGTCCAAGCCGCCCTTCCCGCTGCTGCACGTCGACACGACCTGGAAGTTCAAGGCCATGTACGAGCTGCGTGACAAGATCGCGCAGCAGCTGGGCTTCGACCTGCTGGTCCACAAGAACCCCGAGGCCGAGGCGCGCGGCATCAACCCGTTCGACCACGGCAGCGCCCTGCACACCGACCTCTGGAAGACCGAGGGCCTCAAGCAGGCCCTGGCCAAGTACGGCTTCGACGCGGCCTTCGGCGGCGCCCGCCGCGACGAGGAGAAGAGCCGCGCCAAGGAGCGCGTGTTCAGCTTCCGCTCGGCCGAGCAGCGCTGGGACCCCAAGAACCAGCGCCCGGAACTCTGGAAGCTCTACAACACCCGCAAGCACCCGGGTGAATCCTTGCGCGTCTTCCCGATCTCCAACTGGACCGAGCTGGACGTCTGGCAATACATCCATCTGGAGAACATCCCGATCGTGCCGCTCTACTTCTCGGCCCCACGGCCGGTGGTCGAGCGCGACGGCGCGCTGATCATGGTCGACGACGAGCGCTTCCGCCTGCGCGAGGGCGAAGAGCCGCAGATCAAGAGCGTGCGCTTCCGCACCCTGGGCTGCTACCCGCTGACCGGCGCCGTCGAGAGCACCGCCTCGACCCTGCCCGAGATCATCCAGGAGATGCTCCTGACCACCACCAGCGAGCGCCAGGGGCGGGTCATCGACCACGACCAGTCCGCCTCGATGGAGAAGAAGAAGCAGGAGGGCTACTTCTGATGGCTCACCAGTCCGCCCTCATCGCCGAAGACATCGAAGCCTATCTCGAGGCTCACCAGAACAAGTCGCTGCTGCGCTTCATCACCTGCGGCAGCGTCGACGACGGCAAGTCCACCCTGATCGGCCGGCTGCTCTACGACAGCAAGATGATCTTCGAGGACCAGATGGCCGCCCTCGAGGCCGACTCCAAGCGCGTGGGCACGCAAGGCGGGGCGATCGACTTCGCCCTGCTGGTCGACGGCCTGGCCGCCGAGCGCGAGCAGGGCATCACCATCGACGTCGCCTACCGGTTCTTCTCGACCGACAAACGCAAGTTCATCGTCGCCGACACCCCCGGCCACGAGCAGTACACCCGCAACATGGTCACCGGTGCCTCGACCGCCGACGCGGCCGTGATCCTGATCGACGCGCGCAAGGGCGTGCTGACCCAGACGCGCCGCCACTCCTACCTCGTCTCGCTGCTGGGCATCCGCAACGTGGTGCTGGCGGTCAACAAGATGGACCTGGTCGGCTGGGACCGGGCGACCTTCGACGCCATCGTCGCCGACTACCGCGCCTTCGCCGAGAAGATCGGCCTGTCGGTGTTCACCCCGATCCCGATCTCGGGCCTGGGCGGCGACAACATCGCCGTGCGCAGCGAGCACACCGCGTGGTTCGACGGCCCGATCCTGATGGACTGGCTGGAGAGCGTCGAGGTCGAGGACAGCCTGCAGGCCCAGCCCTTCCGCATGCCGGTGCAGTGGGTCAACCGTCCCAACCTCGACTTCCGCGGCTTCTCGGGCCAGTTGGCCTCGGGCGTGGTCAAGCCGGGCGACCGGATCAAGGTGCTGCCCTCAGGCCGCGAGAGCCGGGTGTCGCGCATCGTCACCCTGCCGGGCGATCTCGACCGCGCGGTGGCCGGCCAGTCGGTGACCATCACCCTCACGGATGAAGTCGACGTCTCGCGCGGCGACGTGCTGGTCGCCGCCGACAGCCCCTCGGCCGTCGCCGGCCAGTTCGAGGCGACGCTCGTCTGGATGGACGACGAGCCCCTGCCCCCGGGCCGCTCCTACCTGCTGAAGATCGGCGCGCGCCTCGTGGGCGCCAGCGTCACCGAGATCAAGCACCGGGTTAACGTCAACACGCTGGAGCACACGGCCGCCAAGCGGCTGGAGCTCAACGAGATCGCCCACGTCAACATCTCGCTCGACCAGGCCATCCCGTTCGAGGCCTATGCCGACAACCGCGACCTGGGCGGCTTCATCCTGATCGACCGGATCAGCAACCGCACCGTCGGCGCGGGCCTGCTGAACTTCGCCCTGCGCCGGGCCGACAACATCCACTGGCAGCACACCGACGTCTCCAAGGCCTCGCGCGCGGCCCTGAAGAGCCAGCGCGGCCGCGTGGTGTGGCTGACGGGCCTGTCGGGCGCGGGCAAGTCGACCATCGCCAACCTGGTGGAAAAGCGCCTGCACGCGCTGGGCCGCCACACCTACCTGCTGGACGGCGACAACGTCCGCCACGGCCTCAACAAGGACCTCGGCTTCACCGAGGAGGACCGCGTCGAGAACATCCGCCGGGTGGCCGAGGTCGCCAAGCTGATGGTCGACGCCGGCCTGATCGTGCTGACCGCCTTCATCTCGCCCTACCGTGCCGAACGCCGCCTGGCGCGCGAGATCCTGAACGAGGGCGAGTTCGTCGAGGTGTTCGTCGACACGCCCCTGGCCGTGGCCGAGAGCCGCGACGTCAAGGGCCTCTACAAGAAGGCGCGTTCGGGCCAACTGAAGAACTTTACCGGCATCGACAGCCCCTACGAGGCGCCCGAGGCCGCCGAACTGATCATCGACACCACCAAGGTCGATCCGGTGGCCGCGGCCGAGCGGATCGTCGAGTGGCTGGAAGGCGAAGAGATCGCCTACGAGATCTGACCTGACAAGCACGCCGGCCCTGCGTTCAGGGCCGGCGCACGCTTGCCCTCAGACGGAAAACCCGTACTCGAGCAAGGTGCAGTAGCCGTCGCCCTGGATGCTGTAGGTGAGATTGACGACCTTGTTCTGGGCCTGGGCCGAGAGCAGCCCCGACACATAGGCCTCGTAGTTCCCGAAGGTCGTGTTGACGTAGGCGAAGTTGCCCGCACAACCCGTCAAGGGGGTGTCCAGCGTCACCCGGAACGAGCCGTTGCCCGGGCTGGAAAAGAACAGGGCGAGGATGCGCCCCGACTTCGTCGCCGTGGTTTGGGCGAAGGTCGGCGTCGAAGCCCCCATCGCGAAGCCCGCAACGGCCAGCGCGGCCATGAATCTACGCATGCATGCCCCCAAGGGTGAAGAATAAGTCAAGACTTGAGAGAATTGCGGACAAGATCAGGTTTTGCCGCGCGGCGATGCGCTACTGACGGCCGGCGATACGTTCAGATGTAGTAGCCGTATTCCAGGATCTCGCAGTAGCCGTCGTTCTTGATATTGTAGACCAGATTGATGGCCTTGTTCTGAGACTGAGCGAAGAGCAGGCCAGAAACATAGGCCTTGTAGTTTCCAAAGCTCGTATCGATGAAGGCGAAATTTCCCGTGCATTCGGTGAGCGGCGTGTCGAGCGTCACACGAAACGATGCGCCGCCGGGGGGCGAGAAGAAGAACGCGGTGATACGCCCCGTCTTTGTCGCGATGGTCCGAGCGGAAGCCGGAGCCGCGGCGACGCTGGCCAGTGCGGCCAGAACCAGCGCGGTCAACACTCTACGCATGGAAATCCCCTCGAACTGAAACCCGGGCCCGCCGATCTCGAATCCCCCTCGCATCAGCGGCGAGCAGGTTCGAGACACGGCAACCCAAGGTCAAGCTTGATGACGAGGTACGGCGCGGTTGAGCAAGAGCGCGCCGCAAAGACCCGCCGCCCCCAGCCCCGCCATCGCCCAGTAGCCCTTCACGCCCAAGGCGTCGAACAGCGGCCCCGAGGCCAGGGTCGCCAGCCCCAGGGTGAACCCCTGCGACACCGCCGAGTTCAGCGCCTGGGCGGCCGAGGCGCTCTTGGGCGGCGTCAGGCGCTCGATCAGTTGCAGCGAGGCCAGGAAGCTGGCCGCGAAGGTGAAGGCGTGCAGCATCTGCAGCGGGAACAGCGCCCATAGCGGCGGGGCGAAGGCGTAGGCGGTCCAGCGGATCACCGCCGCGCCCGCGCCCATGACCAGCAGCCGTCCCGGTCCCACGCGGCGGCGCCAGGGCTCCAGGAACCACATGAAGCCGACCTCGGCCGCGACGCCCACGCCCCACAGCACGCCGATCATCGGCTCGGGGATCTCCTGCTTGCGCCAGAGGATGGTCGAGAAGCTATAGTAGAAGCCGTGCGCGCCCTGGATCAGGCCGGCGGTGACCACCGCCAGCACGAACACCCGGTCGGCCAGCAGGCTGCCCAGCCCCTTCCAGCGATCGCGCCTGGCCGGGGCCTCGCCGTCCTCGTGCACGCGTTCGGGCGGGACCAGGGTGAAGGCCGCGAAGGCGGTGAGCAGGGCCGCCACCGTGATCCAGACGACGATGACCTCGGCCCCGACGAAGGTCAGCACCACGCCCATCGCCAGGTTGGCGGCGATGAAGGCGCTGGAGCCGGACCCGCGCGGCAGGCCGTAGTTGAACCCCTCCAGCCGCGCCCGGCGCAGGGTCACCACGTCGATCAGCGGCGAGATGGTCGAGAACAGGGTCGCGCCCAGCAGCCAGCAGACCAGCAGGCCCCAGAAGCCCGGGGCGACCAGCATGGCGAGGTAGGCGCCGGCGGCAGCGACCGCCAGCAGGATCATCGGCGAGCGGCGCAGCCTGAACCCGTCGGCCCAGACGGCCAGCGCGGCGCCGGTGAACGGCTTGAGCAGCAGCGGCGCGGCCAGCACCGCCCCGATCTCGGCTCCGGACAGCCCCCTCGCCCGCAGGAAGGTGGCCACGTACGGCAGGCTCACCCCGATGACCAGATAGATGGCCACGTAGAACAGGCTGAGACGGGCGACGAGCGGCATGGCCCGCTCGTAGAGCCCCGTGCGGTGAAGGGGAAGTGGTTTCAGAATGCTCCCCCTGAAGGGGGAGCTGTCGGCGAAGCCGACTGAGGGGGAAGTGACCTTCCACGCCAGCGGCTGCATCGAAATCAGTAGGGACT
>CBINOL010000050.1:0-32688 GCA_966252285.1 uncultured Caulobacter sp.
CCCACTATGTCGGCTGGCGCCAGGCGGCCTTCGCCAGCTACGCCGTCTCGCCGTTCGTGACGGTGACCGGCATCCTCAACCACACCACCTCGGGCACGTTCCTCAAGCAGACCGGCATGGCCGACGACCAGACCTATGCGGGCCTGATCGTGGGCTTGAGGTTCTAGAACAACTCCTCCCCCGTGAAACGGGGGAGGGGGACCGCGAAGCGGTGGAGGGGGCCAGACTGGGCGCCGAGTTCTGTCACTCGCCCCCTCCGTCACGCCGCGTATCCGCAGCGCGCCACCTCCCCCGCTCGCGGGGGAGGTGCTAGCCCCCACAACGAAAAAGGCCCCGGCTTCCCGGGGCCTTTGCCGTATCTCGAAGACGAAGACGCGCTTAGCCGCGCTTCTCGACGTCGATGTAGTCGCGCTGGGTCGAGCCCGTATAGAGCTGACGCGGACGACCGATCTTGCGGGTCGGGTCCTCGAACATTTCCTTCCACTGGCTGATCCAGCCGACGGTGCGGGCCAGGGCGAACAGCACGGTGAACATGTTGGTCGGGAAGCCCATCGCGCGCAGGGTGATGCCCGAGTAGAAGTCGATGTTCGGGTACAGCTTGCGCTCGATGAAGAACGGATCGCTGAGCGCGATCTTTTCCAGCTCCATGGCCACTTCGAGCAGCGGGTCGTTGATGCCCAGCTGGCCGAGGACCTCGTGGCAGGTCTTCTGCATGACCTTCGCGCGCGGGTCGAAGTTCTTGTACACGCGGTGGCCGAAGCCCATCAGCTTGTGCTTGCGAGCCTTCACGCCCTCGATGAACTCGGGGATCTTGTCGACCGTGCCGATCTGCTCGAGCATCTCCAGGGCTTCCTGGTTGGCGCCGCCGTGCGACGGGCCCCACAGGCAGGCGATGCCGGCGGCGATGCAGGCGAACGGGTGAGCGCCCGACGAACCGGCCAGACGGACGGTCGAGGTCGAGGCGTTCTGCTCGTGGTCGGCGTGCAGGATGAAGATGCGGTCCATGGCGCGGGTCAGGACCGGGTTCGGCTTCCAGTCCTCGGCCGGGACCGAGAAGCACATGCGCAGGAAGTTTTCCGAGTACGACAGGTCGTTGCGCGGCGACACGAACGGCTGGCCGATCGTGTACTTGTAGGCGCGGGCGGCGATCGTCGGCATCTTGGCGATCAGGCGGTGGGCGCTGATCTCACGCTCGCGGGCGTCGTCGACGTTCATGCTGTCGGCGTAGAAGGCCGACAGGGCGCCCACGGCGCCGGTCATGACGGCCATCGGGTGGGCGTCGCGACGGAAGCCTTCGAAGAACCGGTCGAACTGCGCGTGCAGCATCGTGTGGTAGGTGATGTTGTTTTCGAACTTGGCCAGTTCAGCGGCCGTCGGCAGTTCGCCGTTCAGCAGCAGGTGGCAAACTTCGAGGAACGACGACTTCTCGGCCAGCTGGTCGATCGGATAGCCGCGGTGCAGCAAAACGCCGGCGTCGCCGTCGATATAGGTGATCTTGCTTTCGCAAGAAGCGGTCGAGGTGAAGCCCGGGTCGAAGGTGAAATGGTCGCTTTCGCCGTAGACCTTTCGGATGTCCAGAACGTCCGGACCCGTGCTGCCCTTGAGGATCGGCAGCTCGTAGCTCTTGTCGCCGATCGTCAGCGTGGCTTTGTCGGTCATGCGAGAGACCCTTTCAATAGTGGTACGATCAGTCCAGTTTTGCATTTCGCGGGTGCGTTATAGCGCCTCATGCGCGCGACGCCAGCGCATCGTCAAGCCGCCCGAGCGACTCGTCCCGTCCCAGGGCCGCCATGATCTTGTTCAGGTCAGGCGCCTGGGCCCCGCCGGTGAGGATTCCACGCAGCGGCGGGCCGAACTTTCCAAAGCCTACGGCCTCGGATTCAGCAAACGATTTCAACAGCGCCTCGAGTTCCGCGACGCCCCACACCGGGGCGGCCGCGAGATGTTCACGAAGTCGTGCGAGGCGCGCGACCGTTTCCTCGGAAAGCTGCTTGGCGGTTTTTTCCTCGAGCGTCAGCGGGCGCACCTTCAGCGCGAAGGCCACGTGTTCGCCCAACTCCAGGATGGTCTTGGCGCCTTCCTTGACCTGCGGAACGGTCGAGGCGATGCGCGCCTCGGCGTCGGCCGGCAGGTCGGTCCCGGCGGCCTTGAGGGCCTTCAGGGTCAGGGCGGTCAGGCGCGCGTCGTCGGCCTGGCGCAGGTGCTGGCTGTTGATGAAGTTCAGCTTGGCCCAGTCCAGGCGGGCAGGGGCCTTGACCACGTCCTGGACGTCGAACCAGCTGATCGCCTGCTCGTCGTTGAACACCTCGTCGTCGCCGTGGCCCCAGCCCAGGCGCGCCAGGTAGTTGCGCAGGCCCTCGGGGATGTAGCCCATGTCGGCGAACTGGCCGACGGCCTGGGCGCCGTGGCGCTTGGAAAGCTTGGCGCCGTCCGGCCCGTGAATCAGCGGGATGTGGGCGAACGACGGCACGTTCCACTCCATCGCCTGGTAGATCAGGCTCTGGCGGGCGGCGTTGTTCAAGTGGTCGTCGCCACGGATGACGTGGGTCACGCCCATGTCGTGGTCGTCGACCACCACGGCGAGGTTGTAGGTCGGCGCGCCGTCGTTGCGCAGCAGCACCAGGTCGTCGAGCTCGATGTTGCGGAAGGTTACCGGGCCCTTGACCATGTCGTCGACCAAGGTCTCGCCTTCCAGCGGGCCCTTGAAGCGGATGACGTGGGGCGCCGAAGGATCGGCCGGCGGCGGGGCGTCGCGCCACGGCGAGCGGATGGCGCGGCCTTCGGCGCGGGCCTTCTCGCGGGCGGCTTCCAGCTCTTCGACGGTCATCCAGCAGCGATAGGCGCGGCCCTTGGCCAGCAGCTCCTGCACCACTTCGCGGTGACGGTCGGCGCGGCTGTACTGGAAGATCGGTTCCTCGTCCGACTTCAGGCCCAGCCAGTCCAGGCCCTCGAAGATCGCGGCCACGGCGGCTTCGGTCGAGCGCTCGCGGTCGGTGTCCTCGACGCGAATAAGGAACTTTCCTCCCGTATGGCGTGCATATAACCAGTTGAACAGCGCCGTGCGGGCGCCGCCGATATGCAGGAAGCCGGTCGGCGACGGGGCGAAGCGGGTGACGACGCCGCTGGGGGCGGGGGAGGAACTGGACATAGGCTTCGAAGCTGACGGTCTGGAGGCCGCGGGGGCGGCGGGAGGCCCGACGGCGCGCGACGCACGCGCCGGCCGTTGGGCGGCGCGTCTTAGCACGGCCGTTCGAAGGTGTCCTAGTCCCGCAACCTTTGTCACACAACTGATCGACGAGGCGCGGCTCAACGCCGCCCGATGGATGTTGTGGAACCCGGTGGCTTTCGCGCTGGGCGCGGCGGCCTATCTGCAACTGAAGACCGAGCCCAGCTGGTCGATGCTGGCCCTCCTGGCCCTGGCGCTGGGCGTCCTGGCGATCTGGAGCCGGGGCTGGACGCGCTGGAGCGCCTTGGCCGTGCCGCTGACCCTGCTGGCCTTCGCCGCCGCCGGCGCCCTGGCCGGCAAGGTCCGCTGCGACCGCGTGGCCGCGCCGGTGATGCCCGTCGAACGGGGCGTGCGGGTGATCGACGGATTCGTCGTCGACGTGGTCTCGCCGGGCGCGGCCGGACCGCGGCTGCTGATCGCGCCCGTCTCGATCTCGCGCCTGGCGCCGGCCGCGACCCCGACTCGCATCCGCGTCAGCCTGCCGGAGGGCGTGGAAGCTCCTGCGCCCGGATCGGCCCTGCGCCTGCGGGCCATGCTGTCGGCCCCGCCGCCGCCGGCCGCGCCCGGCTCCCACGACTTCGCCCGCGACGCCTGGTTCAACGGCATCGGCGGCGTCGGCTTCACGGTGGGCGAGATCGAGGACGCCGCGCTGGATCCGCCGCCCTGGCGGCTGCGCCTTGCGATGGCGATCAACGCCATGCGCTGGAGCCTGGCCTCGCGCATCGTCGAGCGGCTTGGTCCTGAAAGCGGCGGCATCGCCGCGGCCATGGTCACCGGCCACGAGGCCTGGGTCACGCCCGAGCAGACCGAGGCCATGCGCGCCTCGGGCCTGGCGCACATTCTTTCTATCTCCGGCCTGCACATGGCCATCGTCGGCGGCTTCGTGTTCGCGGCCGTGCGGTTGCTGGTGGCGGCCTGGCCGTGGGCGGCGCTGCGCTTTCCGGGCAAGAAGATCGCCGCCCTGGCCGGGCTCGCCGCGGTGGGGGCCTACCTGGTCGTCTCCGGTGCGCCGCCGCCGGCCCTGCGCGCGGCGATCACGGCGGGCGTGGCGTTCCTGGCCATCCTCGCCGACCGCCAGGCCGTCAGCCTGCATGGCCTGGCGCTCGCAGCCCTGATCATCCTCGTGGCCCAGCCCGAGCAGGCGGGCGCGGCCGGCTTCCAGATGTCGTTCGCCGCCACGGCGGCCCTGGTCGCGCTCGCGGAAGCCTGGCCGCGCCAGCCGCGCGAGATCTCGGTGCCCTGGCCGATCCGCTTCACGCAGGGCGCCCTGGCCTGGCTGGCGATCAGCGTCGGCGCCAGCTTCGTGGCGGGCCTGGCCACGGGGCCTTTCGCCATGCAGCACTTCAACCGCGTGGCCATCTGGGGCCTGCCGGCCAACCTGGTGGTCTCGCCGCTGTCGTCTTTCGTCATCATGCCGTTCCTCGCGGTCGGCGCCGCGCTGGAGCCCCTGGGCCTGGGCGGTCCGTTCCTAGCCGTGGCCGGCTGGGGCATCGAGGCCATGACCGCCGTCGCCCGCTGGTTCGCCGGCGCCCACGGCGCCCAGCAGACGGTGGCCAGCGCGCCGGGCTTCACCCTGGTGCTGTCGTTCCTCGGCATCATGCTGCTGTGCCTCTGGAAGGGCCGTCTGCGCTGGCTGGGCGTGCCGCTGTTCCTGGCGGTGGCCCTGTGGCCACGCCCGGCTGCGCCGGATCTTTGGATCGCCGCCGACGGAACCACGGCCGTCGCCCGGCGGGGCGCGGAGGCGGTGCTGCTGCGCCCCGACGCCCGCCGCTTCGGGGCCGAGCTCTGGGCGCGCCGCCGCGGCCTGACACCGGTCGACGGCGGCGGCTTCGAATGTGATCGTACGTCGTGCCGGCCGGGGCAGGGCGCTTCCGTCGCCGCCAGCCTGTTCTGGACCCGCCGCGCGCCCGACTTTGACGCCCTGCAGCGGCTCTGCGCCGGCGCCGAGGTGGTCGTCCTGCGGGGCCCCAGGCCCGCCGTCCTGCCGGCCGCCTGCCGCGACGCCGTCGTGCTGACGGGTCAGGATTTCGCCGTCGGCGGCGCCGCCGAGCTCTGGCGCAGGCGCGACGGCTGGTGGATCGTCTGGACCACGCCTGGGCGCGGCCGGCGGCCCTGGACGACGACTGCTGACACGATTGCGCAAGAACCGGGCGGATGATGCCGTGCCGCCGCGGCTATCTGCCGGCGACGACTCGTTTGGAGACTTGAGGCCGATGACCGACGCCACCTTCGCCGCCCGCCGCGCCGCCTTCCGCGCCCTGCACCAGGACGGCTTCTTCGTGCTGCCCAATCCGTGGGACGCCGGCGGCGCCGGTCGCCTGCAGAAGCTGGGTTTCAAGGCCCTGGCCTCGACCAGCGCCGGCATGGCCTGGTCCTGGGGCCGCGCCGACGGCCAGGTCAGCGTCGACGAGGTGATCGAGCACCTGGCCCTGCTGGTGGCCGCCACCGACCTGCCGGTCAACGCCGACTTCGAGGCCGGGTTCGCCGAGACCGCCGACGGCGTGGCCGCCAATGTCGCCCGCGCGGTCGAGACCGGGATCGCGGGCCTCTCCATCGAGGACCGGGTCGGCAAGGATCTCTACGACCTCGATACCGCCGTTGAGCGCCTTGCCGCCGCGCGAGCGGCCATCGACGCCTCTGGCCAGGACGTCATGCTGGTGGGCCGCACCGAGGGCTTCCTGATCGGCCGCGACGAGCTTGCGCCGACCATCGAGCGGCTCGTGGCCTATTCGGAGGCCGGCGCAGACTGCCTCTATGCGCCGGGCGTGACCAGGTACGACGACATCGCCGCCATCGTCGCGGCCGTGGCCCCCAAGCCCGTCAACGTGCTGCTGTGGGGCCCCGACATGAAGGTCGCCGACCTGCCGGGCCTGGGCGTGCGCCGCGCCAGCACCGGCGCGGCCCTGGCCGCGGCGGCCTGGAGCGGTTTCGACGCGGCGGCCCAGGCGCTGGTGTTCTAGGCGCTCCCGACATTCAGCAACTTCGTTTTTTCACCGAGCATCCCCGCGAAGGCGGGGATCCAAGCTGCGTTTGGGGAGAAGGCACGGCTGTGGGCGATCCGCAGATTCCGCTTGGGTCCCCGCCTTCGCGGGGAAAGACGGATTTTGGGGCGGCGGTCGGGTGAACGTCGATCCGCTCTAAGGAACCGGCGGCCGCCTGATCGGCAGGATCGCGCCGTCGTCGCCATAGCTCAGCGGCGCCAGCGTGATCGAGCGCCGGTGGTCGCCGCCGCCGGGCAAGAGCTTGTCGTGATAGAAGAACCACCACCGGCCGTCGCGCTCGATGATGGCCTGGTGGTTGGTCGAGATCGGCAGGTAGTCGAGGATCACCCCGCGATAGGCGTAAGGCCCCATCGGCGACCTGGCGGTCGCATAGACGATCTGGCCAGGCCAGCCGGTCGAGAAGCTGAAATAGTAGAGGCCGTCGCGTTTGTGTAGGAACGGCGCCTCGCCGTACTTCTTCTTCGGGTCGTCGGCCGGATAGCCGGTGACCGTGAGGTTCTCGATCGGTCCGGCCAGCGAGGCCATGTCGGCCCCCAGCCGCACGATCTTGGGCACGCGGGTGCCGAACAGCATGTAGGCCTGGCCGTCGTCGTCGATCAGCACCTGTGGGTCGATCGGCTCGTCGCCGGCGTTGGCGTCGCGGGCCTTGTCGACCAGCGGCGCGCCGATGGCGTCCTTGAACGGGCCCTGCGGTCGGTCGGCCACGGCCACGCCGATCTTGTCGCCGCCTACGGGTGCGTAGAAATAGAACTTGCCGCCGCGCTCGATCGCGCCCGGCGCCCAGGCCTTGGCGTCGGGCCTGGCCCATTTGAACACCGTCACGTCGAGGAACGCCCCGTCGTCGCTCCAGGTCTTCAGGTCCTTGGAGCTGTAGAGCCGCCAGGACGTCGAGTCCCAGTATTTGCCCGAGTTCGACGCGTCGTCGGTGGCGTAGACATAGACCGTGTCGCCGAACACGTGCGGCGAGGGATCGGCGCTGAACCTTTGGGTGATCGGCTGGGCTGCGGCGTTGAGGCCAAGCGTCAGGCAGAGGGCCGCGCTGAGGGCCGCGATGGGCGCGTGGGACATGGGTGCTCCTCCGATCGGCCGATGGCGCGGGGCGTCCTGCACGACGCGTCGCACGGCCTTGGGCCTGGAGTAGCAGCTTAGATTAACTCAGACAAATATGCATTCAGCGCGCCGTGACCCGCATCGAGCCGCTGCGGGTGACCTTGAAGCTGAGCGAGACGCGCAAGCTTCGGCCTTCGGTGGGCGCGCCGGTGTGGGTGACCGTGTCGGTGTTCGCGCCGGCCAGCAGCTTCAGCGTCGCCTGGTCGAAGCCGTAGTCGACAGCCTCCGCCGCCTCGATGCGGCAGTCGACCAGGGCGCCGCCGGCGGCCACGCGGCAGAGGGCCGTCGTTTCGGCCGACACGCCGGCGCGCATGGCGCGGTCCGGATAATAGCCGGTGAAGGGCCAGCGTCCCTTGTGCAGCCCGACGTCGGCCAGGGTCAGGACCGGTTCGCCGGCCGGCGGCGCGACGACGGCGGCGGCTTGCAGGACCGGCAACAGGAACATCATGGCTACTTCCCCCAAGCAACGACGCCCGGAGCCTTAAAGTGCGCCCCAGACGCAAGCAAGGCGCGAGCATCCTGCGACGCCCGCGCCTTGCGCGTCTTGCCTGCCAGGGTCCGCCGTCAGTGATAGCGGCGGATCAGACCCACCAGCTTGCCCTGCACCTCGACCTGGTCGGGACCGAAGATGCGGGTCTCGTACTTGGGGTTGGCCGCTTCCAGGGCGATCGAGCCGCCCTTCTTGCGCAGGCGCTTGAGGGTGGCTTCCTCGCCGACCAGCGCCACGACGATCTCGCCGCTGTTGGCCGTATCGCCCTTGCGGATGATCACGTAGTCGCCGTCGAGAATGCCGGCCTCGATCATCGAGTCGCCCTGCACCTCGAGAACATAGTGCTCGCCGCCGCCCAGCATGGTCTCGGGCACCGGCAGGCGGTCGCGCTCGTGCTGGATGGCGTCGATCGGCGTACCGGCGGCGATGCGGCCCAGGATCGGCAGTTCGCGGCTGGTGTCGGACATCGGCGGAAGCGGGGCTGGGGCCGACGGGGCGGGGCCGCCGCCTTCCAGCACCTGCGGACGGAACGCGCCGCGGCCCTTGGGCGGGGCCGCCGTGGTCGCCTGCTGCGGCAGCTTCACCACTTCCAGCGCCCGGGCCCGGTGGGCCAGGCGGCGGATGAAGCCGCGCTCTTCCAGGGCCGTGATCAGCCGGTGGATGCCCGACTTCGACGCCAGGTCCAGGGCTTCCTTCATCTCGTCGAAGGAGGGGGAGACGCCGGTCTCCTTGATCCGTTCGTGGATGAACATCAGCAGCTCGTGCTGCTTGCGGGTGAGCATGACGGCCTCACAAGTCGTCGCGGAACAAACCGCAAACCTTGCGAATGTTCTCTAGGTGTTCTTGGTTAAGGTCAAGTGAATTGCGGAGAACGGCGTTCGCTCATTCGGCTCGGCGCATCGACGTCAAAACCCGGGCGCTAAGTGACTGATTTCAGGCCGGATAAGCGCGCGTCGCTCAGGCCGGGGCGCATGGTCGGCGGGCGAGGGCGGACCATGATTTTCCGTAAACGGTCGAAGCGGGCGACGGCGGGATCGGCGAGAATCCCTTCGCCGAGACGGCGATTCCCGCGCCGCGACGGCCGATTCTAGAGGCGCCGGAACGAGCGATTCCATCGCATGCCGGCGCCGGCCTCCCACGAGAACAGCACCATGTCGGCGCGGCCGACCAGGTTCTCGAACGGCACGAAGCCCATGCCGGTCTGGGCCGGCAGC
Source organism: uncultured Caulobacter sp. (assembly GCA_966252285.1). Classification (GTDB taxonomy): domain Bacteria; phylum Pseudomonadota; class Alphaproteobacteria; order Caulobacterales; family Caulobacteraceae; genus Caulobacter. The sequence goes on from CBINOL010000050.1 coordinate 9,043, forward strand.
TGGGCGTCCACGGCCGGATTCCAGGCGCAGCGGGCCTCGCCCGCCGGGATCGGGCCGGGATCGAAGCGGCTGTCGAGCGAGTTGTCGCGATTGTCGCCCATCACGAAGTAGCAGCCCTCGGGCACGCGATAGGCCGCGGTGTTGCCGGCCGTCGTACGCGGGCCGTAGCTGTTGATCAGGTGGGTCTTGCCGCCCGGCAGGGTCTCGGCGAAGCGCTCGGCCGGCAGCACGCCGAACGGCGTCTCCTCGATCCGCATACCCAGCGGGCGCTGGTCCACCGGCGTTCCGTTGATGCGCAGCACCCCGTCGACAACCTGCAGTTCGTCGCCGGGCAGACCGACCAGGCGCTTGATCACGTCGGTGCGGCCGTCTCCGGGCTTCTTGAACACCACCACGTCGCCGCGCGCCGGCTCGCGCCCCATCAACCGGCCGTGGCCGATCGCCGGGCTCAGCGGCGCCGAATGGCGGCTCCAGCCATAGGCGAACTTGTTGACCAGGATGTAGTCGCCGACCAGCAGGGTCGGCTCCATCGAGGCCGACGGGATCGTGAAGGGCTGGCACAGCACCGTGCGCGGCACGAGTACGATGGCGGCCGTCACCGCCAGGGTTCGGGCCCATTCCAGCAGGTTCGAGCGAGCGGAAGTCTTGCCGGCGGTCATGCGAAAAGCCCCTCGATCAGTGTTCGGGGCTGATGATCCGCGTGAGCTTGGCCGAAACGTGGCCGAGCGCCGTTATCGCGGCGTCTGGCGGCTATCTTGGATCTGCGCTCTCAATTCCGAGCATCCCCGCGAAGGCGGGGATCCAAGCTGAGGCGGCGGGCTATTCGCCGAGCGCGCTACAGCTTCAGAGTCGGCTTGGACCCCCGCCTTCGCGGGGAAGGACGGAGTTCTACAGTATCTTCTGAGGTCCCTAGACCTACCCGATCAGTTCGCGCGTCGCCGCCGTCACGTCGGCCTGGCGCATCAGGCTTTCGCCCACCAGCATGGCCTTGGCGCCCGTCGCTTCCATCCGCACCACGTCGGCATGGGTGAAGAGACCGCTTTCGGTGACCAGCAGCGAACCCGCAGGGGCCAGCTTCGACAGCCGCTCGGTCACCGCCAGGTCGACGACGAAGCTCTTGAGGTCGCGGTTGTTGACGCCGAACAGCGTCGCGCCCAGCTTGCCGGCGCGCTCGGTCTCGGCCTCGTCGTGCACCTCGACCAGGGCGTCCATGCCAAGGCGCTGCGCCTCGGCCATCAGCTCGCCGGCCAGGGCGTCGTCGATCATCGCCAGGATCACCAGGATGGCGTCGGCGCCCAGGGCGCGGCTTTCGGCCACCTGCCAGGGATCGACCAGGAAATCCTTGCGGATGCAGGGCAGGGCGGTCGCCGCCCGGGCGGCCACGAGATACTCGTCGGCGCCCTGGAAGCTCGGCCCGTCGGTGAGCACCGAAAGGCACGCCGCGCCGCCGTCCTCATAGGCCTTGGCGAGCACCGGCGGATCGAAGTCGGCGCGGATCAGGCCCTTGGAGGGCGAGGCCTTCTTGATCTCGGCGATCAAGGAGAGCTTGCCCGGCGCGTGCTTGGCCTCCAGCGCCGCCTTGAAGCCGCGCGGCGCCGAAGCGGTCTTGGCGGCGGCTTCGACGTCGGCTTGCGAGCGCACGGCTTTGCGGCCGGCGACGTCCTGTCGCTTGTAGTCGGCGATCTTGGCGAGAATGTCGGTCATGCGCTCAGGACTTCAGCGTTGGTGGCGGCCACGAGGCCGGCGAGAGCGGCCTTGGCGCGGCCGTCGTCGAGCACGGCTCCGGCCAGTTCCACGCCCTCGCGCAGGGTCTCAACCTTGTCGGCCACGAGGAAGGCGGCGGCGGCGTTGAGCAGCACGATGTCGCGATAGGCGCCGGTCTCGCCATCGAGCAGGCGGGTCAGGGCCGCGGCGTTGAAGGCCGGATCGCCGCCGGTGATTTCGGCCAGCGAGGCGCGCTGCAGGCCCACGGCCTCGGGCGTGATGGTGAAGAGGCGCATCGCCCCCTCGCGCCATTCGGCCACCTCGGTCTCGCCGGTGATGGTCAGCTCGTCCATGCCGCCGCCGTGCACCGACCAGGCGCGCTCGGCGCCCAGGGCGCCCAGGGCGCGGGCGATGGGCTCCACGAAGCGCGGGGCCGAGACACCCACCACCTGCCGTTTGGCGCCGGCCGGATTGGTCAGCGGGCCCAGGAGGTTGAAGATGGTGCGGAAGCCCAGCTGCTGGCGGATCGGCGCCACGTGCTTCATCGCCCCGTGGTGCGACTGGGCGAACAGGAAGCAGATGCCGGCGCTGTCCAGCGCGGCGCGCTGCTGGGCGAGGCTGGCGTCGATATTGACGCCCAAGGCCGCCAGCACGTCGGCGGTGCCCGACTTGCTCGTCACCGCGCGGTTGCCGTGCTTGGCCACCTTCAGCCCACCGCCGGCGGCCACGAAGCCGACCGCGGTGGAGATGTTCAGGGTGTGCAGACCGTCGCCGCCGGTGCCGCAGACGTCGACCACGTCATACGGATGCTCCAGGTGCACGGCCGCGCGGCGCATGGCGCGGGCGCAGGCGGCGATCTCGCCCACGGTTTCGCCGCGCAAACGCATGGCGGTCACGGCTGCGGCCACCTGGGCCGGGGTCGGCTCGCCGCGCAGGCAGGCGCTGAAGAAGACCTCGGCGTCGTCTTCCGAGAGGGTCTGGCCGTCGGCCAGCTTGGCCAGCAGGGGCTTGAAAGCGTCGGACATGTGCGAAGCCCCGCCCTAGACCCAGATCTGGGCGTCGCGGCGCACGCCGGCCAGGTCGAGGAAGTTGGCCAGCAGCTGGTGGCCGCCCTCGGTGGCGATGGATTCGGGGTGGAACTGCACGCCGTGCACCGGACGGGTCTTGTGCTGCACGCCCATGATCTCGCCGTCGGCGGTCCAGGCGGTGACCTCCAGCTCTTCGGGCAGGTTCTCGCGGCGCACGGCCAGGCTGTGATAGCGCGTGGCGGTGAACGGGTCGGGCAGGTCCTTGAAGATGCCCTTGTTGCTGTGACGGATCGGGCTGGTCTTGCCGTGCATGACCTCTTTCGCCCGGATCACCTCGCCGCCGTAGGCCTGCCCAATGGCCTGGTGGCCTAGGCACACGCCCAGGATCGCCAGGTCGTCGGGCGCGCCGCGCAGTAGCGGCAGGCAGATGCCGGCCTGGTCGGGGGCCTTGGGGCCCGGCGACAGCAGAACCGCCTGCGGCTTCAGGCCCAGGGCCTCCTGCACCGTCAGGTCGTCGTTGCGATGGACGACCGTCTCGGCCCCCAGCTCGTTCAGGTAATGAACGAGGTTGTAGGTGAAGCTGTCGTAGTTATCGATGACCAGGATCATGACGCCGCCTTTCGAGCCTCGCTTCTAGTCCGGTCGGGGGCGGCGCGTCATCCCTTTACGGAAAGAGTTTTTCTGGGAAAGCGCCCAGCGGCGAAGCGCCGCGCTGTCGATCCGTTGCCACCGGGGCGCGAAGAGGCGAAATTTCCCGCATGCCCGTCGCTGATTCCGCCATCGACACCGCCGCCATCGCCTACGCCCGCGCGCTGCTGCGGGCGCCGCGCCGGCGCCAGAAGATGCTGCCGGTGCTGCTGGCCGCTGCCTTCGCCGCCGTGGCCGCGGTCAGCTTTGCGACGGTGATGATACTGGCCCCGCCGCTGACCACCCAACATCTGCCCAAGGAACGTCTGGGCGACTGATCGGCGCGCAGCACTCAAAATTAGTTCCTAAGGTTGTAAATTCAACTTGAACGACTCTGGCGGCGCTCTCACCCTCCGGCGATTTTCGGACGCAGGGGGTGCATCATGCGAAAACTCGGATTGCTGGGCGGCGCGGCTGTCGCCCTGGGCTTCATGGCGGGAGCGGCGGCCGCCCAGGACGCGCCGTTCTCGGATCCGCCGGTCCTGACCACCGTGGCGCCGGGCGAGGCCGCGCCCGAGGAGCGTCTGGAGATCTTCGGCGAGCTGCCCGCGCCGCCGCCGTCGGGCGACGAGGTGGTGGCGCGACTGGACGTTGTGCTGCTGCCATCCAAGATCTGGAACGCCAACAGCGGCATGACCGACGACGTGGAGCTGCGGGCCTATCGCGACGCCCTGCATCCGGCCGAACCGGGCCGGCCCTATGTGGCGCCAACCCTGGTCTCGCGTCCGGGCCAGACGGTGCGGGTCAAGATCCGCAACCTGCTGCCGGCCGAGGCCAACTGCCCGGGCCATCCCGAGGACATCAACGTCCCGCACTGCTTCAACACCACCAACCTGCACAGCCACGGCCTGTGGGTCAGCCCGGCCGGCATCAGCGACAACGTGCTGCGCCAGCTGCCGCCCAATCCCGACTTCACCTACGAGTACGAGTACAACATCCCCGGCGACCATCCGGCCGGCACCTTCTGGTACCACCCGCATGTCCACGGCTCGACGGCCATCCAGGTGGCCAGCGGCCTGGCCGGCGCACTGGTGATCAAGGGCGACCGCCTGCCGCGCGTCGACGCGGCGACCAAGGCCGTGATCCCGGGCGACGTCGACCTCCTGCTGCGCAAGGCGCCCGACCACGTCTTCGTGCTGCAGCAGATCCAGTACGCCTGCCGCGACGCCGACGGGAAGGTGAAGACCAACGCCGACGGCACCTGGCGCTGCGACGCTGGCCAGGTCGGCAAGCTCGACGGCTACGACCTGTTCGGCGGTCCGCGCTGGAAGAACTCGGGCCGCTTCACCACGGTCAACGGCGCCACCGTCGAGGTGCTCGAGCAGAAGGCCGTGGCCGGCGCGCCCGAGCGCTGGCGCTTCGTCCACGGGGGCGTCGCCGACACCGTGAAGGTCTCGATCCGCAAGCGCACCGGCAAGAAGTCGCTGGAGGCCATCGCCAAGGCCGGCGCCATCTCGCAGGACGCCCTGATCGCCAAGGAGTGCGCGCCCTCCAGCCAGGCCGTCGCCCAGTTCGAGATCGCCGCCGACGGCCTGACCCGCGAGGCGGTGCTGGAGCGGACCTCGACGGTGCTGCAGCCGGGCTATCGCAGCGACATCCTGGTCAGCTTTCCCGAGGCCGGCTCCTATTGCGTGATCGACGAACAGGTCGACGTGAAGAAGGACGCCATCGAGGGCAGCTCCGACCGCCGCCAGCTGCTGTTCCTCGTCGATGTCGTCGCCGGCCAGCCCAAGGCCGCCACGCCGCGCGACCAGGTCAAGGCGCTGCTGGTCGAGGCCGCCCGCAACCTGCCGATCCTCGATCCGGCCCTGGCAGAGAGCGTGGTGACCGGCCTGGAGCGCGACCTGTCGCTGGCCGCCTTCAAGCCGCACGCCAGCCTGCTGCAGGCCAAGATCGATCATGACCAGCCGCTGATCTTCTCGCTCAGCAAGGGCAAGCCGAACAAGCCGGGCGGCAAGACCGGCCCGGGCGTCGGCCGGACGGTGGACACCATCCGCCGCTTCGATCCGGACGACTTCTCGCGCACCCTGGTGCTGGGCGACACCGATCGCTGGACGCTGGAGACCGACGATGTGGGCCACCCGTTCCACATTCACGTCAATCCGTTCGAGGTGGAATCGGTGATCGACAAGGACGGCGCTGACCTGACGCAGCAGGCCGGCTCGCAGTATTTCGGCATGAAGGGCGTCTTCAAGGACACCGTCTTCGTCGAGCCGGGCGTCAAGGTGAACGTGCGCAGCCACTACGAGCGCTACATCGGCGACTTCGTCCTGCACTGCCACATCCTCAACCACGAGGACGCCGGCATGATGGAGATGGTCCGCATCGCCGACCGCGGACCCGACGGCAAGCCGATGGCCCTGGGTCACGGCCTTACCGACGCGGTGGGCCCCGAAGGCGCGGCCCGGCCGCACACGGGCCACTAAACGACAAAGGGGCGGCCGATCGGCCGCCCCTTCTTCTTTTCGGTCAAAGCCGCCGCTCAGGCGAAGCGCCAGGCTTCCTCGGCGGCGCGCTTGAGGGCGCGGGACTTGTGCAGGGTCTCGTCGTACTCGGCGTCCGGGTCGCTGTCGGCCACCACGCCGCCGCCGGCCTGGACGTACATCATGCCGTCCTTGACCAGGGCCGTGCGCAGCACGATGCAGGTGTCCACCGAGCCGTCGGCGCCGATGTAGCCCACCGCGCCGGCGTAGCCGATGCCGCGCTTCTCGACTTCCAGCTCGTCGATGATCTCCATCGCCCGAACCTTGGGCGCGCCGGACAGCGTGCCGGCGGGCAGGGCGGCCATCAGCACGTCGACCGGATCGACGTTCTGCGGCGCGTCGCCCTCGACGTTCGAGACGATGTGCATCACGTGGCTGTAACGCTCGATCGTGAAGCTGTCGGTGACCCGCACGTTGGCGTGCTTGCCGGCCTTGGGCTTCTCGTTCGAACCGGCCTGGCCCAGCATGGCCACGCGGCCCACGTCGTTGCGGCCCAGATCCAGCAGCATCAGGTGCTCGGACCGTTCCTTCGGATCGGCCAGCAGCTCCTTTTCCAGCGCCAGGTCTTCTTCCGGCGTGGCGCCGCGCGGACGGGTGCCGGCGATCGGGCGGATGGTGATCTTGCCGTCGCGCAGGCGCACCAGGATCTCGGGGCTGGAGCCGACCAGGTTGAAGCCGTCCAGGTCCAGGAAGAACAGGAACGGCGACGGGTTGGTCCGGCGCAGCGAGCGGTAGAGGGCGAAGGCGTCCAGGCCGAAGGGCGCGCGGAAGCGGTGGCTGGGCACCACCTGGAAGATGTCGCCGGCCCGAATGTACTCCTTGGCCTTCTCGACCACCTCGCGATAGTCCTCGCGGCTGACCGGGGTGGTGAACTCCATCGGGCCCTGCGCGCTGCGGGGCGCGTCGTGGGCCAGCGGACGGCGCAGGTCGGCCATCACCGTTTCGATGCGCTCGCGGGCCGCCGCATAGGCTTCCTTGGCCGACACGCCGGGCGCCGGGCGCGCCGTCGTGGTCAGGATGATCTCCTGGGCGATGGCGTCGAACACGGCCACGATCGAGGGCCGGGTCATGATGCCGTCGGGCAGGCCCAGGGCGTCCGGATTGATGTCCGGCAGCTTCTCGACCAGGCGCACGGTGTCGTAGCCCAGCGCGCCGAAGATCCCCGCCGCCATCGGCGGCAGGCCGGCCGGCAGGTCCATCTTCGACTGGGCGATCAGGTCGCGCAGGCTGTCGAGCGCGCCGCCGTCCAGGGCCGCGAACTTGCCGGCGGCGATGTCGTCGCCCCGGGCGATCTCGGCCTTGTCGCCGCGGCAGCGCCAGACCACGTCCGGCTTCATCGCCACGATCGAATAGCGGCCGCGCCAGGCGCCGCCCTCGACGCTTTCGAACAGGAAGGCGTAGGGGCGGCCGTGGCCGATCTTCAGATAGGCCGAGACCGGCGTCTCCAGATCGTCGATCAGCCGCGTCCAGACCAGCTGCGGGAGGCCGGCGTCGTAACCGGCCGCGAAGGCGTCGAAGCCAGGCTCCAGGCTCATTGAGCCGCGGCCTTCTTGGCGCCGCCCTTGGCCGCGCCGTCCTTCTCGGTCTTGGCCAGCGCCTCGGTGTCGACGCCGATCGCCTGGCGGGCCAGGTTCAGGTTCAGCTTCGGCTTCAGCTTGTCGCGGGCGGCGGTGCGGCCGGCCTGACCGACGTCGCGCATGTAGGCCATGCTGGTCTGCGGACGCATGGTCTCGGTGGCGCGGGCGATCTCGGCGACGTCGCCGGCGCGGACGCTGTCGATGCGGCCGACCACGTAGCCGACCTGCGGGGCGCGGGCGGCGAAGACCTCGCCGGGCTTGGCGTTGAACGAGGCGACCAGCAGGTCGCGGCCAAGCGCCTGGTGCTGCTGGGCGTTCTCGCGCGACAGGCCCGAGATCTTCATGACCTTGGCGTTGGCCGAGGCGGCGACGGCCTCCATCGACTCGCCCTTGCGGACGCGGACGGCCAGTTCATCGGCCTTGGCCTTCAGGCGCTTGACCAGCTCGTTGATCATCCACTGCTGGGCGAGCGGCGCGCGCACCTCGGCCAGCGGGGGCAGGGCGGCCTTGTTCACCTTCTCGACGCGGACGGCGAAGTACTCGCCCTTGCCCGCTTCGATCAGGTCGCTTTCACCGCCGGCCGGCAGGGCGAAGGCGGCCTTCAGCACGTCCGGGGTCAGGCCCGCGGCCGGCTGGCCGCCGAGGTCCGTGCCCTGGGCGGTGAGCGGAGCGGTCGTGACCACCAGGGCGCCGGCCTTGCCGGCGGCGTCGACGACGTTGGCGCCGGCGTCGCGGGCGTCCTGGAAGGCCTGGGTCTGGTCATAGGCCTTGGACTGGGCGGCCTGCACGCGCAGGTCGGCTTCGATCTGCGGGCGGGCGGCTTCCAGCGAGGCGGCCTTGGCGGCGTTGATCTTCAGCACCTTGATGACCGACTGGCCCAGTTCGCCGGCGATCGGCGCGCTGACCTGCCCTTCGCCAAGGCTGAAGGCGGCGTCGGCGACCTTGCGGTCGGGCAGGGCGGTCTTGGGCTTGTCGAGGATCATGACCGGCTGCTTGCCGTAGGCCTTGGCCACGTCGGCCGGGGCCTCGCCCTTGCGCAGGCGCTCGGCGATGGCGGCGGCGGCCTTGGCGTCCGGGGCGACGATCTGCACCAGCGAACGGGTTTCCGGCTGGGCCAGCGTGTCCTTGCGGAAGTCGAAGGTCTTCTGCACCTCGGCCGGATCGACGGTCACCGACGGCTCCAGGGCCTTGGCGCTGAAGCGCACGACCGACAGGACGCGGGTCTCGGGCAGGGTCAGACGGGCGGCGTTCTCGGTCATGAACGCCTGCAGCTGGGCGTCGGTCGGCGCGGCCGGCTGCTGGACGCTCGTGGGATTGATGGCGAAGGCCGAGAGCTCGCGGCTCTCCAGGCCGTAGACCGCCTGCAGGGCCGAATAGATGCGCGGGGTGCGCAGGCCGTTGGCGACGCTGGCGTAGAACTGCGACTGGGCGATGTCGTCGCGCAGCGAGGCTTCATAGCTGACCGGAGTCATGCCGTTGTCGGCCAGCAGACGCTGGTACATCTGCTTGTCGAACTTGCCGGTCACGGGGTCGAACGGACGGGTGCCGGCCGGCAGCTGGCTCAGGTTCTTCTGCAGCACTTCACCGACGAGGGCCTCGGACGGGCGAACGCCCATCTTCTTGATCATCTCGGCCATCGATTCCTGCAGCGCCAGCTCCTGCAGCATGCCGCGGTCGACGCCGCGCTGGACGGCTTCGTCCGGCGTCAGTGTCTGGCCCTGCTGCTGCAGCTGGTTGCGGTAATTGTCGTAGCGAGCCTTGAAGTCCTCGGGCGAAACCGAGCGCGAGCCGACCTCGATCACCTTGTTGGTGCTGGGGCGGCTGAAGACGTCGCTGATCCCGAAGATCGCGAAGCTGACGATCAGCAGGGCGAACAGGACGATCGCGAATGGCGATTTGGCGAAAGAGCGAAAGCCGGCGAGCATGACGTTTGAAACTACCTTCTTCGATTCCGCCCAATTGCGTGCGCGTGGGCGACCGCCCTGGGGCGACGCATCCGATGCGAGCAAGCGGGTATAGTAGAGGCCAAGGTGCGTGAGCAAGCCGAAGCGGACTTGACTTACCAAGGGAGCGCGTCCCCAAAGCCTCCCCATGACCGTTTCTCTTACGACGCCCCGGCCGTTGATCGCCGGGAACTGGAAGATGTTCGGCCTTGAGGCTTCGCTCGACGAGGCCAGAGCCGTGGCCGCCGCGGTGGCGCAAACTCCGCCCGCGGCGCGTGTCGCCATCTGTCCGCCCGCCACCTTGCTGCACCGGATGTCCGAGGCGCTTTCGGGCGAGTCGGTGATCGTCGGCGGCCAGGACTGCCACGCCGCGCCGCAAGGGGCCTACACCGGCGACATCTCCGCGCCGATGCTGGCCGACGCCGGGGCCACGCTGGTGATTCTCGGTCACTCCGAGCGTCGCGGCAGCTACGACGAGACCTGCGAGGAAGTGTCGGCCAAGGTGCTGGCCGCGCTGGCCGCCGGCCTCGAGCCGGTGATCTGCCTGGGCGAGACCCTGGGCCAGCGCGAGGCCGGCCAGGCCGAACCGATCGTCACCGGCCAGGCCCGCGACTCTCTGCCCGACGACCTGGCCGGCCAGGCCTTCGCCGTCGCCTACGAGCCGGTCTGGGCCATCGGCACGGGCCTTACCCCCACCATCGCCGACATCGGCGCCATCCACGCGGCGATCCGCGCCGTTCTGGTCGAGCGCTTCGGCGACCACGGCGCCAGCGTGCCGATTCTCTACGGCGGCTCGGTGAAGCCCGAGAACGCCGCCGAGATCCTGGCCACGCCCGAAGTCGGCGGAGCCCTGGTCGGCGGCGCCTCGCTGAAGGCCAAGGACTTCCTGGCCATCATCGCCGCGGCTTGAGGTCCGGGCCGGCTGCCCCACCCCGTAAAATCCCCGCGAAAGCGGGGACCCAGGCTTTTTCTGAAAGGCGCGTTTCGGGAAACCGGCGGGCGCGCTCCGGCAAGGCGTCAACAGCGCCGCCGGCCGGAGGCTGACGCACAACGGCGGCGCGGAGCGCTCGGCTTCGTCGAAATGGTAACTTGCTCAAAACAGCTTCCGGGCGTCGCCCGGGCGCCCCGCACCCCTTCGATCAACTTGCAGCCAAGGCGCGAGATCGCGAAGTCGCTCCCCAAGATCCTCCCCCTGAAGGGGGAGGTGGCCCGAAGGGCCGGAGGGGGAGGTGACTGAAGAGGTCAGTTCACCCGTCAAACCAGCAGCGACTTCCCCCTCAGTCGGCTTCGCCGACAGCTCCCCCTTCAGGGGGAGCATCTTGGCCTCAAAGTTCCAGGTCGAACAGCCGTCCGTCCCGGCGCTCGCCGTCGCGGTCGACCTGGCCCTTCAGATAGGCCGCGCCCTTGAAGCCCAGGCGTTCCAACAGCTTCTCGGCGCGGGCGTCGCCCACCTGGGTGCGGGCGATGATGTGCTTGAGCTCGCTGGCGGCGGCATGGGCGAGGAGGGCCGTCACCGCCTCATGGGCGTAGCCGCGGCCCCAGCTTTCCCGGGCGACGATAAAGCGCAGTTCGGCCCGGTGGCGGCGCTCGTCGATCTCGACGAACTCGCAGGCGCCCACGAAGTCGCCGGTCGCGGTCAGCCGGACGGTCCAGTAGAGCGCCGTGCCGGCCTGCATGTCCTCGACCTGGCCGACCACGCAGGCGGCGACCTCGTCGGGATCCTCCAGCGGGGCGCGGTCCCAGTGGGCCATCAGCTCCGGATCGCTGAGGAACGGATAGATGAGCGGAGCGTCTTCGGCGACCAGCGGCTTCAGCGTCAGGCGTTCGGTCTCGAGAATCATGCGCGCCCTAAAACTTGGATTGGGGAACTTGGATCTAAGGAACTTGAGTTGGCCGGCCGTCGCCCCACCTATGGCGTGCGCGCGCCGGTAGTGGTAGAGGGGCCGCTTCGTTTTTCACAGTCGGTTCGCCGGCTGCCCGGATCGAGAACTGTTTCGTCATGCTCATCGGCATCCTGCTGGCCATCAACATCATCGTCTGCATCACGCTGATCGGCTTCGTGCTGCTCCAGCGTTCGGAGGGCGGCGCCCTGGGCATGGGCGGCGGCGGCGCCGGCAACTTCATGACCGCGCGCGGCGCGGGCGACTTCATGACCCGCATGACCTGGATCCTGTTCTCGGTCTTCCTGGTCATCAGCCTGGTGCTCACCGTCCTGACGGGCCGCATCGGCGGCGCCGACTCGGTGGTCGACAAGCTGAAGATCGACAGCCTCGACACCAAGACCCTGAACGCCCCGGTCGCTCCCAGCGTCCCGGCTCCGGGTTCGGCCGTTCCGGCTCCGGGCGCGACCGCCCCGAGCGCCGTGCCGGCTCCGCAACTCAGCGTTCCGGCTCCGACCGCCCCGGCGCCGGCCGCTCCGGCCCAGACCCCCGCCCAATAAGGGTGGGGGAGCAAAACTTGTTTATGAACGTCGGTCTTTTCGCCGCGATCGCCGAATCGCGGGTAATCTGAGCGCCCATGACGCGGTACATCTTCATCACCGGCGGCGTGGTTTCCTCCCTTGGAAAAGGCCTCGCCTCCGCAGCGCTGGGCGCTCTCCTGCAGGCTCGTGGCTACACGGTTCGCCTGCGTAAGCTCGACCCCTATCTCAACGTCGATCCGGGCACCATGAGCCCGTATCAGCACGGCGAGGTGTTCGTCACCGACGACGGGGCCGAAACCGACCTGGATCTGGGGCACTACGAGCGCTTCACCGGCGTGTCGGCCAAGAAGGCCGACAACATCACGACCGGCCAGATCTACAAGACGATCATCGAGAAGGAGCGCCGCGGCGACTATCTGGGCGCGACCGTCCAGGTGATCCCGCACGTGACCAACGAGATCAAGGACTTCGTCCTCTCGCCCGCCATGGACGAGACGGGCCAGAAGCCGGTCGACTTCGTGCTGGTCGAGATCGGCGGCACCGTCGGCGACATCGAGGGCCTGCCGTTCTTCGAGGCCATCCGCCAGCTGCGCCAGGACCTGCCGCGCGGCCAGAGCTGCTACGTGCACCTCACCTTGCTGCCGTTCATCAAGACGGCCGGCGAGATGAAGACCAAGCCGACCCAGCACTCGGTCAAGGAGCTGCGCTCCATCGGCATCCAGCCGGACATCCTGCTGTGCCGTTGCGAGCAGGAGATCCCGGTCGAGGAAAAGCGCAAGATCGCCCAGTTCTGCAACGTGCGCCCGAGCGCCGTGATCCAGGCGCTGGACAGCTCTTCGATCTACGCGGTGCCGATCGACTATCACAAGGAAGGCCTCGACGCCGAAGTGCTCGACGTCTTCGGCATGCACGACGCGCCCAAGCCGAACCTGTCGCGCTGGGAAGCCATCGACAACACCGTCCAGCATCCGGACGGCGAGGTCACGATCGCGGTCGTCGGCAAGTACACCGTGCTCAAGGACGCCTATAAGTCCCTGATCGAGGCCCTGCACCACGGCGGCCTGGCCAACAAGGTCAAGGTCAACCTGGACTGGGTCGAGAGCGAGACCTTCGAGGGCGACGAGGGCGCGGCCGCGGCCCGTCTCGAGAACGCCCACGCCATCATGGTGCCGGGCGGCTTCGGCGAGCGCGGCGCGGAAGGCAAGATCCGGGCGGCCCAGTTCGCCCGCGAGCGCAAGGTGCCGTACTTCGGCATCTGTTTCGGCATGCAGATGGCCGTCATCGAGACCCTGCGCAACGTCGCGGGAATCACCGACGCCAGCTCCAGCGAGTTCGGGCCCACCGAGCGTCCGGTCGTCGGCCTGATGACCGAATGGATCAAGGGCAACGAGACCGTCTCGCGCAAGGCCGGCGACGACCTGGGCGGCACCATGCGCCTGGGCGCCTACGACGCCGTCCTGCAGCCGGGCTCGAAGGTCGCCGAGATCTACGGCGACACCGACATCGTCGAACGCCACCGTCACCGCTACGAGGTCAACATCGGCTACAGCCACAAGATGGAGGAGGCGGGTCTCAAGCTCACCGGCCGCTCTCCGGACGGCGTGCTGCCCGAGATCGTCGAGCGCGACGACCATCCGTGGTTCATCGGCGTGCAGTTCCACCCGGAACTGAAGAGCCGTCCGTTCGCTCCGCACCCCCTGTTCGCCAGCTTCATCGCGGCGGCCAAGGAGCACGGGCGACTGGTTTAAGCTTCTGATTGGCTTGGGAAAGGCGAGGGGGTAGCATCACCTCATGAGCCTTTCCCTATCGCCCGAGCTGGAAACGCTGATCCGCGCGAAAGTCGCCGAGGGCGGCTATCGCGACGCCAACGAACTGGTCGCCGATGCGATCAGCCTGCTGGACGAGCGTTCAGGCGGCCTCTCCGACGAGGTCCAGAGGGCGCTCGACGCCGGCGAGGCCGACATCCTTGAAGGCCGCTTCACCGAACTGACGACGGCCGAACAGGTCGAAGCCTTCTTCAAGGCCCTGTGAAGCCGCTTGTCGTCTCCCATCTGGCGCAATCGGACCTGAGGGCGATCGGTGGCGAGCCTGCTCCGTCTTGGGGCGCGGATCGTCACCAGCGCTATCTCGACGATCTTATGCGGCGCGTGCTGTCGGTCGCGCGCCATCCAGAGCGTCACCCGCTGGTCGGGGCCTCGCGACCCGGCATCAGGCGGGTGAAGTCTGGGCGTCACATCATCTTCTATCGCGACGAGCCCGAGCGCGTGGTGATCGTCCGAGTTCTCGACGAACGCAGCGATTACGGGCCTCGGCTCTAACCCTGTTGCGTTGAAAGCGACATTCAGGCATAAGCGCGCCCTCACGCGGCGGCTTGGGTCGAACCTGAGTCGCCGCTTCCGATTTTCACGCTCAGCGAGCAGAGTCACTCCGATGGCCGTTCCTAAAAGAAAAACTTCGCCTTCTCGCCGGAACATGCGCCGGTCGCACCACGCCCTGGGCGCCAACTCCTTCGTGGAAGACAAGGACTCGGGCGAACTGCGCCGTCCGCACCACGTCGACCTGAAGACCGGCCTGTACAACGGCAAGCAGATCCTGACCCCGAAGGAAGACTAAGGTCTTCCTTCCCGGAGAGGCTCCCTTCGAGGGCGCCTCGCCAGGATTTCGCGTCTGACGCTTCGAAAGCGCCGCCCAGCTCGCCTGGGCGGCGCTTTTCGTCGTTTCCAGGCCCAAGCGGTGCTACGATGGCGGTCGGATCGCCATAGGGACGATCCCAACAAAGCCAGGAGCGCGGTCAGCGCCCATAAGGCGCGATCGAGACTCCGGCGGACTGGGAGGTTCGCCATGTTCACGCGTCGCGCGCTTGCGTCCGGCCTGGGTGCGTCCTTGGCTCTCGGCGCCGCGCCGTTCTCGGCCCACGCCGTCTCGCCCGGCCAGCTGCCGCCGACCACGCCCGTCGCGCCGCCGCCGGCCGCGCCCGTGCCGCTCTACGTCATCGACGCGGCGATCGACGATTCGGAGCGGATGACCGTCGAGACCATGATCAACGGCCGCGGGCCGTATCGCTTCGTCGTCGATTCGGGCGCCGACCGCTCGGTCGTCTCCGACACCCTGGCCGCGAGCCTGGCCTTGCCGCGCGGGCGGGACGTCATGGTCCACGGCATCGGCGGCTCGGCCGTGACGCCCACGGCCCACATCGATCAGCTGGTCTCCGGCGAGGCCCGTCTCGCCGGCGTCGAGCTTCCGATCCTTCCGCCAGAGCGGGTCGGCGGCGACGGCCTCCTGGGCGTCGACATCCTGCAGGACCGCTCGGTGGTCATGGACTTCAAGCGCAAGCGCCTCGAGGTCCGCCACAGCACGCCCGAGTACCGCTTCTTCCGCCGGTCCCAGGAGGTCCAGGTCATCGCCGACCAGAAGTTCGGCCGCCTGACCATCGTCAACTGCCGGATCAACAACATCCGCACTCTGGCCTTCATCGACTCGGGCGCGGGCTCGTCGATCGGCAACATGGCCCTGTCGCGGGCGATCCAGGCCAAGCAGCGCAAGGGCGCCGATCCGGCCCTGGCCGTTCGCCTGCAGGGTGTCGCCGGGGGCGAGACCATCGGCGAGTACCGGATCGTCAGGTCGATGAACATGGGCGAGCTGCGCATGACCAACCTGGCCGTGGTCTTCGCCGACCTGCACATCTTCGATCACTGGAAGATCAGCGACAAACCCGCGATCCTGCTGGGCGTCGACATCCTCAAGCTGTTCGCCCGGGTGGAGCTGGACTTCGGCGCCGAGCAGCTGCTGTTCCGGCTGGGGGCCGAGCGGCCGACGTTGCAGGCCTGACGCGGCGGAACTTCGCGCTGGTGGAACATCGGTCTTGGTTGCGGCGACGCGGCGTCGCGGCTAAGGGGAAGCGCCTTTTCTTTCGGGAGCTCCCATGACCGAGATCGTCGACATCATCGCCCGCGAAATCCTCGACAGCCGCGGCAATCCGACGGTCGAGGTCGACGTCGTCCTCGAGGATGGCGCCTTTGGTCGCGCCGCGGTGCCGTCGGGCGCCTCGACCGGCGCCCACGAAGCCGTCGAAAAGCGTGACGGCGACAAGTCGCGCTATCTGGGCAAGGGCGTCCGCCAGGCCGTCGACGCCGTCAACGGCGAGATCTTCGACGCGCTGTCGGGCGTCGACGCCGAAGACCAGCGCCGCATCGACAGCCTGCTGATCGGCCTGGACGGCACCCCCAACAAGTCGCGCCTGGGCGCCAACGCCATCCTCGGCGTCTCGCTGGCCGTGGCCAAGGCCGCCGCCGAGTCGGCCGGCCTGCCGCTGCACCGCTACATCGGCGGCGTGAACGCCCGCGTCCTGCCGACCCCGATGATGAACATCATCAACGGCGGCGCCCACGCCGACAACCCGATCGACATCCAGGAATTCATGATCCTGCCGACCGGCGCGGCCAGCTTCTCCGAAGCCCTGCGCATGGGGGCCGAGATCTTCCACGGCCTGAAGAAGGCTCTGAAGGACGCCGGCCACAACACCAACGTCGGCGACGAGGGCGGCTTCGCCCCGAACCTGGCCTCGGCCGAGGCCGCGCTCGACTTCATCGTCAAGGCCGGCGAGGCCGCCGGCTACAAGGCCGGCGACGACTTCCTGCTGGGCCTGGACGTGGCTTCGACCGAGTTCTTCAAGAACGGCAAGTACGAGCTGGAAGGCGAGGGCAAGTCGCTCGACCCGGCCCAGATGGTCGACTACCTGGCCGGCCTCGTTTCCAAGTTCCCGATCGCCTCGATCGAAGACGGCATGGCCGAAGACGACTTCGACGGCTGGAAGCTGCTGACCGACACCCTGGGCAAGAAGGTCCAACTGGTCGGCGACGACCTGTTCGTGACCAACCCGGCCCGTCTGCAGATGGGTCTGGACAAGGGCCTGGCCAACTCGATCCTGGTGAAGGTCAACCAGATCGGCACGCTGTCGGAAACCATCGACGCCGTCGAGCTGGCCCACCGCCACGGCTACACCAGCGTCATGAGCCACCGCTCGGGCGAGACCGAGGACAGCACCATCGCCGACCTGGCCGTGGCCCTGAACTGCGGTCAGATCAAGACCGGCTCGCTGGCCCGCTCGGACCGGCTCGCCAAGTACAACCAGCTCCTGCGCATCGAGCAGCAGCTGGAAGACCAGGGTGTCTACGCCGGTCGCGCCGCCCTCAAGGGCCGTTGATCGGATCCATCCTCGGATGAACAAGAGCGCGTCGGGTCCGCCCGGCGCGCTTTTTGTTTGATCGCCGAGAAACGTGCGTCGTCTAGATTGTTTTTGAGAATGGGATTCGCGGGATCGTACCCCGCCGTATCCCGCGAACTGGGGCAGCCGCCGATGAAGACCACAACTGTTCAAGCCGTAGCTTTCGCCCTGATCGTCGCCGGAGCGACCGGGGGCGCCACCGCGGCGCATGCCGATCTGGTGAGCGGCTCCATCATCGCCACCGAAGGACACAGCACCCCGTCTTGCCGGCGGGTCTTTCTGAAGAAGGAGGATGGAACGGTGCTGACGTTTCGCATTCCCCCCACCAGCGGTGGCGACGGCATCCTCTCCGTGACCCTCACGGCCCTGAGCACTGGGCGTCGGGTCGAGCTCGCCTACACGCCGGGACAGACCACCGGCTGCGGCGTCGAGCCGAGCATCGAGTACGTGACCATTCACGCTGGCTAGAACCGCTCAGCCCGGGGCGGCGCTCAGGAGCTGCGCCCGGGCCTTCACGTCGGCCAGGGTGACGTCCTTCTTCATGACCATGTAGCCGGTCACGGCGTGCCAGCCGTCCTCGCCGACGCCGCCGGTGTCGCCGTCGGTGACCGAGCCCGTGACGCGGTCGGTGGTGGGCATGACCGGTTTGCCGGGGAGGGCGATGTCGCCCAGCACCAGATCATTGGCGTCATTGGTGCGGTTGCGCCAGCCGCAGGTCTCGAAGCGCACCAGGCGTTCGGGCGCGAAGGCCTGGGTCAGCAGCATCAGCTTCATCGTGCCCGTGGCGGCGATCTCGGCCTGCTGCATGGCCTTGACCTCCAGTCGCGACACGGCCCGGCCGTAGGTCACCCAACGATCTTCGCCTTCCCACAGCGTACGGAAGATCGAGGCGTTCATCGGAATCACCAGGCCGCCGCCGAAGTCGAGCCTGGGCGGATCGCCCTTGATCATGTTCGGACCGCCGCGACGGCCTTTGATGACCCCGTCCTCGCTGCGCTGGCGCGCGGCGGCGGGGAGGGCGATGGCCGCGCCCGCAAGTCCCATCAGCGCCTGTCGTCGAAGCATGCCGTGCCTCCCCCGAGGCAGGTCGATATTTCAGCGCGTAAAGCGCGTGTTGTCGCTGCGGATCAACCCTTGCGGATCATTTCGCTGCCTCGACAGCGGCGATTCTGAGGCGAGGGCGCCTGCAAAGGAGGCTTGGCCGCCCTTCAACCAAAAAAGTTGGCCCACATTTTTTCTATAAGCGTGGCCGCTCTTAGAAAAACACAGGTTTTCGATGCTCTCGCGAGTGCGAAGGAAATGCCGCGATGCGGTATCTCGATGCCCCTGAAACGGTCTCACTTGAAAGTATTTTCGCGTCCATCGCGAGGGACTTGCAAGCCCTTTGCGCCGTTGGGGATTTAGACCGTGTTAAGCACGTTCTGACAGTCTGAACCTCCCTGTCCGGGATTCGCCGATGTTCGCTCGACTGCAACCCTACCTGCCGACCGCGGCGCTTCTTCTCCTGATCACGTACTTCGTCTTTCACGCTCTGACGGGCGAGAGAGGCCTGCTTTCCTCGTCTCAACGCAACGCGGACTTGGCCGCCAAGACGATGGAACTTAAGAAGATCCGCGCTGAGAGGATGGACCTGGAGGCCCGGGCTCGTCTATTACGCAGCGGCAGCTTGTCGGCCGATCTTCTGGAGGAACGTGCGCGTTCGCTCCTTGGATACGCCGATCCCAAGGACTACGTGATCCGCACCAAGCGCTGAGCTGGGTCGGCTCCCGCCGGTCCTAAGCTGCCTTGTAGACCACGCTTCGAGTTGCAGCTCGAGGGGCGGTCTAGGCGTCAACACGAGCGCGTTCCTGCGCCAAAAGCCGCTTCGCGGCGGGCAATGGAAGCCTCTGAGATGAAGGCCGTTATGACGATTGGCCAGGGAGAGTTTAATGGCGCGAACGCGCAAGGGTGAAGCCTCGACGGAGAAGGGCGCCGACACCGGTGTCAACGCCTTCGTCGGCAAGGAAGAGCTTCTCAAATTCTATCAGGACATGCTGCTGATCCGCCGCTTCGAAGAGCGTGCCGGCCAGCTTTACGGCATGGGCCTGATCGGCGGGTTCTGCCACCTCTACATCGGTCAGGAAGCCATCGCGGTCGGCATGCAGTCGATCTCGCACAAGGGCGACCAGATCATCACCGGTTACCGTGACCACGGCCACATGCTGGCCGCCGGCATGGACCCGAAGGAAGTCATGGCCGAGCTCACCGGTCGCGCTGGCGGTTCGTCGCGCGGCAAGGGCGGCTCGATGCACATGTTCGACATCGCCACCGGCTTCTACGGTGGCCACGGCATCGTCGGCGCCCAGGTGGCGCTCGGCACCGGCCTGGCGCTGGCCAACCACTACAAGGGTAACGGCAACGTCTCGTACGCCTACTTCGGCGACGGCGCGGCCAACCAGGGCCAGGTCTACGAGAGCTTCAACATGGCCCAGCTGTGGAAGCTGCCGGTCGTGTACGTGATCGAGAACAACCAGTACGCCATGGGCACCAGCGTCGAGCGTTCGGCGTCGGAAACCGCCTTCCACAAGCGCGGCGTCTCGTTCCGGATTCCGGGCGAGGAAGTCGACGGCATGGACGTGGTGGCCGTGCGTGAAGCCGGCGCCCGCGCCAGCGAGCACGCCCGCAGCGGCCAGGGTCCCTACATCCTCGAGATGAAGACCTACCGCTACCGCGGCCACTCGATGTCGGACCCGGCCAAGTACCGCACCAAGGAAGAGGTCGACGAGGTCAAGACGACCCGCGATCCGATCGACCACATCAAGGAACGCCTGGCCGCGGCCGGCGTCACCGAGGACGATCTGAAGACGGTGGACGCCGAAGTGAAGCGTATCGTGGCCGAAGCGGCCGAGTTCGCCCGCACCAGCCCCGAGCCGGATCCCTCCGAACTCTACACCGACGTATACCTGGAGGCCGCCGAGTGACGGACATCCTGATGCCCGCGCTTTCCCCCACGATGGAGGAAGGCACCCTGGCCAAGTGGCTCGTCAAGGAAGGCGACACCATCAAGGCCGGCGACGTGATCGCCGAGATCGAAACCGACAAGGCGACGATGGAAGTCGAAGCCGTGGACGAAGGCGTGGTCGAGGCCATCCTGGTTCCGGCCGGCTCGGAAAACGTCAAGGTCAACACGATCATCGCCAAGCTGGCGGGTGAAGACGGCGCCTCGGCGTCGGCTGCTCCGGCCGCCGCCCCGGTCGTCGCCGAAGCCGCCCCGGCTCCGGTCGCCGCGGCTCCGGCCCCGATCGCCGCCGCCTCGAACTTCGCGGATCCGGAACTGCCCGAAGGCACGCCGACCAAGAAGATCACCGTGCGCGACGCCCTGCGCGACGCCATGGCCGAAGAGATGCGTCGCGACGACCGCGTGTTCCTGATGGGCGAGGAAGTCGCCCAGTACCAGGGCGCCTACAAGGTCAGCCGCGAGCTCCTGCAGGAGTTCGGCGACAAGCGCGTCATCGACACCCCGATCACCGAGCACGGCTTCGCCGGCATGGGCGTCGGCGCGGCGATGGCCGGCCTGAAGCCGATCGTCGAGTTCATGACCTGGAACTTCGCCATGCAGGCGATCGACCACATCATCAACTCGGCCGCCAAGACGCTCTACATGTCGGGCGGTCAGATCAAGTCGTCGATCGTGTTCCGCGGCCCGAACGGCGCTGCTTCGCGCGTCGGCGCTCAGCACAGCCAGGACTACGCGGCCTGGTACGGCAACATCCCGGGCCTGAAGGTCATCGCGCCGTACGACGCGGCCGACGCCAAGGGCCTGCTGAAGGCCGCCATCCGCGATCCGAACCCGATCGTCTTCCTCGAACACGAGATGATGTACGGCCACGAGTTCGACATCCCGGACGTCGAGGATTACGTCGTGCCGATCGGCAAGGCCAAGGTTCGTCGTCAGGGCACGGACGTGACCCTGGTCGCCTACAGCCGCATGGTGGGCTTCGCCCTGCAGGCCGCTGAAGCGCTGGCCGCCGAAGGCATCTCGGCCGAGGTCGTCGACCTGCGGACCATCCGTCCGATGGACCACGCGACGATCCTGGAAAGCGTCAAGAAGACCAACCGCCTGGTCACGGTCGAGGAAGGCTGGGGCCCGATGGGCGTCGGTTCCGAGATCGTCGCCCGCATCACCGAGTTCGGTTTCGACTACCTGGACGCCCCGCCGCTGCGGGTTCACCAGGAAGACGTGCCGCTGCCCTATGCGGCCAACCTGGAAGCCCTGTCGCTGCCGTCGGTCGACAAGATCGTGAAAGCGGCCAAGGCGGTCTGCTACCGCTAAGACCGGCGCGGCCCCCGCTCCTGATGGGCGGGGGCCGCATCGTCTTGGCCAACGAATTCATCCCGCCTCGGGGCGGGGTATCGTGGACGCCGGCCAACTTGGTCGAAGCCGTCCCGAACGCTTGAGGAAAGAGCTCAAATGTCGATCGACATCCTGATGCCCGCCCTGTCGCCCACCATGGAAGAGGGCACCCTCGCCAAGTGGCACGTCAAGGTCGGCGACACCGTCAAGGCCGGCGACGTCATCGCCGAGATCGAGACCGACAAGGCCACGATGGAAGTCGAAGCCGTCGATGAAGGCGTGATCGAAGCCATCCTGGTCGAGGCCGGAACCGAGAACGTCAAGGTCAACGCGCTGATCGCCAAGCTGGCGGGCGAGGGCGAAAGCCCCGCGCCGGCTCCGGTCGCCGCGCCCGCCGCCGCTGTCGCCGAGGCCCCGAAGGCCGCCGCTCCGGCTCCCGCCGCCGCGCCCGCGCCGGCCGCCCCGGCTCCGGCTGCTCCGGTCGCCGCCGACGGTTCGCGCGTGTTCGCTTCGCCGCTGGCCCGTCGCCTGGCCGCCGCCGCCCATCTCGATCTGAAGTCCATCAAGGGCTCGGGTCCGCACGGCCGCGTCGTCAAGTCGGACGTGGAAGCCGCCAAGTCGGGCGGCGCCCCGGCCGCCAAGGCCGCGCCGGCTCCCGCCGCCGCCGCTTCGGCCCCGGCCGCCGAGCCGCGCAAGGTGCAGTCGCTGGAGCAGATGGGCATTCCCGCCGGCTCCTACGACCTGGTTCCGCTGGACGGCATGCGCAAGACCATCGCGCGCCGCCTGACGGAAAGCTTCCGTGACGTGCCGCACTTCCCGCTGACGATCGACATCGAGCTGGACGGCCTGCTGGCCGCCCGTTCGAAGATCAACAGCCTGCTGGAAGGCCAGGGCGTGAAGGTGTCGGTCAACGACATCGTCATCAAGGCCGCCGCCGTGGCGCTGAAGCGCGTTCCGGAGGCCAACGCCTCCTACACGCCCGAAGGCATCGCCATGCACAAGCATGCCGACATCGCCGTGGCCGTGGCCATCGACGGCGGCCTGATCACCCCGATCATCCGCGCCGCCGAGACCAAGGGCCTGGCCCAGATCTCGGCCGAGATGAAGGACCTGGCCGCCCGCGCCAAGGCCAAGAAGCTGAAGCCCGAGGAATTCCAGGGCGGCACCTTCTCGGTCTCCAACCTCGGCATGTTCGGCATCAAGGCCTTCTCGTCGATCATCAACGAGCCGCAAGGCGCGATCATGAGCGTCGGGGCCGGCGAGCAGCGTCCGGTGGTCAAGAACGGCCAGCTGGCCGTGGCCACGGTCATGACCGTGACCCTGACCTGCGATCACCGCGTGGTCGACGGCGCGGTCGGCGCCAAGTTCCTGGCGGCCTTCAAGCCGCTGATCGAAGAACCGCTGACCCTGATCGTCTAACGAAGCCATCGAAATCCTCGCCTCTCGGTCAAACGCGGGGCGGGGATTTCGAAAGCGGCTCGGCGAGGCCCCATCCTGGACCTTTCAGGACGGGGACGGCCCCGAGGAGAACACGCGATGTCGGTCTACGAATTCTCGGCCAAGACGCTTCAAGGCAAGGACGTCAGCCTGGCTGACTATCGCGGCCAGGTGCTGCTGATCGTCAACACCGCCAGCAAGTGCGGCCTGACCCCGCAGTACGAAGGTCTCGAAGCGCTCTACAAGGCGCACAAGGACCGCGGCCTGACCATCCTGGGCTTTCCCTGCAACCAGTTCGGAAGTCAGGAACCAGGTACGGCGGAAGAGATCGGCAGCTTTTGCTCGCTGACCTACGACGTGACCTTCCCGATGATGGCCAAGATCGACGTCAACGGCCCCTCGGCCCATCCGCTCTACGCCTGGCTGAAGAAGCAGCAGAAGGGCGTGCTGGGCACCGAAGGGATCAAATGGAACTTCACCAAGTTCCTGATCGACCGCGACGGCGCCGTCGTCGAGCGTTTCGCCCCGACCACCAAGCCTGAGGACCTCCAGGCCGCCGTCGAGGCGCTGTTATAGAATTTCCCAGGCCGGCTGGCGCCGGTCGTTCGACGCCGCCGCTCCCCCGGATGGCGTCCAAGCTAGGGTAAGACACTATGTCCACGGAATTCGATGTCGTCGTCATCGGCGCCGGTCCGGGCGGCTACGTCGCCGCCATCCGCGCCAGCCAGCTGGGCCTGAAGACGGCGATCGTCGAGCGTGAGAACCTGGGCGGCATCTGCCTGAACTGGGGCTGCATCCCCACCAAGGC